>DITY01000160.1:5281-23013 GCA_002422955.1 Planctomycetaceae bacterium UBA6172
CCGATCCCGGACGCGATCAGGATTGCCGCCCCGACGATGCACAACAACGTGCTAGTTTCGCCCAGCGAACCTTGGATCGTCCCCAAGAAGGCGTTGGTCAAGGTGACCGGCTCCGCACCCCAGGGGTACTCAACCGCCGACAGCGAGGCGATCGCTTGCCCAGGTTTCGCGGCCGCCATCTGGCCCAACGCCGTGGCTCCGCTGAAACCGTCCACCGCGGTCCAGACTTTGTTGCCGGAAATCTGCTCGGCATAAGCAAAGTACAGGAATGCCCGGGCGGTCAAGGCGACGTTCAAGAAGTTCCGTCCAGTCCCGCCGAACACCTCCTTCGCCACGATCACGCCGAACGCGATCCCTAACGCGACCTGCCACAGCGGGATGCTGGCCGGCAGGGTGAGCGGGAACAGCAATCCGGTGACGAGAAACCCTTCGTTGATCTCATGCCCACGCAGGACGCTGAAGACCAACTCGATATGGCCGCCGACGAACATGCAGACGATATAAATCGGCAGGAAGTGAATCGCGCCATAGATGAAGTTGTCGAGCAGGCTGGTCGGGTCGTGGCCCAAGCCCAAGAACGAATGCACCGTGTGATGCCAATCGAAGTTGTACTCCGCCCCGACGGCCGCCATCTTGGTGATCGCGCTGTTCGCCTGATAGCCCGTGTTCCACATCCCGAACAGGGTGACCGGGATGAGCGCGAGCACCACCATGCTCATCATTCGCTTCAGGTCGATCCCGTCGCGAACGTGAGTGACTTTCTTAGTCGTTTCCCCCGGTGTGTACAGAAACGTGTCGAGCGCCTCGTACATCGGGTAAGCTTTTTCGAGGATCCCGCCCTTGGCAAAGTAAGGGTGGACGCGATCCAAAACGTCACGCAGAGCTTGCATTTTTGAGGTTAGCCTTCGCGTTGAATCGTGGACAGGTTGTCTCGCAGCAGCGAACCGTATTCGTATTTACCGGGGCAGACGAACGTGCAAAGAGCGACGTCCTCCTCCTCCAGTTCCAACACGCCCAGTTTCTTGGCGTCTTCGATATCACGGGTGATCAAGGCCCGCAGCAACTGAGTCGGCAGGATGTCGAGGGGCACGACCTTTTCGTAAGTGCCCAGCGGCACCATCGCTCGCTCGCTGCCGCCGGTGCTGGTCGTCAAGGCGAATTTCTTCCCCTTGGCAAGTGCCGAAGCGAAGATCTTGGTGACCGAATACTTATCGAAGCCGGGCTGCTGCCAGCCGAGAAACTCGCGCTGGTTGCCTTCTTGCAAGGCGGAGATCTGGAGGTGGTATCGCCCCAAGAAGCCGGTCGGCGATTCGGACTTGCGGCCGCACAGGATCGACCCGCTGATCACACGCGACTGAACCCCCAAGTCCAGTTCGCCAGCGATCAAGGGACCGATTTCGGCACCCAGCCGGGTCTCGATCAACCGCGGTCGGAGCACCACCGGACCGGCGAGCGACACGACGCGCCGCGGATCGAGCTTGCCCGAAAGGAACAGCGTGCCGATCGCCAACACGTCTTGGTAATTGACATACCAGACCGTCTTGCCGGGGCCGACCGGGTCAAGGAAGTGAATGTGCGTGCCGACCAAACCGGCCGGATGCGGTCCGGAGAAAATCTCGGGCTGGATCCGTCCGCCGCCACCCGGGATCGAACCCTTCGGGCCTTTGCAAACGAAGACTTTGCCCTCGGTCAAACGCGACAGGGCATGAAGCCCTACGACGAACGCTTCTTCACGCCCGGCGATCACGACCGCGGGGTCGGCCGCGAGCGGGTTGGTGTCGATGGCGGTGACGAAAATCGAATGCGGCTTCTCGGCCGGGGTGGGGATCTGACCGAACGGTCGAGTTCGCAGTGCCGTCCAAAGCCCGCTACGGATCAACTCGTCGGCGACGGCGTCGCGACCCATCGATTCGACCGAAACCCTACCCGAACCGCCGAAGCTCACCGCGGCGTCACCCTGAACGTCGATCACGAGCGCTTCGAACTTCCGCTTGGCGCCGCGAATGATCTGAGCCACCTTGCCGGCGGCCGGGGCGGTGAACAGCACCCCGGGGTTCTTCTTATCTTCCATCACCGGNNTCACCGACCAGCGCGACGCGGGTCACGGCGGAACCCATTTCGATTCGCTGATCAGGCTCGCCCGAGATGGGCACATCCAGCCCGCGTTTGATTACCGTCATGAGTGAACGTCAATCCCGAGGAATGCCGAGGAACCGGTCGAGAAAGGATGACCCGCACGCCTTACCCCATCGATTCCAAACCGCAGCCGCGGACCAGGGAGCAACGGGCTCACCCACTCGGCGGACTTTGGCTACTTTGTGAAAAATTTCACAAAGTCGGACGATCAAGTAGCCGTCAAGCGAGGCGCGAGACGGTAGCGACGGATCGGATTACCAACAAGTTTTCATGATGCCATGAAACGGAAGCGTTGACAACGCCAAAGGCGATCGGGGCGAAAACATTCTCCGCGGCCCGGAATCTTGGCGACATCAGGCCCCTTAATCGCCACGCTAATGGACGCCGCAGCTCCATAGGGTGGTTCATCCGCCCCTCGTTTCCCGTTGGCGTTGACCCGCTCGCGGTCCGCCGGTCATCTTAATGCGAGAAGGACGCGATTTTGCAACTTTTCAGGGGCTCTGTCCCTTGCTAGGTCTTGCTCGATTTCGGGTGGGCCCACGATACGATTTCGCTGGGACGGACCCGCTTCGCGACTTGTTCCCTCACCCCTCCCTACGCCGCTTGAAGCGAACTCTCCCGTGCGCCGCGAAGACATCCGAAACGTCGTAATCATTGCCCACGTCGACCATGGCAAAACCACGCTGGTCGATTGCTTATTGAGGCAAAGCGGCCAGTACCGCGACACCGAACTCCGCGGTGAACGAATCCTCGACAGCAACGACTTGGAGCGTGAGCGCGGGATCACGATCCTGGCCAAGAACATCGCGATCCATTATCGCGGCGTGAAAATCAACCTGATCGACACCCCAGGCCACGCCGACTTCGGTGGCGAGGTCGAGCGGGTCGTCAGCATGGCGGACGGTGCGTTGGTTTTGGTCGACGCCGCCGAGGGGCCGATGCCGCAAACCCGGTTCGTGTTGGAAAAGGCGCTGGAAGCTGGCGCCCGGCCGATCGTCGTGGTCAACAAGGTCGACCGCCCCGACGGACGCCCGCGGGAAGCTCTCGACGAGGCGCTGGAACTGTTGGCCGAGCTGGGTGGCGAACACCAGCTCGACAACGCCAAGTACGTCTTCACTTCCGCCAAGGAAGGCTACGCGACCTTCGATCCGAAGGTTCCGACCGACAGCATGACGACGCTGCTCGACCTGCTGGTCGATGGACTGCCGGGGCCAGAAGCCGATCCCGACGCGCCGCTGCAGATGATGGTCACGACGCTGGACTGGTCGGAATATGTCGGGCGAATCGCGGTCGGCCGGATCAACACCGGTCGGATCCGCACCGGTCAGTACGTCGATCTGCACAGCCACGGCGGCGCCCGCCGCATCAAGATCTCGGGGCTGTATGTGTTCGATAAGCTCGGCCGCGTGCCGACCGAGGAAGCTTCCGCAGGGGACCTGGTTTCGATCGAAGGGCTGGAAGAAGTCGAGATCGGTGACACGATCACCGCGGTCGATTCCGGCGTCGCGATGACCCGCTTGGCGGTCGACGAGCCGACCCTGGAAATGGTGTTCAGCGTCAACACCTCGCCGCTGGTCGGTCGCGAAGGAAAATACGTCACCACGCGTCAGCTCAAGGCGCGGCTCGAGAAGGAACTGGAACGCAACGTCGCGCTGCGAGTCGAGCCGGTCGAAGGGACCGAAGCCTACGCCGTTCGCGGCCGCGGCGTGCTGCACTTGGCGATCCTGATCGAGACCATGCGCCGCGAAGGCTTCGAACTGAGCGTCGGCAAGCCGCGCGTGGTGTTCAAGCAGATCGACGGCAAGACTCACGAGCCTTTCGAAACGCTGGCGGTGGAAGTTCCAGCGGACAACATGGGGCCGGTGATGGAGTTGGTCGGCAACCGTCGCGGTCAATTGGAAGAGATGAACCAGCGTGGCGATTACAGCTTGTTGCGGTTCTTGATCCCCGCCCGCGGGCTGATCGGGCTTCGCACCCGGCTGCTGAACGCGACCCGCGGCACGGCGATCATCAATCACCGCTTCGATAGCTATCGGCCGGTCGAGGGTGATGTGCCGCATCGCAGCAACGGCGTGTTGGTATCGATGGTTTCTGGCAAGGCGATGGGCTTCGCGCTGTTCGCGCTGCAAGACCGCTCCGACCTGTTCGTCGCCCCGGGCGATGTCATTTATGAAGGGATGATCGTCGGCGAGAACGCGCGGGACAACGACTTGGTGGTCAATCCTTGCCGCGAAAAGAAGCTGACCAACATGCGGGCTTCCGGCAGCGACGAAAACGTGATCCTCAAACCGCCCCGTCAAATGTCGCTGGAAGCGGCGCTGGAGTACATCGAGGACGACGAAGTGGTCGAGATCACTCCCACCAGCATCCGGCTGCGGAAGATCTTCTTGCTCGAATCGGAACGCCGCCGCCTGGGCCGCTAACCCGTAGTGCCCGGCTATTCAAACCCGGCGATTGAGCTGGGCAAGATTGCCGCGTCGGCTGACGCCCTTAACCGCGGCGGTTGAGCCGCTGAGCCGGTAATCGCTTGGCTACGAAGTTAGCGATACCGCGACGGGCGTCCGGCAGTTCGAGACATCGCACGTAGGCTGCCGTATCGGCCAGAAAGGCCGTCTTGGGCTGCAGCCCTTCGTCGGCATGCAGCAACCGCTTGGTCTCGGTCATCGCCGTGGCCGGCAGCTTCAGCAGCGTCTCTGCCCATTGCTTGGCGGCGCGGAGCAACTCGCGCGTCGATACCAAGCGGTTGACCAGTCCCCAGTCGGCCGCTTGCCGCGCGGAGATCGGTTCGCCGGTCAAACAGAGTTCCATGGCGCGAGCCTTGCCGATCAGCGCGGTCAGCTGCGCGATGCCATAGCCGGGGGGCCAACCGAGCAGAATTTCGGGCATGCCGAACCGCGCGTCGTGGGTGGCGATGCGGAAGTCACAGGCACAGGCCGCGACACAGCCGCCCCCCAACGCCCCACCCGTTACGGCGGCGATGAAGACCTGGGGCAATTGCTCCCAAGCGAGGTACAGCCGGGCTTGGCGATAACTGAGCTCCTGCGCTTCGATCAGCGGCAAGGTGCCGACTTCGGGGACATCGTCACCGGCGCAAAAGTCATCGCCCGCTCCGCTGACAATCACGATCCGGATCTCGGTGTGCGCGGCGAAGAAGGCGTTCAGCCGCTCCCAGTCTTCGGTCATCTGCCGGTTGACGGCATTCTTCTTCTGAGGCCGATTGAGCACCACGTGGGCGATTGCTCCGGCAATTTCGACCTTCAATGTCGGCGTTGCGGGCAACGGGACATCCGCGGCCGGAGTCTTGAGTTGAGCGGGCTGGGCGTTCAATGAAATTTCCTGGGTGGCTGGGGAGCCGGTAGCCGAACCGGGGTATAAGCCGACCGGGCCGAATCCCAACTTGGCCTTGTCGTCGATCCGCCGCGCGATCTTTTCGAGCTTGACGACGGCCCGGCGATGAGTCCCACGACCGATGAAGTCGTGCCGATCGTGCGCGACGACGTCGAAGTCGATCGTGCGGCCATCGATCGCGGTCACGCGGGCGACCGCGCGAACTTCCGACCCGATCGGCGTGGGTGCCAAATGGTCGACTTGCACGATCGCACCGACCGAAGTTTCGCCCGGTTCCAAGAACGGCTCAATCACTTTCCGCGCGGCCCGTTCCATCAGCAAAATCATGCTGGGGGTCGAAAAGACCGCGGCCGAAATCGAAGTGGGCGGCGGCTGCCCTTCGCCGGTCGGGCGGAGCGCCATCGGCGGGTAACCGAGATGAACCGCGTGTTCCGCGCCCACCCGCCAAATCAAGTCCGATTCGGAACCGACCGTTAAACCGGGAAGCATGCTCGATCGGTACTCAGAATACGAAACCTACGGAAAAGTCGGCCTCGCGAATCGCGCCGGTCGACAGCTAACGCATCATGATAGTCCGCGTTCCGCTCACGTGGTGACTCCGCCCGCGGACTAACGCGAACGGCGAACCGGTTAGGCCGAGAATGCGGAATGATCCGACAGCGAGACCTATTCAATCGCCCAAACGGCCGACTCCGTCATCGGAAGTCCTGCCCGATCGAAGCAGGACTGGGTACCACGACCTCGCTCGGCAGCGCCGAGCGGGGAAGAAAAGTTGCAGGCCGTCGGCCAAGTTAGCTCAGGTTTGGCAACCGGCCATTGCTGTCGCCGATCCGTTCCGCTGGCGTGCCCATCATGTCGAGCATCGAAAGGTACAGGTTCGCCGCCGGCGTGTCCTTCTCGTACTTCAACCGACGACCCGTCTTGATCTGGCCACGGGCACCACCGGCCATGACGATCGGCAAGTCGTGGTGGGTGTGACGATTGCCGTCGCCTAGCCCGCTGCCGTACATGATCATCGAGTTATCGAGCAGCGTGCCATCGCCGTCGACGACCGAGTCGAGCTTCTCAAGGAAGTACGCGTACTGTTCGACCAAGTAGCGATCGATCTTCTCGAGCTTACCGACCAGTTCGGCTTCGTTGCGATGGTGGCTCAGGCCGTGGTGCGCTTCCTTGATGCCGATTTCCGTGTAGCTGCGGTTGCCGCCGGCGTTGTCGAGCATGAAGGTCGCGACCCGAGTGGCATCGGTTTGGAACGCGACGACCATCAAGTCGAACATCAAGCGGGCGTGTTCACGGAACGCTTCCACGCGGCCCATCGGCACATCCAGATCCGGCAACGACTCACGATCGGCCTGGTCGGTCTGATTGATCCTCAGTTCCAGTTCGCGAATGCCCGAAAAATATTCGTCCAATTTGCGTCGATCGGTATCGCCGACCTTGTTGATCAGCTGCTTGGCGTCTTCGGAGACGATGTCCAAGATGCTGCGACGGACCGCATTCCGCTCGCGGCGTTCATGCGTGTCGCCCGAACCGAACAGGCGTTCGAAAGCGAGCCGCGGGATCGTTTCCTTGGCCATCGGCGTGGTTTCATTGCGCCACGAGATGTTGGACGAGTAGGCACAGGAATATCCCGAGTCGCAGCTGCCCGCATTGCGGCTGCCGACCAACCCGAGTTCGATCGACGCCAGGCGGGTTTGCCCGGCGAGTTGCTGGGCGCAGATCTGGTCGACCGAGACGCCGAGTTGGACGCGGCTGGAGGTCTTCAGCGGCCGGGCCGAAGTGAGGAACGTCGCTCCGGCGCGGGCGTGATCGCCGGCCCCGTCTTTGTGCGCCCGTCCGTTATCCAGTGCCAAGCCGTCGAGCACATTGAGCTTCGACTTGAACGGGGCGAGCGGGCTGAGCGTTTCCGAAAGCTCGAAGCTTTCCCCTTCGCCCTGGCATTCCCATTTCGGCTGAATCACGCCGTTGGGGACGAAAATGAATGCCATCCGCACGGGGCGGGCGGCGGTTTCGGTAGGCGACGCGAAGGCGCTACGGGCCATCGGGGTCATCGCTTCCAAGCAGGGCAACCCCATCGTCACCCCGGCTCCGCGTAGCAGTGCCCTGCGGCTGAGTTTGGCTCCGAGGAGTTTGCCGCTGAGGCTCGACGACATCTGATCATTCCGACTCATGATAGGCTCCTGGTTCAGCTTCGAAATACTGGAACGGACGGCTGGCTACAACCTGTTTTACCAGATCGGCCACGGGATAGTCGTTGGCTTCAGTCAAACCGACGATCTGTTCAACAACGCAGCGATCACTCGGGGATAATTCCCGTCCGATCGAAAACCCGAGCAATTTCTCGGCGACGGTGGATGCGAAGCGAGCCGATTCGGTTTTCCGCAAGGTTTCGGCCAAGTCGCGCCCTCCTCGGAAAGCGCGGCCACCGGGCAGCTCGCCCGAGGCGTCGATGCCCGTATCGCCCCGATAACGGCCGATCGCGTCATAATCTTCAAAACCGAAACCGAGTTCATCCATCACGCGATGGCAGGACGAACAGGACGGATTATCGCGGTGGATGACCATCTGTTCGCGCATCGACATCGCGGAGGTATCCGCTTGGTTGGCGCCCAGTTCGGGCACATTCGGCGGCGGCTCGGGCGGCGGGGTCCCCAACACACTCTCGAGAATCCACTTGCCGCGGAGCACGGGGCTGGTTCGGGTAGGGAAGCTGGTCAGCGTCAGCACGCTGGCATGGGTCAAAATTCCTCGGCGAGGGGCGTCGGCGAGCGACACGCGCGCAAACCCGTCAGCGGCCGGCTCGGGGACCGGTGGCAACCCGTAAAAGGCGGCCAATCGGGAATCGACGAAGGTGTAATCGGCATTCAGCAATTCGCCAGCCGGTCGGTTCTCGCGGAGAACATGCAAGAACAATCGCTCGGTCTCACCCGCCATCGAAGCGACCAACTCGGGGCTGTATTCGGGAAACTTCGACTCGTCACGCGTCATCGATTCCAAGTTCCGCAGCCCGAGCCACTGGGCCGCGAATTGGTCGCCCAGTGAATTCGACCTGGGATCACGCAACATCCGCTCGACCTGCGCGGCGAGCACTTCCGGCTGCGCGAGTTGCCCTTTGTCGGCGAGTTTCAACAGTTCATCGTCCGGCATGCTACTCCAAAGGAAGTAAGAGAGCCGTGAGGCGAGCTGATGGTCGTTCAGGCGGAACTCGCCACCCTCCTCGGGCTTCGCGTCCGGGGCCGGCACTTCGACACGAAAGAGGAATCGGGGAGAAACCAGCATGCCGGTGATCGCGTCCTGCAAGCCGCGGTGAAAGGAGTCACCACGATCGGTCGCGACCTTCACCAGACTGACGTAGCGGTTCAGCGTTTCATCATCGACCGGAGACCGGAAGACCCGTCGAATCAATGGCTTCAGGCAAGCCGTGGCCGCCTCTTCGACACCGGCGTACTTGTCGCCGCGGCGTGAGGCGACCTTGACGGCGATCTGGGACTGGCTGGGCGGCAGCGCTTCCTTGGGGAAATCGCGCGGCCCTTCGATCGACGCCTTGCGAAACAAAAACGCCAGCGTTTCACGCGGAATCTTGCGGCTGATTTCGAGTGACTTTTGGAATTGATCGCGTCCCGCAGCCAGCGCTGCGTCATCGAGTCGCCCGATCTCAAATTTCGGCAAGTCGCTCAACTCTTCCGGCTTCTGTGGGACGGTCGCGAAAATCAGCCGCGTGACGCCGGCCTGAAACTCGTGATCGAACGTGGCCGAATCGCCACCATCTTCGGTGTACTTGAAATTTTCGACCAGCAGCGGGACGCCCTGCTGATCGTAGACCGCCAAGGCTTGAGTAAACGGTGCTGGCGGTTCGGCGGGCGTCTCCACGACCGCTTCCGCTGCCGCTTCCGCCTCTGCTGCCTTGTCCGGCTCCTTGCTCGCTTCCAGATGGTTGTGGGCGGCGGCCCCCGTGACGCGAATGCGGTACACCCCCGGCGTGGTGATCTCGAATTCCGACCAGGCGAACGATTCGTGCGGGAACAAGCGGCCGTAAAACGATTCGGTGTAGCCGTCTCCGGTGATCGCGATCCGCTCGCCGCTGAGTTCGATGGTTTCCTTTTTGAGCGAATCGGGATCGAGCAGCACGGCGCCGGCGACCTTCTCCGCCGCATCGAGATATTTCTCGAACAGCATCGGCGGCATCGCCAACACGTCGGCGTTGTTGTCGAAGCCACCCCCGACTTCGTCCGAGGGGAATTCGCCCGTCATGTCGAGTTCGACGCCGAACAGATCGCGAATCGTGTGGTTGTATTCGACCCGATTCAATCGGCGAGCGGTCACGCGTCCCGAACGAGGCCGCAGGTCGCAGGTGACGTTGTAAATGGCCTGGTCGAGCGCCAGCGACAACTGCCGTCGCTCCGCCTCGGTCGGCAACGCCGCATCATCCGGCGGCATCGCGCCGAAGCGGATCATCTGCAGGACACGGCCCCACAGTTCCGGATTGGCTTCCGCGTGCGCCAGGTCGCCGAACGGCGAGAGGTCGATTTCGGCCTCCTGGGTTTCGGCGTTGTGGCATTCGACGCAAAAACGCTGCAACAGCGACCAGCCACCCGCCTGCCACTGGGCCGCTCGTTCCTCTTGTTGGGCCGCGGCCACCTCTTGCGCAACGACGTCGCCTAGCCCGAGAACGAGCGATAGCAGGGCCACTCCAATCGACCCCGAGCATGCAATGCTCCTCGAGCAAGCAAAAATCATCGGCTGATCACACCGTTGGTGGTAGGAAAACCCGCACCCGATCGAGGTCGGCTAGGCGACCGAGTCAACCGGCGGGAATCAGAGGCGGGATGTTGGCTGGTACGACCACGTTTTTGGCCGACACTCCATCATAAGACTTTTCGGCCCCGGTTTCAACCGAAATCCGTCGCTTGGGTAAACCCGGAAAGGCCCGCGAGGTTCCGCGAAAGTGGCTGAAATGTGCCGAAAATGCACCTTCTGGGTCTCGCGTGCAATGGTACGGATAGGGCCAAATCGTTAGACTCCCAACCTCTCGACAACAGGGTGCCGCGACTTCGTGTTCGCTGGCGGAGGGGCTTCGGTCTGGCCCCTTCGACCTTTTCGCCCCATTCGGTTCGAGTTTTTCTTGGTCTGCGATAGTCGTTCCGATGCACGTCCCACCGGATTCTGGCGATGATTCGCAGGCGGACATCAGCGGTCTCGACGCGCCCTCGGACCAGCACCCCTTCCCGTTCGGCCTGGATCGTGAGGTCTGGTTTGATGAGGAGCACGGCATCGCCGAAAAGTTGGAACGCTGCCAGCAGATCGTCGATCACCGCTTCACCAACTTGGAATTGCTGCAGGCGGCACTGACCCACGCTTCGGGCGCCAGTCATCGGCTGAGCAGCAACGAGCGACTCGAGTTTTTGGGTGACAGCATCCTGGGGTTGGTCGTTTGCCAGTGGTTGTATGAGGAATACCCCGAGTACAGCGAAGGGGATTTGACCAAGATCAAATCAGCGGTCGTCAGCCGTCGAGTGTGCGGCAAGGTCGCCTGCCAACTCGGGCTGGAACAATGCCTGATCGTCGGCAAGGGGATTCATCTGGGGCAAAGCTTCCCCAAATCGTTGGTCAGCGACGTGTTCGAAGCGGTCGTCGCGGCGATTTACTTGGATGCCGGTTTGGACGTCGTCCGCGCCCGGCTGCACCAGTGGTTGGCGCCGGAAGTCCGCGGCGCTGTCGAAGGCCGGGGCAGCGGCAATTACAAATCGCTGCTCCAACAATTCGCGCAGCGGGAGCGGGCGAGCACGCCGCACTACCGCTTGGTCACCGAATCGGGGCCGGACCATCGCAAGCGGTTCCGCGTCTCGGCCGTGATCGGCGGCGAGGAATTCCAGCCGGCTTGGGGGAACAACAAGAAGGACGCCGAGCAGCACGCCGCCGCCAACGCCCTGGCCATCCTCCACCACGAGACTCCCCCCTTCGAGTGAAGGGGGCTGGCACCGTGATGGGGCCGGCTCAGTGAACAGGCCGACCTAGCGAACAGTCTGGCTCAGTCCGGTTCCGGCAGCGTCCGCGCGATCCGGAAGCCGAAGTAGTGAATCTTTTCATCCGGTTTGCTCAGCACCCGCATGCTGGGTCGCGCACCCACATCGCTTTGCGCATAAGAACCGCCCCGAAGATTGAAATTCAGGACTCTTTGAGGATTGGGCGACTTCACGACCACCGATCCCCGCAGAAACCGAGAATCCCAACGCAGATTGGGACTGTCATACGGCAGGCGGTAATCGAGGAAGGGTTCCAAACACCACTCGCTAGCATTGCCGAGCATGTCAAACAACCCGTAACGGTTCGGCAGTTTGCTGGCAACCGGGTGGCTTTTCCTGCCGCTGTTTTCGGACGTCCAAGCATAGCGATCGTTCAGTCGAGCGGTCCAACCGGTCGGCCAAGTCGACTCGCCGCCCGCCGCGGCAGCCAATTCCCATTCGACTTCGGTCGGCAGCCGATAACCGGTGCGGCTTAAGACATTTTCCGGCAACGAGTAGGACGTGGTATCCGGAAGCTCCCAGATCCCAGGAAAACACCACTCGCTTTCCGGCAAACCTTCGCGCTCGCTCAACCACTGGCAATAGGTGATCGCGTCATACCACCGAACGGCTGTCCTGGGGCAATCGTCACGGTCGGCAAACCGCCTACTCGCGTCGAACGGGTTCTTGCCATAAAAGGCCTTGACCTTCTCATCGCGCAGGAACTCCTCGAATTGCTCGACCGTGATCTCGGTCTGCCCGATCGCAAATCGCTGCATGCCGCTCATGTAGGCCCCCTTTTCGGAGCGGGTCCGGTCGGGTTCGAAGTTATAAGTACCGGTCCAAACTCGTTCGGGCGGACGGATTTCGATCATCGCCGTGTTGTCCGCCGCGGTCGTCCGCGTGGGAACCGAACCAGCCGCCGCCGTCGCGATGGGCGAACCGGCCTTCGCCCTGAACTGTTCCGGAAACCATCGCCTCCCAAGGTGCATCGCGGCCGCGGCCACCGCGTTGTCCGCATCGCCCGACCAGTCGACCAATTTCCCCTGCATGTACTCCTGGTCGGCCGGCTTCAGTTGGCTGACGGGAAACGCGGACAGGCAGCACAGCACGTTCCGCCGCAGCTCGCGTGACAGCGATTGTCGCAGCAGTTCGACCAGACGCTGGGGATCCGCCCCGGCAGAGCTCAGCGCCGCCAGCGTCTCTTCGGCAACCGGGACGCCCAGCTTGTCGCTCAGAACCCCTTCCACAAGGTCCCATTCTCCGAGCAGGGCGATGCAAACCGCCAGGCTGGCCTGCGCCGCCGCGCTGCGGCTCTCGATTGGGACGTTGAATGGACGCTGCCAAGCCGAGACCATCCGTTCGCCATCCGATTCGATGCAGCTCGGCCGGTAACCCAGCCGGCGGAGCGTCCGCATCGACTCGGCCGCATCTTCCAGCTTGCCCGTCTGCATTGTTCCTCGCCGATCGGTATGTCCCTGCCAAACGCCACCGCAAAATTGCCCCCAACCGGCATCTCGCATCCATTGGCGGATTTGGGAGTGCAGCATCAGGCGATCCAAGGCCGGTTCCCGAACGACACTGAAGATCAGCTTCGCTTGGTCTTCTTTCGGCTGACTCTGGAGCATGTTGAGGAACTGCCGTGCGATCTCGTCCTGATGTTCCGGCGAGGCGTCCGCCCGCAGGCCCATGACCTTCGCGGTCAGGTCCAGCCGAGGAGATTTCGGTTTCGGGATCTCGATCAGGGCCTCCTCGAGCTGCCCGGAATCGCCCGAACGGGCTGCGACGCGAGCATCCCAAAATGGATCGGTCGCTGAGGAATTGCGATTTGGCTCGTACAGCGCTTTCGCCTCGTCGATTCGGCCAGAATAGAGCAGGGCGGTGGCTTGAAGCACCTCAAGCTCTGCCTTCTCATCCGGGTCACGGTCAGCGGTTTCGATTTGCATCAGCCAATCCCACAGGCGTGCGTCCCTCAGCTGCTTCGCGAACTCAGGCGTCCACTGGCGTGGCGATGCGGACCCACTGCTGGCCGCGGCACCGGCCTGACTCGCAGCCCAGAGTTTCAGCGCATGTCCCGCCTCATCGAAGACCGGTATCAAACGGGCATCTGTCGCGGTCGCGCTGGGGGTCCAGTCGTTGAAGACTGGGAAATATCGCACATTACTCCCCCATTCCCGGTCTTCGACCGTCCCGTCGTCCGGCGACCAAATCACGACGACCTCCGTGCCTCCATCCGCCAGCCCGTTGTACGCGACTCGCTGTGCCGAATAGCCAGATTTCTCTTGCGCTAACGCATCGCGGTGATAGCTGAACAGATTCGCGTAGCGACGAAGCGGATGGGGCGTGACCTCCGACTGCTCCGCCGACGACGAATCCGCCGGCGGGTTCTCGGCCTGACTGCCGATGACGATCCACCCCGATTCAGCTCCCTCCCCGGCCGACCGCTCGAACGCGACGTCTTCCAACAACCAGCCCTCCGACATCGCCCTGCGAACCTCCTCCTCCAACTCGTCCGAACTCCAAGGTCCGAACACCTTGCCGATCCGTCCGTCCCGCAGCCAGACGGCTGAACCCTGAGCCCCATCGCCCGAAGCCTCGCCGTCCGCTGCCCCAGCACTCGGTCGTCGACTGGCCAACCGATAGCCGTGTTGCTCCAGTTCCGCGCCCAAACCGTCTAACTCCGATCGAGGCAGACGCGCCACCGCGACGCACTCGCCGTCGGCAAGCCCCTGTCCCTTCGTGACCAACGCTTGCCAAGTCGCATCCAGCGGCGCCGCGGATTCGCTGCGGGCCTGATCCCCGTTCGCGATCTTGCGATACGATTCCCGCAACTCGGTGACCAGCTGTTCTCGGCCCGATGGGTCACTCGACTGCTTGACCTTCTCGACCAACGGCGCGAGCTCGTGCGGTTCCAGCAGCGACGCCAGCTCAGCCAGATTCTCGGATTCGATCACTGGCTGGATCTCAAGGAGAATTTCCAACAGACGCTCGCGACGGAGCGAATTGTCGGGTTGAGCGAGCCTTCCGATGGCGGCCGGCGTGAGCGCGGGTTCGAGTGGCTTGAGCCATTCGAGCCAACCGCCCAGTTCGTCCAGCGGCAGGGAATCCAGGTCGCGCAACAGGGCTTCGGCATCGGCTGAAAACCGCGTCGCGAGCGACGGGTCGAGCTGCACGGCCAACGCCGCAGCGGCAACCCGCGCGCGCGGCTGATCGGCTTGCAGATTTTGTGAAATCGCCCCACGCGCCTCCCGAGGCGCGCGTCGCAGCATTTCTACCGCCCCAGGCACCTCCTCCGCTCGCAAACCTTTCGCGTCTTCCAACACTGCCGGCAAATGCTTCTCCACCGGGTCGGTCGCCAGCAACAGCCAGTGGAAATTCGCAGGCATCTCGCCAGCCGCCTCGGCCGCTGCCAGCTCACGCCGCACATGGTCCAGCGTCTCATACTTCTCAGCGTCCCGCGCGAGTGAAGGCAGCTCGGCCAAGTTGCTCGAGCGAACCGCAGCGACGATCCCTGCCCGCGTCCGCTCGTTCAACTCGCCGCGGACCGAGGCACCCACGATCGCGAGCACGCCGATCGCCACCGCGGCCCCTCGCGCCAGCCGCTTCGACGAGACACGAAGGAACTCCCGCTCGATCTCATTCCGCTCGCCCCGCCGCGTGAACAGTTTCCATTTCGCCAGCGCCAGCGGACCGGCCAAATGCCCCGATCCGCGATCGACCGACCAGCGGCGGGCGGCGCTCCGCAGCGCCAACCGATTCCGCCCCCGCCAGGTCGACTCGTCCTCGGCCGCCATCCAAGATCGCAAGCTCGGCACCAGATGGTCGTGAGTCAATTGGTAACGCGCCGGCCCATGCCCGCTGCCACTGCCCTGCCCGCTGCTACTGCCCTGCCCGCTGCCACCGCTGCCCAGCGCACTCCCGAGCGGTACCGCCCCCGCCGATCCGCCCTGCCACGCGGACTCTTCGCTGGCCGCCGGCGTGATCAGCCGCACCTCCCGATCGAGCAACCGCAGCAGCTCGCGGACGGTTTCCGGATTTTCCTCCATCCCGCCCCGCGCGATGATCTCGTCGGCCGTGACCGTGTGCTGGCGGATCGATACCGATTCGATCGGCAGCAACGAATCGAGAATCCGACGCACCAGGTCGGGGCGGCGGCGGAACTCGGGATGCGCCCCTGCCCCGGTCAACCGTTCCCTCAAGAACGCCACCTCCAAACCTTCCATGCCGCCGACTTGACGCAGCGTCGCGGGAGTCCAGGGTGAGTCCCTTAACATTTCGGTCAACATCGCCAACCGGACCGGCGTCACGCGACCCTCCTCGGCCAACGCGTCGACCGCCTGCTCGACAAACTTCTCCGCGGACCAATCGGGTGTGTTCGGATTGATCGCCTGCAGCGCGATCCCGAATCCGGTCAACACCCGGCGGGCGTGCGCCTTGCCGAACCGTTCGAGCGTGGCGAAGTTGGCGTTCTGCAGCAGCGGCTCTTCGATCGCCTTCATGAAGCTCGATGCCTCGCGAAAGAAATCCTCGCGGACAATCAGCAACGCCTGCACCGCGACGCCATCGCATTGCCGTAGCGTCTCCGCCAACCAACCGCCGTGCTCGTCGGTCTCGTGCAGGTAAGCCTCGAACTGGTCGAGCACGATCAGCAGTTTGCGATCATCGGGCATCCGGTCGCGAACCGACACCAACGCCTGCTGGACGTCGTCGCCGAGCGGGCCGATGTCGGCAACCTGCTCCAACCGCTTCCGCAGTCGCTCCGCCAGATCGGCGGGACGACTCTCCAACACGATCGTGTCGACGCCCTTGAGCACCGGCAAGACGCCGGCGCGGATCATCGACGATTTCCCACTGCCGCTCTCGCCGACCAACAGGCCGACCCGGAAGGCCTGTTCCGCGTCGTGTGATTCGATCCGCAGCTTCCAAAACCAAACCGAATCGGGGATCCCTTCGCGGCCGACCGGACCGGGCAGCATCCGCAGGAAGAAGTCGGCATCCTCCGGCCCGTAACTGCGCAGCCCACGCGGCACCAAATCGGTCAACGGCCGCTGTCGCGATCCCGTCGAACCGCCGCTGGCCGGCTGCGATTTAGCCGCTTCGCCAGCAGCCTCCGCCCCAGCCGCTTGTCCTTCAGCAACCGTAGCCTGAGACGTCGTCTGCCGCTTGCCATGCCAGGCTTGCAGCTCCTCGGCCATGTCATCCGCCGTCGAATGCCGATCCGACGCCCGCTTGCTCAGCGCCTTCAAGCAGATCCGTTCCAGCTCACGCGGGACCTGCGATCGCAATTGCCGCGGCGGCACGACTTCGTGATCACGAAACAGCTCCAATAGCTCTTCGTCGTTCCTAGCCACGAACGGCAACTTGCCGGTCAAGAACTGATACAGGATTACGCCGAGGCTATAGATATCGGACCGACCGTCGACACGGTGGCTTTCGCCCCGGGCCTGCTCGGGGCTCATGTAAGACCGCGTGCCGACCCGCCCATGCAGCACGTCCGCGGGGTTCCCTCCGGTCGCCAACCCGAAGTCGACGACGATCGGTGCCCCCCGTTCGTCCAGCATGATGTTGTCGGGCTTCAGGTCGCGATGGACGACGTGACATCGGTGGGCGTACGCCATCGACGAAGCGACGGTCGCGAGCGTGTCGGCGGCGAAGACGAAATCCCCGACGCGAGCCTTCAGCGACTCGGTCAGCTTGGACCCGGGAATGAACTTGGAGATGACATAGATCGAACCGTCCGGCCATTCGCCGACATCGAACACTTGGACGATTCCGGGGTGGTCCAATTGGGCCAAGACCCGCGCTTCCTGCAGGTACAGACGCCGATACCGTGGGGTCCGCTTATCGGGGTTGGCGACCTTGATCGCGACCTCCCTCCCCAACTCGCCATCGACCGCGCGATAGACCGTCCCGAAGCTGCCCATCCCCAGCTTGCCAATCAGCCGGAACCGCCCCATCTGCTCGGGGAACGGCGCGGCGGCCGTTTTATCCAGAGAGAAGCTCACCTCATCCGGTTGTGACAGATTCGTGGTCGCCGGGACCTCCGCCCCATCACCCCGTTCCTCCGCAACTTGCGGATCATCATTCGGACCCCGCGCGGGCTGATCAGGCTCCGCGGGATCGCCCCCCGCGCCCTGCCCGGGTTCAGACGAATCGTCAGGCTGGTTTGTCTTGTCGGAATCGTCCATCGGGATCACTTTTAGGCAATCGTCTCTTTTCACCGTCGGCGGGCACGACCCCCACCAG
>DITY01000139.1 GCA_002422955.1 Planctomycetaceae bacterium UBA6172
GTGTCGAAAGAACGGGTCCGCCAACTCGAACAGCGGGCACTGGAAAAGCTGCGTGCGATGGCGGGCAATGCAGGGGTGGCGGAACTGGAGGCTTGATCATGTCGGGTAGCTCGAGCACTTCGGACCGATCGGGAGGGAACTCTCGCTTCGAGGCTTCGTGCCGAGTGCCGGTCACCCGGGAGCAGTTGTTCGCCTACCACGAGGCCCCTGGGGCGCTCGAGCGACTGATTCCGCCCTGGGAAAACGTGCGGCTCGAATCGAGTGACCGCTCGCTGGCCCCAGGTTCGCGGGTCGTCCTACGGACCAACCTGGGACCGATCCCGCTGCGTTGGGTTGCCGTGCACGGGGATTACGACCCGCCGCGCCGGTTTGAGGACACGCAGTCCAGCGGCCCGTTCGCCCACTGGCATCACGTGCATCGGTTCGAGCAGGCGGAAGGTCTGGAAAGTTCCTCAAACTCGTCGTCGTCGGCATCAGGATTCGGTACCGAGTCGGAACTGTTCGATGAGGTCGATTACCGATTGCCTGGCGGCTGGATCGGTAACGCGGTCGCAGGGGGCTGGGTCCGACGTCAACTCGACGCGATGTTCCGTTACCGTCACCGGGTAACGCACGACGATCTCGCCCTCTTTCAGAGGTATCGTTTGCCGCCGTTGACGGTCGCCGTCTCGGGCGCCACCGGCTTGGTCGGGAGCCAGCTTTCTGGCCTGCTCGGGCTCGCCGGCCATCAAGTCGTCCGGCTGGTCCGCGCCCCCTCGCAGTCGTCGCTCGGCTTGAGCACATCGAATCGAGCGTCCGGGGGTGGCGAGGCGAATGCGGCCCGTGCGGTGGCCCATGCCGCGTCACCTGCCGTGGCGGTGTGGAGCAGTTCGGCGGAGGCCGCTCGGTTGAACGGGATCGATGCCGTCGTCCATCTGGCGGGCAAATCGATCGGGGAGGGACGCTGGTCGGCCGCGACCAAGCGTGAGATCGCCGAGAGTCGCGTCTGGCCGACTCGGCAACTGTGCGAATCGCTCGCCCAATTACCACAGCCCCCCAAGGCCCTGCTGTGCGCCTCGGCGATCGGCATTTACGGGAACCGGGGCGACGAGTGGTTGGACGAGAGTTCTTCGGCGGGTCACGACTTTTTGGCGGACGTGGGGACCGCTTGGGAGGACGCTTGCCAGCCCGCGGTCGACGCCGGAATTCGGGTCGTGCATTTGCGGTTCGGGCTGGTGCTGTCGCCCCGTGGCGGGGCGCTGGCGAAACTCCTGCTGCCGGTCAAACTCGGGCTGGGCGGCCCCCTGGGCAACGGCCGGCAATGGTGGAGCTGGATCGGGATCGACGACGTGATCTCGGCGATCTACCACATCCTGGCGACCCCGCAGCTCAACGGCCCCGTCAATCTCGTGGCGCCCCACCCGGCGACCAACGCCGACTTCACGCGGTCGCTCGGTCGCGTCCTGCGCCGCCCCACGCTGTTCCCGGCACCCGCCTTCGCGTTGCGTTTGGCGTTGGGCGAGATGGCCGATGCGCTGCTGCTGAGCAGCACCCGCGTGCGACCAAACCGGCTACAGGAAACGGGATATGAATTTCGTGATACCGATCTCGCGAATTGCTTATCTCATTTGCTGGGTCGATCCCGGCGCTAGTTTCTCGTCGCTGTCAAGCTGGCGAACCCGGGCCTGGCGGGTGGCTTTTCACACGTGACCGGCCGGCAAAAAAGCCGAAAAATCCGCAATTTTTCGGCGGTTGGAGGGTTGCACGGGCCTGTTAAACGGCTTTAATCATGAGCCGTGGGCGGAGCCAATGGTCTTGTGCTCGGATTCTCCGTACCGCCTTCACTCACACCGCACTAGCGAAAGGTATCTAGATGGCAAAGGTTGCCCCCAAGGCTTTGACGAAGACGCAGATCATCGCGAACATCTCGGAAAAGACCGAATTGACCAAGAAGGACGTGGCGGGCGTTTTCGATGCCCTGTTCTCCGAGATCGAATCCCAGCTCAAGAAGGGCGGCTCGGGCCAGTTCACCATCCCCGGCCTGTGCAAGATTTCCGTCAAGGACGTGGAAGCCAAGCCGAAGCGCAAGGGTCGTAACCCGGCCGACGGCTCGGAAATTTGGTTGGCCCCCAAGCCGGCCAGCAAGCGTTTGACGATCCGCCCGCTCAAGGGCCTCAAGGACGTCGTCTGAGCCGGGCAGACCGTGGCCCCGCTTGTGCTGGGGAGATCGGTTGTGGCTCTCCGCCGGCTGGCGATCACCCGACAACCTCCTCAATGATCCCAAAGAAACCGCGGTGCCGAGCTGACTCGACACCGCGGTTGTCATTGAGCTTCAGGCCTAGCGGCCGCGCTTAAGCTCGCGATTGGTCGGCCTCGACCGTGCCGCTCGGCCCACTGCCGCCGATCTCGATCTTCCGCACCGTCGGCTTGGGTGCCTCTTTCGGCAGGCTAACCGTCAACACGCCGTCGGCGTACTCGGCCGAGATCCCATCGCGATGGACATCCTGCGGCAACCGCAACGCCCGGCGAAACTCGCCAAAACTTCGCTCGATCCGGTGATAGCGATCTCCCTCGAGTTGCTTCTCCGAACTCCGCGTCCCCCGGATCACCAGTTGATCCTCGGTCAATTCGATCTCGGTGTTCTCCCGCGCCACGCCGGGCAGGTCGAGCGAAACGACGTACCGGTCCGCGGCTTCGCGGACGTCCATCTTCGGCGAAAACACCACCCCACCGTTGCTCGGGGCGACGGGGCCGGGCTGGGTGACCGAACCCATCAGCGATTCCACCAAAGTGTTCACGTCATTGGCCCACTCACCCAGCGAGCGCGGACGTCGTGCATCGGGAAATACGTTTTTCATCTGTGCCTTCCTCGATAAGAAAAGGTTCGGACTGCTGTTCACGCGGCCACTGTCACCCTGACAGCCGACCGGCGGCATGTCGAAAAGAAAATGCAAAGTCCGTGCCAAAGGCATGCGCGGATCGCCCGGGCGGGTTGATGGCCGGCAGTTCTCGGCGGCCGGCAGTTCTCGGCGGCGCCAGGCAATCTTTTCGGACTTTATTTTGCTTGTCCGCATTTTCCGAATACAATTGATTCGATGATTGCCTAGAGTATCGCTGCGCTATTCCCCCCCAGCGTCCGTCTACGGTTACTGCTCATGGCCGTTTCTTCCCGGAGTGTTTTGTCGATGAAGACTAAACTGTTTGCCACCTTATTGACCGTTGCCGGCTCGTGGTTCGCCGCCCCCTTGCTGCTAGCCGCCGAGCCCAAACCGGTTGTCCAGGAAGAGTTGGTGGAGTGGTTCGAGGGTGAGAAGGCGGGCAAGATCGAAGTCCGCTTCATCCCCAAAGATGCCACCGAAGCGACCGTCTTCGTACGCAACCTGACCGACGCGCCGATCCGCATCAAGCTCCCTGAAGCCTTCGCGGCGGTGCCTGCCAACGCGCAGATGGGCATGGGCGGGATGGGCGGCATGGGAATGGGCGGCATGGGTGGCGGAGGCATGGGCGGCATGGGTGGCGGAGGCATGGGCGGCATGGGAATGGGTG
>DITY01000147.1:0-34362 GCA_002422955.1 Planctomycetaceae bacterium UBA6172
CCAGCGGCAGCCAGGCGGTCCATGTTCGGCAGCCGAGCCGCCTGCAACGGTGTCATCCCGCCCAATTCTTCGATCGGTTCGTCGGCGCATCCGTCGGGGATGATGATGGCGTATTTCATGCGGTCGTTTGGGGCTAAGCCATGGAAAAAATGCCAGGGCCACGGCCAATACCCGCCCCCGGTCTGGGGCCCGAGTATAAACGCCCGAGCGATTTTCGGCAGCGGCCAGGCGATTTCCAACAGCGGTTCCTGCAAGGCATCACGAGTTGCTCCTCCGGTGGGTGGGACCAACCGGACGCCAAGCTAGGCTTCGCTTCGGTCCCGCTCAGGGCGTTGGGGACTGGTTGCTGGCGCGACCGCCGGCCTGCAATGCGACCGCGGCCCCGACCCGAATTCCGAGCACGCCGATGACGATAATCACGGCGTCATACCAGACGGGATAGCGAGCGAACTCCGCAGCTTCGGTAAACGTGAGGCTGTCAATCGTTTTGCCGTCGGCTAACGGCCGCGGGGTGATGGCCAGATGCATCGCCAGGCTGACAAGACCCAGTACCAAGATCGCCGCGGTGAGGATCTTGATCGCCAGGCTCGCCCGGTCCCCGGCTACTCGGGCCGTCAGCCACCCGCCAACGCAGGCCGCCGCTAATCCACTGGCGAGCTGGAGCAGGCTCCAGCCCAAGCTCGCTTGGTTCGCATCGCCGACGAAGGCAAAGCGATTTCCCAGGCCGAACCAAGTCGCCGCGATCCCGCCTAGGATCACGGTCAGCATGGCCGCATAACCCAACAGGGCGGACAAGAGGGCTCGGATCATCGATCGACTCGGTAGGTGAAGGCGTCGGCCTGTGGTCGTCGGCAGGATCGCTCGAGATGCCGCAACGAGGTTCGCTTCCGAAACGCTATTCTAACGTGACCCATCACCCCGTCGCCTTGGAGCCACGATCTCGCCATGGAATTCACGGATTTGCTTGGCCTTGCCGAGTCGCACCAGGCCTGGATCGTCGATATCCGGCGCCGCCTGCACCAGATGCCGGAGCTGAAGTATCGAGAAATTCAGACCAAGCGACTCGTGCTGGAAACCCTGAGCGGTCTCGGCATTTCCGAGCCGCTCGAACTGGCCGAGACCGGCGTCGTGGCGACGATCGGCAACGGGAACGGTGCCTGCATCGCGCTCCGCGCCGACATGGATGCGCTCCCGATTCAAGAAACGGCCGATATCGATTTTCGCAGCCGCGTCCCGGGCGTGATGCACGCCTGTGGTCACGATTGCCACACCGCGATGCTCCTTGGGGCCGCCAAAATTTTGAAATCGATCGAGGACCGGATCGATGGCACGGTCAAGCTGCTGTTCCAGCCGGCGGAGGAGGGCGGGGCGGGCGGCGACAGGATGGTGAGGGAGGGGGCGCTGGCAAACCCCCGAGTCGATCGTATTTTCGGGCTGCACGTTTGGCCGACGCTCCCGACCGGCATGATCGCCGGCAGGGCGGAAACGTTGTTGGCGGCGACGGGCTCGTTCCGCTTGGTGGTTCGCGGACTCGGCGGGCACGCGGCATTTCCGCACCTGGCCCACGATCCGATCATCGCGATGTCCCACATCATCGCCGCGCTGCAATCGGTCGTGGCTCGCGAAACGGACCCGCTCCATCCGACCGTGGTCAGCGTCACGGCGGTGCAAGGCGGCTCGGCCTACAACGTGATCCCGGGTGAAGTGGTGGCGATCGGCACGATCCGCTCACTGCAAACCGCGGAACTCCCAAGGATTCGGGAGTCGATCCGGAGGATTGCCGAAGGGATCGCCAGCGGTTTGCGGTGCGAGGCGATTCTCGATCAGCATCCCGGGGATGCCGATTATCCGGCGACGGTGAACACGCCACGCTGTTGGGAGACTGCCCGTGCGGTCGCCGCCGAGTTCATTCCCGAGGATCGAATTCGGGAGATGTCCCCGGTGATGGGGGGCGAGGATTTCGCGTTTTATTTGGAGCAGGTTGAGGGGTGCTTCGTGGCCTTGGGGACTCGCAACGACGCGATCGGCGCGAACCACTTCGTTCACACGCCGATGTTCAAGGTCGACGAAAACGCATTCCCGCTCGGAACGGCCATGCATGTCGGATTTGCCCTGCGGTCGCTGCGCGAGTTGGCCACGGTTTGACCCCAAGTCGACCGCTGGTGGAGACGAATCCAGCCCCACGCCTGGACCATCGTGGGTTTCGTCGGCTGATTAATTCGGCCGAGTGATCAAGGGTGTCCGTCGCGTCCGCTCCGAGGACGCCGGATAGCTGCCGACCAGGAAACGAGATGGCCGCCGATGGGGGTGAGTGTCCAGACCGGACTAGCGATTCCTTTCCCGTTCCTCGACCCGGGCAGGGAAATCGACGACGACCAGCTTTTGCGACGCTTCGTCCCAGGCGTATTCTTGGTAGTAGGGCAACATCGGCAATTGAATCCCATCGGGTTGCCCCGGCTTGATGATCGCCGACATGAACTCGGCGTGCGGCAGCGGCTTGGGATCCTGGATGCTCTGAGCGTTGCGGATCTGGATCGCTTGCTCGACCGCCATCGCGCCGAGCTTTGCCACCGAGGTGCGGTAGGCATCGGCCGATACGAGCAGCGGATTGCTCGCTTCGACTTTCCCGCTCGCCAGCTCACCGCCCGAGGACAATGCGTCTGCGAGCACCAACACATTCTGGGTCTTTTGGTCGATCGTCGTTCGTGGCGTGGCCTGTTCCGCGGTCACGCCGGGCTTTGAGGTCTCGGCGACGACCAGACCGTCACCCGCCTCACCGGGCGGGATCGGCTTGAAGCAGCCCGCCAAGGCGACCGAGCCGATGAACAGGAAGGATCCACAGCGAATAGCCACCGATCGGACGGCGGGAGGACAGGTCCTGTTCATCATGGGCTCAATTGCGGAGGGAAAGGTGCTCAGGCTACGGGAAACTTGTATTTGCCGGGGCTCAGCACTTCGGCGGTGACCGGCGTTTCCCAGCTGTAGGAACCGGGGCTGAGGTCCTGGGGACTGTTGGCGACTTGGTCGTAGGTCAAGACCTCACCGCTGTAGCAGACTTCTCGACCCATGATCGCCATCATGGTGCTGCGACACATGTAGGTGCCATTGTTGATCCGCGGACGCTCGCCACGGACCGCCTGGAACAACTCGACGTGCTCTTGATCGTACATGTTGACGCTCTCGCCGCCAAACTTCCACGGGTTTTCGCCTTCGATCTGATTGGCCAGGACCAGCGCCTTGCCCTTGGTACCGTAGATGAAATCTTCGGTTTGATTGAAGCTGCCGTTGAATTGGCGAGTGTAGGCGTGGGTCTTTGAACCGTCGGCCCATTCGTAGATCACCGCGAAGTGGTCATAGATATTCCCTTGGGTCGCTTCGCTACGGGTCTGGCGACCGCCCAAGCCGTAGGCCTTGACCGGGGGTTCGTCGTGACGCAGCCACATCGCCTTGTCGAGGCTGTGGATGAATTGTTCGACATAATGGTCGCCCGACAGCCAAGTGAAATAGTACCAGTTACGGCACTGGTATCGCATTTCGCTTTCGCCCGGTTGCCGGGGACGAATCCAGACCGGCGACGTCAGGTAGTTGGCTTGAGTGGAGATCACGTTCCCGATCGCGCCGTCATGGATTTTACCCATCGTTTCGCGGACCGCTTGGTCATATCGCCAGCAGAGCCCGCTGACGACATTCAGCCCCTTGGCATCGGCTTCTTCGCAGGCCTTCATTACGCGGCGAACACCGGCCACGTCGGTGGCGATGGGCTTTTCGGCGAAGATGTGCTTGCCCGCGGCAACGGCCGCTTCGATTTGGGCCGGCCGATAGTGCGGCGGCGAAGCGAGCAGGACGACATCGATGTCGCTGTTGATGACCTTTTCATAGCAGTCGAAACCGACAAAGGCGTGGTCGTCGTCGACCTTGAATTGGTCGGGATTGCGTTTGCCGAGCGATTGGCGAGCGACCTTGATCGAATCCTCAAACAGGTCGCCGATCGCGACGATCTGAACATCCTTGCCCGCATTCATGGCGTTGATCGCGGCGCCGTTGCCCCGGCCGCCGCAGCCGACCAAGCCGACTCGGATCGCGCCGCTACCACCTGCCTGCACGGCGCGCGCGGACGAGGGCACTGCCGCCGCCGCTGCCGTTGCCGCGGCGGTGGCGAGCGTGGTCTGGAGAAACTGACGGCGGTCGGTGGGATTGGTTTGGGCCATGGTGAATCGTTTCCGATGGAGGGGCGCGGCCGGGGTGGCCGCGGGTCGGGTTGTGGTGGGAAGGGACGTCAGCAGGCTGACATTCGGATTCCCTCTCCCGTTAAGATGATCGCTAGCGGGATCGCGTGCAACCGAATCAGGCACGGAATCGTCAACGCAATCTCATCGTCAGGAGTTCGGACCTGTGAATCAATCGCCGATTCGGAATGGCTTTGGCGGGGCGCGGTCGATCGCGCGGGATGTCGAAGTGGCCGCTCGGATCGCTCGTGACCTGCTGCGTGCGGAATTGCCCGCGGCGGAAATTAGGCACCGCCAGCGGCGGATTCATGCCGAAGTGTTGCAGTTGAGCCGCTCCATGGATGCCCCGAATTTCAGCCGCATCGATGCCGATGACCTGCGCCGGATGGTGATGCTATACGATCGGGAATTCTTCGGGTCGAACCTGCTGCGGGTTATCGGCCGCGAACGGTTGCGGTTCGGCCTGTCGTCGCGGATGACTCGCATCGCCGGTAAACTGGTTACGCATTTCCCGCCTCGTGGGGCAGGGACGCGGTCGCCTACCGCGGCGGCATTGCCGGCGCGGCAACCGGCCGATGGGCGGCGGTTCGAGATGATCCTCTCGTCGACGTTGTTGTTCCAGGCCTTCAGCGACGTCGATCGGCCGATCACGGTCACCGGGCTGAGGTGCCACGACCGTCTGGAGGCGATGCAGCGGGTCTGCGAGCACGAATTAGTTCACCTGCTGGAGATGTACTTTTGGCATGACAGCTCCTGCAGTCAGGGGCGGTTTCAAAGCATCGCCGGCCGTTGCTTCGGGCACACGGAGCATCAGCATGATCTGATCACCCAAAGCGAGCGAGCGGCGCGGAACTTTGACGTTCGCGTCGGCACCCAGGTGCGGTTCTGGCACGAAGGCCGGGAATTGATCGGTTGCGTCATTCGCATTACCCGCCGTGCTACGGTGTTGGTCCGAGATGATCGGGGCGAACGCTTTACCGACGGCGAACGTTATGTCCGGTACTACGTGCCGCTGGAGCAGTTGCGTGCGGTCCTGGCACCCCGACCACTCTGATCCGCTCCCGATTCCCCTGGCCCACGCAATCCGAGTCCGAACCGATGCTGATCGTCCACGAGCTGACCAAGACGTTCCGTTTGGAGCAGGGGGCGGTGCAGGCCGTGAATCGACTCTCCTTCGTCGTGGCTCCGGGCGAGGTCTATGGGCTGATGGGGCCCAACGGGGCTGGTAAGACGACGACGCTGCGGATGATCCTGGGTTTGCTCGTTCCCGATAGCGGCTACGCCGAAGTCGATTCGTTCCGGACCTGCGATGACCCCACCGCGGTCAAGGCGAAGCTCGGCTTTGTCTCGGCGAACGACGGCGTGTACTCTTGGTTGACTGTCCGCGAGATGCTGCTGTTTTTCGCCGATTTGTACGGTGTCGAGCCCGAGATCGCGCAGGTTCGCTTGGGCGATTTAGCCGAGTTGCTTGACATCCGCGAGTTGCTCGACCGCCGCGCCGGGGCGCTGAGCACCGGCCAGCGTCAGCGGGTCACGTTGGTTCGCGGCCTGATTCATGACCCGCCCGTGATGCTGCTCGACGAGCCGACTCGCGGGCTGGATGTGGTCGGCAGTCAAACCGTCTTCGAATACATCGCACGGCTCCGGGACTTGGGGAAGGCCGTCCTGGTCTGCACTCACGGCTTGGACGAGGCCGAACGGGTGTGCGACCGCTTCGGATTGCTTCACCAAGGGCAGCTGCGGCATGAGGGGACCTTGGCGGAATTGCGTGAGTCGACGGGCCGGACTCATTTGGTCGAGATGTTCGTCGATTTGCTAAAACGCCCGCGCGACCGCGATGAAACCGCCGGCTCTCAGGCCGGGTAGCCAACGTGGTCGACCTAGGATTTCGCCCCCGGTGACCGAGAGTGGGATGATCTGGTCGCCCCGCCAACCGCTGGCCTGGAGGTCGGCACGCAGTTCCCGTAGGGAAAACGTGTGCAGGAACATGTCGGCGAGACCGCGGTAGGAATAGGTGCGATCCCCCAGTTCATGCTGGCGGCTTCCGATCGCCAAACGGGCCGATCGCAACCAGGCCATGGCGCTCGGCCGATCTCGCCAGGCCGAATTACGGTTGTGAACGTGCAAGACCAGTGATCCGTCGGGTCCCACGATTCTGGAGACATGACGGAGGAATTGGCGCCGAAAGCGTCGGCCACGGATCATGCCGATGGTGCTGAACAGGCAGCAGGCGTGATCGGCGATACCGTCGCGGAAGCCGTCGAGTTGTACCAGGTTGGCCCGTACCAGACGGTTTCGTAATGCTTCGCCATGGTCGCCCATGGTCACCTGGCGAAGCATCGGCTGGCTCAGGTCGACCCCCAAGACGTCATAGCCCGACTCCCACAGCGCGCGGAGCGCGCGACCGTCGCCACAGCCGAGGTCGAGCACGCGGGTGCGGCGATCGGGCTGGGGGGCAGGCAGCATCCGCAGCATTTGGGCGACATCAAACCCGACCAGGGGGGTGTTGGCGACGAACGATTGATAGCCTGCCGCGATCGACTCGGCTTGGGTGTATTCCCAAGTCCCCGGCGCCACCCCTTCGGGCAAACGCCAATTGGGGCGTCGGAGGGAGCTGAGCGGAGCGGGAGTGGCTAGCGGTGAGCCGCTGAAGACGTGAACCGAGGGTGTCGGCACGCGATCGAGTGACGATTTCGGGGGCTGGTTCATCTTGTTCGGGTGGGCCTATAATCCCGGCAGGGGAATCGACCGGTTCAGGTTGAGATCCGTCGTCTCTGGTAGCGGATCGGTAATTGCCGCGCCGCCCCAGTCTCGGGCAGCGGGTTGGCTCGGATCAGATCGGTGGTGCAGCCATTTCATCGCAACGTATTTTGGAGTTTGTTTCATCGTGGCAATTCGAGTCGCAATCAACGGTTTTGGTCGTATCGGACGCTTGACTTTCCGCAACCTCATGCAGCGCACCGACGAGTTCGATGTGGTCGCCGTGAACGACCTGACGGACAACGAGACGATGGCGATGTTGCTGAAGTATGACAGCACCCACGGTCGCTACGATGGGACGGTCGGATTTGACGAAAAGGCGCTGTATGTCGACGGCAAGACGGTGCAAGCGTTGGCGGAGCGTGATCCTCGTAAGTTGCCGTGGCGCGATTTGGGCGTGGACATCGTGATCGAATCGACCGGTTTTTTCACCGCCCGAGCGAATGGCGAAAAGCCGGGTTACGACAGCCACCTGGAAGCCGGATGCAAGAAGGTTGTGCTAAGCGCCCCCGCCAAAGACGGTGCTGACCTGACCTGCGTGCTCGGCGTTAACGACGACAAGCTGACCCGTGACCTGAAGTGCGTCTCGAACGCGAGTTGCACGACCAACTGCTTGGCGCCGATTGCGAAGGTGTTGCACGAGTCGTTCGGCATCGAGTCGGGCTTGATGACCACGGTCCACGCCTACACCAACGACCAGAAGATTCAGGATCAGCCGCACGAGGATCTGTACCGCAGTCGCGCCGCCGCGACCAATATCATTCCGACCACCACGGGTGCCGCCAAGGCGGTGGCGTTGGTGATTCCGGCCCTCAAGGGCAAGCTGACGGGGATCGCGATGCGGGTTCCCGTGCCGACCGGCAGTGTGGTCGACCTGACCGTCAATCTCTCCAAGGAGGTCGAGGCTGCGGATATCAACGCCGCCATGAAGGCTGCCGCTGAGGGTCCGCTTAAGGGCATTCTCTGCTACACCACCGACCCGATCGTTAGCAGCGATGTGATCACCGACCCCCACAGCAGCATCTTTGCGGCCGACTTCACGCAGGTGCTCGGCGGCAAGGGCAAGTTTGCCAAGGTCATCAGCTGGTACGACAACGAATGGGGTTATAGCTGCCGGACCGCGGACTTGGTCGCCAAGCTCGGCCAGATGCTATAGCCCCGGTCGTCTCCTCGTGGCTTTTCGCTCAGCCCCCAGCTTTCCATCGTTGGGGCAGGGTGAACGCATACAGCACCACGATCGTGCCAATACTCATCGCTGTCCACGGCATCCATTCCTCGGGTTTTACAACCCGAGTGGGAGAGGCGTTGGTGTCCGCTAACTCGGTACCGGATAAGTTGGAGGCGGAATAAATCGTCGCGCTGTCAATCACCAGCGTCTCGATGCCGACGATGACCATCATCGCCCCCAAGGCTAAGAAGAAAGCTCGCCACATGGTTGAGAGGTCCTTTTGTCGATATCGGCCGAAGCAGGGAGGTTGGTCGGTGGTCGTCACGGTGTAGGATCGTCATCCTCGATCCGGCCGATGCAGTTTCCGACGAACTGCCGAAAGAACCGGATCTTTCCGCGTCATCGTTTCGACCATTTTTCTGGGAGCCGCACGATGTGGTTGCAAAAAAGCTTCGCCCTGCCCCCAGTCCGACGAGGCTTTCATTTGGTCACTTCCCAGGTGTTGGAGCAAATTCCACAGCTCGGTACCGTCCGTGTCGGTTGGCTGCAGATTTTCATTCAGCACACCAGCGCGTCGTTGACGATTAATGAGAACGCGGATCCCGATGTTCGATTCGATTTCGAGACGGTCATGAACCATCTCGTCCCCGAATCGCTCGACTATGTGCATACGCTCGAAGGCAGGGACGATATGCCCGCCCATGTCAAAGCATCGCTGCTGGGGCCAAGCCTGATGATCCCCGTTGCGGATGGTCGGCTCGCGCTCGGAACCTGGCAGGGAATTTATCTGTGTGAACACCGCGACTCGGCGGGGCCACGCCGACTGGTGCTCACGCTGCAGGGGGAAGCTTCCTGAATCTCTGGGGGGAGCAATGTGGGCGTTCAAAAGATCCCCCCGGGTTAGCGTTTCGGACGCTCGCGGCGGGCAGATTTTTTGGGAACTGGCCTATTGCTTCGATCCTTCGCTTTGATACATCCCGGCGGACTCGATCAGGATTCACGATGGTGTCCAGGATGACCGCTTCCAAGCCCCAGCCACGCGACGGGTCGACGGCGTTGCCCATGCCGCTGATCAATCGCGCCCTGTCGCTCGACCTGCACCAACGGCCGGGGCTGCTGCTGTGGTCCGTGGTTTTCGCAGCGTTCTCTGTCCCGTTGGCGACGCTGGTCGATATCCCCTTGGCCCGTTGGTTCGAGCGGGATCCGTTTCCGGGTGATTTTGTCCGGACTTTAGAACTGATTCGTTTTTATGCCCACGGTAGCGGCGTCTTCTTCATCTGCCTGAGCGTGTTTCTGATGGCGCCGCAGGTTCGGCCGCTGATCCCCCGTCTGGTGACGATGGTCGCCGGGGCCAGTGCCGTGGCGACCGTCGCCAAAATGTTCGTGCTGCGGTTGAGGCCCAGTCAGATCAATCTGGACTTGGCCTCACTTGAGACCGCGTGGTGGTGGCGATTTGATTGGTCGCTCGAGCATGTCGCGATGTTCGATGCGAGCAGTCGCTCATTCCCAAGTGGCAACATGGCCACCGCGATCGCGCTGACGATCGGCCTGGGGGTTGCTATTCCGAAGGGCCGCGGGTTATTCGTCGTGTTTTGCGGATTGACCGCCTTGGAGCGGATGCAGACCGGCTCTCACTTTTTCAGTGACGTGGTCGGAGGCTTCGCGGTGGGTCTACTGTGGAGCTACGCCTGCGTTCATCCCAAGCTGCTGGGTTCGTTGTTCGACAAGATGGAAGCCGCCGAGGATTCGTCGCGGCGGTCGAAACCGCAGGCGAAGATGGCCGACACATCCGCCGAACCGTTTCCGGACCAGGCAGACGAGCAGGACCGCCGAGCGGCCTGATCGGCGTCCGACCTGGGTCCAGATTTTGCGAACGCTGCGAACCTAAATCTTCGTCTCCGCGGCAGCCTGCCGCTGAGCCAGCAACTGGTTCAGTTTGCGGTTGGTTCTGCCAAAGGATCCGCGACAGCTGGCGACAGGGGATCGACTAACGGATCCGCGGCCCCGCGAGTCGCCGGCGCGGCGCTGGGAACCGCGGTCGCTGGAGCTACAGGCACACCGCCCGGATTCGGTCCGACAGGGTTCGCCACTGCCGGAGCGGTCGGGCTGGGACCCACAGCAGCAGGCTGCAGCGGGTCAGCGGCGTTGGTCGGTGGGGCACCTAAGTCTGGTCCCAACGCGTTGCTGCCAAGCGGATCCGCGTCCAGTCCCGCTGGATCTTCGATCACTTCGATCCCAGCCAGTTCCTTGAGCACCTTGGACTGCTCGGTCAGCATTTCGACGAACTTCTTGCGATCCACGAGCGTTTTATCGTTGATGGCGGTTGCCACTTCGCTGAAGGTCGCAATCCAATCATCGAGCGATTTCTTTTCCGCCGGGTCGGCCGCCGCCATCAGCCCGCCGGGTTGCTTCGGCTGGCCCAGTGTACGCTGACCGGTCACGCCGACCTGCAACTGCTGAAAAACATGGTTGATACCACGACGCGCCGTGACGATTTCCAACGGCTGGGGGACAGCCGGAGCACCGCCCGTTCCCATCATGCCAGGCATCCCGAGCATGCCGCCGTACATGTCTCCTCCCATCATGTCCGATCCCGGCATCATGCCTTCCATACCTCCCATGCCCTCCATCATCGACGGGTCGTAGTCTCCCCCCATCATGTCGCCACCCGGCATGCCCATACCCATACCCATACCCATACCCATCGCGCCACCGGACCCACCCGCGGTGGGAGACGTCGGCATCGCGGGTTGGTCGCGGACGGCGACCGGTGGATCGAGTCGAGCGATGCGAGCGATTTCCTGATCGACCGTTTCCGCGGCGCGGGCCGCCCAGCTGGTGAGTACTTTGGAGGCGTTGCCTACCTTCGCCTTACCGGGTTGCAGGCGGCCGATCTTGGACGCGGCGTAAGCGGCAATCAGGCTCGGTTTGGCGGCTTGCGTGCTAATCGAGACGAAGGTTTCGGCCGTTTTGGCGGACGAATTGGGGTCCGCGAGCAAGGTCAATAGGTCGACCGCATAACGCTGCAGGAACGCGTGGGCTGCGGGTGAGCGGCCTGCCGGTGGGTCACTTTCGACCAGGTCGAGCGCGAGTTTGGCAATCCCGCTACGATACCTTGGGTCGGTGACTGCACCGAGTTGAACATGCCGCAGTATCCCCTGCAGAGCGGCCGCGCGTACACCGTCGGGATTTCCGGCCCCCGTGTAAAGCTGAACCAGGATCGGAAGCGCTGCCGCCGCCGGAACCGGCGGCTTGGCGGCACCCATTTCCGCCGGTTGATCGTCAGCCTGGGCCAACATCAACGTCGCATTGACTCGCGCGACCGGATGGAAATTATTGGAGGCGATCGCCCGGGCACCCGCGATGACCCATCCGCCTAGTGCCCGCGCGGCAGGGCTGCCGGTTTTCTGGCTGCGGTCAAGATCGGCGAGGATGGATTGGGTGATCTCCCCGTACTGCGCGACGTAACTCGAGTCCATCAACTTACCGAATTGGTACTTCTGGTAGTATCGCTCGAAATTTTGATAGCCGGCCCACTGCGGGGAAAAATCCGATTTGGAAAGGCCGTCGCTCTTCGCACGCTCCAGGACGGCAACCGCAGCCCGGTCGGTGAACGCGGCCTGCAAGGGGACGCTGCGGATCGCGGCTGGCTGTGACGCTGCTTGCCCGAAAGCCCGCGACGACAGCATCCCAACCAAAACGATCACCGCAAACAAGACCCAACCGGCCAGAACCCTCGCATTGCGGTCAGCGACACCGGTAGCGGCTTGGTGTCCGTTCGATCCGTCAATTCCTGTTTTGACAGCCGACACCGCGACCATCCTCTTCCGGTCCGGAAAGAAGGAAGGGCGGCAGCAGACATGAGCCCTTTGGAGTCGGTTCATCAGAGTCATTCCGTAAGGATAGCGTGAAAAGGAACTTGACTATTATCCTCGAACCCCACCCGAAACGTCAAATCGTTTCCACGCGATTATCAAATAAAGCGGCCGGTTCGTCCCCCATCCAGGTCCGCGGCCGTTGATTCCCGCCGGGTTCGACGCGGGCTACAATGCGGTCCATCTTGGGGCTGTGCGGATGGTGCCGAAGATTTCGATTTGTCCTGCCCTGAGTCCGCGAGCTTACCCAGCCTTCCATCTTCTCTTTCTCTGCTCCCTTCACCTACCCCCAATCTTGAGATCGCATCCATGTCCCAAAAGTTTCGTCTCCCTAACGCGCGGCTCAACGCTCGCCCCACTCCTCTGCCGGACCGTCCGCGGCGGCTGAATTGGCTATTTGCCAGCCTGATCGGCTGCGTCACTTTCATGGGGGCGTCCCCGCAATCATTCGCCGATGTCACGGTTCCGAATATTTTCGGCGACCATATGGTTCTGCAACGCGATCAGCCCAATCGGTTATGGGGCCGAGCCGCGATTGGCGAAGAGGTCAAAGTCGAGATCGCAGGCCAGACCCACCAAGCGGTGGCCAATGAGCAAGGCGACTGGCAGGTCATGCTCCAGCCACTCGGTTTGGGCGAACCGCTGGAGATGGTGATTCGCGGTCAGAACGAAATCCGCATCAGCGACATCCTCGTGGGCGAAGTCTGGGTCTGTTCGGGTCAGTCCAACATGCAGTGGTCAGTGGCTCAGACCGAGAATGCGGCTTTGGTGGTGGCGGCCGCCCGGACTCCGGAGATCCGAATGATCAATTTTCCGCAGATCGGCCAACAGGAGCCGATCTGGAGTCACGACCGCCCGTGGATGGTTTGTTCGCCGGAGACGGTTGGCCGGTTTTCGGCGGTCGGCTATTTCTTTGCCCGTCAGCTTCATCAGACTCTGGGTGTGCCCGTCGGGATGATCAACAACGCTTGGGGCGGCTCGGCCTGTGAAGCCTGGGTGGAACGCGACCTGCTCAAGTCGACCCCGTCGATGCAGCCCTTGCTGGCTCGCTGGGAGGGTCTGGAGGGTGAGTTCGAGACGTTATCCGCTAAGGCGAATCGGACTCCCGCGGAGGAGATGCGGCTGAATGGCCTGAAGGGCCAAATGGCGGGGAACGCGCGACCGGGCAACATCTTCGAGGGGGTGCTCCGCTCTCACTTGGGCTACGGCATCAAGGGCGCGATCTGGTATCAAGGGGAAAGCAACGCTAGCCGGGCTTATCAATATCGTGAGCTCTTCCCGCTGATGATCAAGAATTGGCGCGACCGTTGGGGGCAGGGCGATTTCCCGTTCTATTACGTCCAATTGGCCGACTTCCGCGAAGAGGCGACCGCGCCGGGCGAAAGCGATTGGGCCGAACTTCGCGAAGCTCAGACCATGACGATGGACGTCCTGCCGAATGTCGGTGAAGCGGTCATCATCGATATCGGTGAGGGCAAGGACATTCATCCCCGCAACAAGTTGGGCGTGGGGATGCGGTTGGCCAGCTGGGCTTTGGCCAATCAATATGGCCTGCAACTGCCGCATCGAAGCCCTCGATACCGTGCCCTGGAAGTCGATGGCGGCAAGGCCGTGCTGTCGTTCAGCCATGCTCCCGGCTGGCGGCCGTTCGACGTCCCCACGCCGCGCGGCTTCACGCTCGCGGGTGAGGATCGTGTCTTCCATCCCGCGGTCGCGAAGATTCTGCCGGACGGGCGGATCGAAGTTACCAGTGAGGCTGTACCTAAACCGGTAGCCGTTCGCTACGCTTGGGCGAATAATCCGATCGTCAACCTTTATTCCACCGATGACTTGCCGTTGACTCCCTTCCGGACCGACGATTGGCCCGGTGTGACCTTCGACAAGCATTGATCGATCCCCGGGCCCGCAACCGCATCGACGTTCCATGCCAATTCCAGGAAACGACGTTCACCAGCAGTTGATCCAGGCCCACAGCGAGACTCAGCACGAGCTCGAGATGGTTCGTGGTGAGATTGCGGCGGCGGGTGCTGAACTCGAGCAATTGTCCAGCACCCGCGGCGATTCGCTTTTGCAACTCGCCCAGCACTACCTCCCGGAACTGTCCGCGGAGGCCGTCGCACGAACCCTGCCCGATGTGCGGGTCTGGGTTCGCGAGCTGTTGCAGCGGATGCAAGGTCATGTCGAACGCTTGGATGGTGAAATTCAGGAGTTGGATCGTCAGCGGCAACAAGGCGAGACGGAGTTGGCGGAGGTGACCGCCGAGCTTGATAGGGCCGAGGATCACCAGGAGCAAATCGTCCGGCAGGTGAGCGAAAAACTGACGTCGGATCCCGAGTTTTCCGCGCTATCCAACCAAGCCGGCCAGGCCGAGGCGGCGTTGCAGAGGTCCGAAGCGAACCTGGCCGAAATCGAACAGGATTCGTTGCGGAAAACGCCGGGGTACGAGAACAGCGCGCTGTTCATGTACCTCTGGAAACGCAAGTTTGGCACCCCCGAGTACGTGTCGCGCGGGATCACCCGCAGCACCGACCAGTGGTTGGCGCGATACATCGGCTACCGGGAGGCTTGCAAAAGTTACGAGTTTCTCAAGACGACGCCGGGGCACATGCGAGGGCTGATCGCCGAGGATCGTCGGGCCCTTGGCGTCGTGATGGACGAATTGGAACGGCGTCGCGATGCCGTTGCCGCGGAGTTCGGGTTGCCAGCGATCTTGGAGGGGATGAAGGCATTGACGGCCCGCCGCGCCGAGTGGGTCGAACGTTTGGCGGTGCTCGACCAACAGAGCCAAGAAGTGCAGGCCGAACGGACCCGGATCGGCGATACGCGCGGCCCCTATTACCAAGAGGCGATCGAAAAGTTCCACGACCTGCTGGATCGGGCCGAACACCGCGAACTGGCCGAGCGGGCTCGATCCACGCCGTCGGTCGAGGATGACCGGATCGTCACACGATTGGAGGGGCTGACCGAAGAAATGCAACAAGCCAGCGTCCAGGTTCGACAGCGGCAAGAGGTGGTGGCGAACTTGACGCGGCACCTGCAGAGCATCGGCACGCTGATCAATCGCTATCGGACCGCCGGCTTTGATTCGAGCCGCGCCCAGTTCAACGTGCATCTGGATGTCTTGTCCGACCTCCGCGCGGTCCGCGCCGGGCAGGGTGATTACGAAGCGTTCTGGCAACGCCTGCGGAGATCACAGCGTTGGGGGCCGAGCGTGCTCGAGCACGCCACCGCGGTCGCCGCGCATCCGATGACCCAAATTTTGGCGCATGCCATGATCGAAGCGGCCGGCGCGGCGTTGCAGTCCCAGGTTCGGCAGGCCGGCGAACGCCGTGGGAGCAGTCGGCCGCCCATGGTGCTCCGCCCGCCCCGCCCGCCGCGGTCGATGGGCGGGGGAGGCAATGGCGGTGGCTTTAAAAATCGCGGCGGGTTTTGATCCGTCGAACCGCCGGGCGGCGGCCAGGATAAGATCGTGAAGCAGCGCTCTGATCACGAGTTCGCAACGATGCCCTTTCGGAGGATCGCACGGTGGCCTTCTACGTCGGAATCGATATCGGTGGGACTACCTCAACCATCGCGATCGGGGTTCAGAATCGATCTTTGATCCACATCTCGGAACAGTTTCCCACCCCATCCCGAGAAGGCCCTGAGGAGACCATCTCGCTACTCGTCAGCCGCGTCGCGGACGCCTTGCGGCCGCTTGCCGCGACGCTCGAGGACGTGATCACGGTCAGCTTGGCGAGCCCCGGACCCGCGACGCTCGATGGCGTGTTGATGCCCAGTCCTAACCTGACGCATGTGAATTGGCGTCAATTTCCGATGCGGGCGGAACTCGAGAAACGCTTCCAAGCCCATTCGCATGCTATCCGCGTCCGCTACATCGGTGACGGCCAAGCGGCTGCCTTAGGCGAGTTCGCCGTTCGGACCGGGCTGCTCGATGCTCGAACCTGTGAATCGCCCCGGCTCGAGCTACCGGACGCCGATGACCCGGCGATGCGATCGCTGTTCTTCGTCGCCGTCGGCACCGGGCTCGGCGGTGGGGAGGTCCGAGATGGCCTCGTCGTGCGGGGCGTGAACGGACGGGCCGGCCACGCCGGCCACCTGCTGTTGCCGCAGCACGCGTTTCGCTTCGAGCAGGACCGTCACATTCGCATCGGCAATACGGTCTCGAGCGCCGAATCGGCCGTCTCCCTCACGGCCATTACCCACCAACTGAATCATCGGCTGACACTGCCGGAGTGGCGGAATCACCCGCTCAACCAAATCGACCTGCCAATTAAGGAAAAGGCGAAGCGGTTGCGGCAGTTGGCCGGTGAAGCCGATCCGCTGGCGATCGAATTGCTTGACGATCAAGCCCGCGCACTGGGAATGGTGATGTTGATGGTCAATTACCTGGGCGACCATCACCTGCTCGTCATCGGCGGTGGGATTTGTGACATGGTCCCGCAAATGCGTGAGCGCTACCTGGGGCTGGTCAAGTCTTCTTATCACGAGCATGCCTTGGATGGCTTTCGCGACCTCTGCGACATCCAGTACTCGATCTGCGGGGACAACGCCTCCGTGATCGGCTCGCTGGCGTTCGCGTATGACTGATCTAGAAACGAAAAGAGCCGGAAGCGTTCATGACGAAATTGAAAATTAAGTCGTGATCGCTTCCGGCTCTGACCCTTGCGGGTTAATTTCGAGTGCGGCTGAGAGGATTTGAACCTCCAAGGGGTTGCCCCCACTAGGCCCTCAACCTAGCGCGTCTGCCAGTTTCGCCACAGCCGCTCGTCTTATCCGTGGGCTATCCTTCCAAAAACTGCCGCGACCGTCAACGGGACGCGCCCGCGAGCGGCTATTTTTTCAGAAATCGCTGGTAGGCTTCGACCGCCAACTCGTCGCACCGCTCGTTTTCGACATGCCCAGCGTGGCCCCGGACGTGCGAAAAGGTCAGCCGATGAGTCTGCAGCAATTCATCCAGCCGCCGCCACAGGTCCGCGTTTTTAAGTTCTTCGTACTTTCCCTGTGAGCTCTTCCTTCGCCAGCCGTTACGTTTCCAGCCCGCCATCCACTGGGTCAGGCCCTGGCCGACGTAGGTGCTGTCGGCGTGCAGCGTGACCTGACAGGGCTCTTTGAGCATTTCCAAGCCTCGAATCACTGCCATCAATTCCATCTGATTGTTGGTCGAGTTGGCCATCCCATCGGACATCTGCAACTCCTTCCCCGTCCGCGGGCAGCGGAGGATGAATGCCCAGCCGCCCGGCCCCGGATTGCCGCTGCAGGCGCCGTCGGTGTAGAGGTCGATCGGCTTCACGGGACGAGTCCGGATTCGTTGCGAGGGAGCGGAACAGAGCACGGTCAGGGGGCGCGGCGACGACGCGTAAGCCCGGCCGTGCCTACGGGGTGGCGAGGCAGCGCACGTTAACCCATCCGAACACCGATCGAGAGCAGCAGGTTCGCGTATCGCTGCTGATCGCCGGTCTGCACGGTCAGCACATGGTCGACGGTCGTCACCGCGTCGTAAAACGCCCACTTGTCAACCGGTTCCAACTGCAAGCCTAGTCCGGCCTCCTCGATCGTGCGGCGGTACTCCTCCCAGACCGGTGGATCGCCCTGAATCGCGTAGGGGCCATCGAGTTCGGGTTGCATCGTTTGGAGCTTCTCGATCGGCACCGCTGATAGGATCGCCTTGAGGACTTGGTCGCAGGTCAGCAAACCGGGCATCAGGTTGAGCGAGACGAGCTCGGCTCGGGACCCGCGTTTGGAGGAGGCGGGATAGTTTCCGTCCGCGATCAGAATCGTCGAATGGTGCCCCGCGGCGCCCAAGATCGCATTGATTTGGGGGTGGATCAGCTGATGACGAAGCATGGCAGGGTCGGTTGAGTAGCGGGGAATCGGCGATCGGTTTTCGCAGGCGGCCGACGCTGGCGGGCGACGGTTTAGCCAACCCAGTAACGAAACGCCTGAATGGTCTTGAGCGCGGCGGCGTCCGGGTTGGGGTGGGGGAATGCCTCCGCGGAAAGATAACCCGAATAGCCGATTTCGCGAAGGGCGGCGATGATCGGCCCAAAGTTGGTATGACCGCCGCCGACGGGACGGCGGTTCGAGTCCACGAAATGGATGTGGCCCACCAGGGGGCCATATTCTCGCAGCGCCGCTGCGATATCCGACTCCTCGATCGCCATGTGGAACAGGTCGGCTAGCAGGCGAACGTTGTGGCTCACGCCCAGCAGATCGAGCAATTCCGCGGCCGTGCCAAGGGTGCAAGCCTGATTCGTCTCGTAGCGGTTCAGCGGTTCATACAGCAGCGGCACGTCGTAAGCGGCGGCCGCGGAGCCGCAGCGATCGAGTGCTTCGAGCAGGTAACCATGGGCTTGATTCGCCGAAACATCACCCCCCCAGCGGCCTTGCATCGAGCCGATGATCGCACTGGCCCCGAGGGGGCCCGCCGCATCGATGATCGAGCGGACGAAATCGATCGCTCGGGTCCGCACCGCAGGATCGGGATCGACGAGGCTCAGGCGGTGCTTGACCCAGCCGGCTCCCGTGCCCAACGCGGCCAATCGCAAGCCATGGTCACCGAGCATCGTTTCCATTGGCAGTCCGCGGATCGCGTCGGCGGACGGCGGGAAGATTTCGATCGCGTCGAACCCCAGACGCGACGCCTTGGCCATGGCGGTTGGCAAGTCGTCCCAGAGCACGAATGGCCCGCCGCGGGCTTCTTCGACAAGGCTGATGGTGATCGAGGACTTCATGGGCGAAAGCCGGTCCGGGCGCGGGGGCTGTGTGTGGCAGCGCCTCCCAAGGTTGGGGGCTGCGAGGGAGGCTATGACGGTGGCGCGGCGGGGATCAACCGGCAATGCCGTAGGATCTCTTCCGCGGTCGCGCGGTAGCCGGTATAGAACGGACCGAATTCGGCGTACGCGGCGCTCGCCTCATCGAACCGCATGCGGTAGACGATGTCCTTGAGGTATTGGGGGTTCCGAGCCCAAAGTGTGACCATCCACTCCCAATCGTCGAGCCCGACCCCCACAGTGATGACTTGGCTGACGCGCCCGGCAAAGGCGATCCCGCTCCGCGCATGCTCAGCCATCAGTTCGCGACGATGCGAGAACGGCGTGGTGAACCAATTGGCCCCAACGACGCGGCTCTTGTTCATCGGATAGAAACAGGCGGCAGGCCATTCCGGAAACTCAGGCTTTAGCCGCTGGTGGTTCATAATCGGCAAACGATCGACATAGGCCTTTACCCGAGCCTCGAATTCCGGCGATTGTCGGTCCATCCCTTCGGCGAGCAGGTTCTGCCGGAACTGCTCTTCCGAAGGGACGTATTCGCTGATTTCGCTGACCGAGATGAATGACCACGTCGGCTCGATCACCTCGCCCAGCGGTCCCGAAAGGATCGCCTGGTGGATCGAGTTGACCTTGAGCGGATCGGGGTCCATGACCATCACGCCGAAGTCGGCCTTATGGCCGGTCACGATGTAACCCTGCAGGCGTTCGGGACGCTGCTCGACAGGTGGCTGCAGCGCGGCGACGAATTCGGCTTGCCCTGCCGCACTGAACATTTGCCGATCGCGAAAGCGATAGAAGTAATGACCGCAATGCCAACCGTTCTCGGGGACGAGTGAATTGGGGGGCGGCGCGGCAGCCCGCGAAGGGGCGGTCGCGGGAGGCGTCGCGGGAGGCACGGTCATGATGCAGGCTACCTGGAGGAAGGAACGAACCGCTCCATTTTACCAGACGATCCGGAGAAGCTCGATACGTGAAGAACGCTGGGGGTGACGAGCACGGTGTGGTCAAGCGGGCGAAGCGTTCCAATCGGCACGCAGCCGACTCAGCCCCTCTGCGGTGGATAGGCTCGGGCGGTAGCCGAGCACCTGTTTGGCGGCGGAGATGTCGAAGTAATGATCGCGAGCCAACTGCGCGGCGAGAAATCGAGTCATTGGCGGCTCCTGGCGGATCCCCGCCAGTCGATAGAGCGTCTCCAGTGTCGCGCCGATCCGCCAGGCGGTGGCTAGGCTGATTCGTCGCTTCGGCGGGGGAACGTCGGCGATTCGCAGGACTTCCGCGATCCAGTCCCAGCAGCGCACCGGCTCGTCTTGGGTGATGAAAAATGCCCGTCCGCCACCGACCGGATCGGGCTGCGTCAGGTGGTCGAGCGCATTCAAATGCGCGGCGGCGGCATTTTCGACATGCACCGTGTCGATCCGATTGTCCCCGTCACCGACGATACGCAGTCGGCCGCTGCGGGCCCGGGCGACCAGGCGTGGAAACAAATGCGGGTCATCGCCGCCCCAGATCAGGTGGGGCCGCAGCGCCGCGGTGTGCAGCGTCCCAGTCCGGTGTGCGGCGAGTACCGCCTGTTCCGCCACCGCCTTGGTGTGGGAATAGTGACAGAGATAATGCGCCGGGTAGGGGACGGACTCATCGACGCCGGATTGGTCGCTGCCGTCAAAGGTGACGCTGGGGCTGCTGCAGTGAACCAGGATCGGGACCGCATGGCGACGGCAGGCCTCGATCACGTTCTGAGTGCCGACCGTATTGATCGAATGGTAGCGTTCCCAAGGACCCCAGACGCCCGCGATCGCCGCGCAGTGGATGACAGCATCGACACCACGGCACGCGTTCGCTATCCCCGTTGGGTCGGTGATGTCACCACGTCGCAGGTCGACACCGAGCGCCGAGACGGCTGGATAGGCGCCCCGCGCCAGGCCTCGCACCCGGTTACCGCGCGCGAGCAATTGGGCGGTCACGTGCCGGCCGAGAAACCCGCCGCAACCGGTTACCAGAACGAGCATCGATCACAACTTGAGCTGGGGAGTAATGAGTGCTCGGCGGGCGGTTTGCAGGTACCGGACGCGATGAGCTCGAGGGCATGATCATAACCCGATCGGCCGCTTTGGCGGTTCCCGCCGAGCGACACGCTCACCACGTTCCGCGGCGTGTCGATTCGGCCAACCGGTCGCGTCAGGGGGCGGCCAATTCGGGTAGTTCGGCCACGCGGATGATCATCAGGACGCGATCATCGTCACCTTCGGCCGTCAGTCCGGTAAACATCAGTTGGCCAAGCCCCAGCGGCGGGTCGATGCCGCCGACGACAAGGACCGCTCCTTTTTCTAGTCGCACTTCGGTTGCCAATTCATCCAGGTTCCAAGATTCGCGGCGATTGTCGAGTCGCAGTGCGGCATCGCTGCCGACCCAGGTCTGTCGCATGTCGCCGTGCTGGACTTCGGGGCGGAGCGAGAGCGAGATCGAATGCACGTCGGCGGAGGTTGCCCGCAGGGCGAAGAGGGGTTGCGAGCGCGCGAGCGTTCGCCCGCGGGTTTCGCTGCCGAGTCTCACCAGGACCGTCTGCTGGTCTGGCGCGGGTTGGCGGACCGGCAATTCGTAACGTTTACCTACCCGGCAGGTGATCCGCCGGCTCTGGTGCGACAGGTCCGAATGGACATTGGTAGCTTCCATCGCGCTAGCGGTTTCTTCAGGCCGGCGTCGGATTCGCGACAACTGGCTTTCGAAGTCGAGCGTTTTCTGAACTCGGCCAATTCGCATCCCGTTGCGTTCCCAATCGTGCCGCAGTTCCATCGGGAGCAAGGTCTGATCGATTCCCCCCCATAGCTGCTCCACTTCGGCATGCTTGCCGATGGATACGAACGCGATCTCCAGGACAGCTGAGCCCGCCTCCCTTTTCGGCGGCGGTAGCGCGCGTTCCAGCGACGCCGTATCGGCTTCGCCATGCCAACTGGCGCAGCCGATCGTCGTTGCGAAGCAAGCGATCAGGGTAAGCAGGAGTTTCATGAAGCCGTCACCCGAATGTCAGTTGCCCGGCCCTGCGGGGCTACGATTGGCGACTCGCATCGACGGCAACACCCCGAGGTAGGCCAGCAGGTCGCTAATCTCTCCCAGCGACAATTCGTCGAGCAAGCCCGCCGGCATGATACTGCTGTTGTTCGGCAGCACTTGGTCGATGTCAGCGTCGTTGACACGGGTGATCTGGTTGCGGGAGTCCCGCACGGCGATCGACCCGGCACCATCGTCGCTGACCAAACCGACATAGACCTTTCCGTCCAGCGTCAGCACCTTCTTGCTCATGTACTGGTCGCTGATCACATGGGCCGGAAACAGGATCGACTCGAGGGTCTCACGACGGGTAAAGCGGCGGGCGACCGAGGTCAGTTCGGGACCGACGGCGTCGCCTTGATCACCGAACCGATGGCATGCGGCGCACTGGGCCTTGGCATAGATCGTTCGGCCACGCTCTGGGTCACCCTGTCGGCCCTGATCGGATTCGGTGTAGCGCACCAATTCGTCCAGGTCCCACTTCGACTCGTCGTCCTTCGGCAATTCGGCCGCGGGGCGATCGGGATAGACCCGACTGTACCAGCGTTGCCATAGCTCCATCGTCGGTTTGGAGTCCGCGGGCCGTTCCATCCCGGTCCAGTGGGCGAGCAACTGCTCGACCGGTTCGATGGCGCGCTGTTCGGTTTCGGCGCGGAGGCCGATCAGGATCAGTTGTCGGATTGCCCCCGGGTCGTCCGTGGCGATGCGAACGCTCGTCAGTTTGCGGATCACCTCCATCGCCGCTTCGCCATCGAGCACGCCGAGGCTGCGGACCAGATAATCCCAATTTTCGCCGTCGGGGCTTTGGGCCAGCGCCAGCGCGATCAGGTGCCGGCGTTCGGGATCGTTGCGCCACAATTCTCGCAGGTACTCAAACGAGCCCGCATCACCGGCGCTCGCCAGGGCCGCCACAATTCCCGTCCGCAACCGCTTGTAAACGTCGCCTTGAAGCCCCTCGGCGTGGATTCGGCGGTCGAGTTGACGGAGCGTCGCGGCGGTCTCTTCCGAAACCGGTCGGGGCAGCTGATAGATCGCCGCCAAGGCCGCGTTCGGCCACTGGCTGCCCTGTTCCAGCACGGCGACAGCGTCATCGCTGGAGAAGGTCTTCGCGAAGTCCCGCGTGACCGCCATCAGGTACAAGGCCAGCGAGCCGGAATCCGACTCACGGGCCGCGTTCTCGTAATACTTCAACAGTTCGAAACGCTGCGATGCTGACCATTGGTGTGACATGAACTGCATGTACATCGCGACCAGGTTTCGATCGGCACGCGGGGCTTCGCTACTGAGGAACTCCAAGGCCCGCTCGGCCACGCCGTCCGCGTCGAGGTAAGCCGCCAGCCGAATCAGTTCATGATTCATCCGGGTATCGCCAGCGGGGAACTCCTCGGCGATCTGTTCACGCAGGGTGACGATCTTGTCGGATGCGACCTTGCCGCGGTGCAATGCGACCTGGCAGACCCGCAGGGTGTCAACGAACTCGGCATCGCTCAGGAAGCCGGTCATCAGTTCGCTGCACGTCGTCAAGACTTCCAGGGCGGTCGCTTCGTTCGGTTGGGCGTTGATCAACGCCAAGGCGCCCAGCGTGCGTACCCGCGGCGATTCGTGGGACAGCGCCGCCATTTTCCATGAATCGACCGGCATGCGTTCCAAGACGCGGCGGGCGACGAAGGCCAGCGTCCGATCTTGGTCGCCGAGCATTTCGACCAGCGGTTGGGATGCGGCTGGCCACTGGGCGCTCCGCAGGATCGCTTCACAGGTCGCGCGACGGACGCGAGGCTCGCGATCGGTGAGCATCTTCTCGAGCTGTTTGCGGCTCCTTGGGGCCGGGTGGAGTCCCATCATGAAGGCCGCCTTGGCACGCACGGCATCCGACGGCGCCGACGCCAGTTCGATCAACAAGTCCTCACTCGGGATCGGCCCGAACAGTTGCATCAGGTCGAGCGCCCGTGTGCGATAATGCGACGGGTTGTCGTTGCTATACGCCACCCCCGCGACGAGTTCGGCCCACTGATTGCCCAGTTCATTCTTGACCGCGGCCACTTCCTGACGGCCCCAAGCGGAGGAGATCTGGGGTTGGCGGATCGCGCGGGCGACGCCGGTCCCCAAGTTGCCGATGCGATCGGGGACCGCTCCGGTCCACTGGATGCGATAAACCCCACCGCCCGTGCCGCGGCCACCGGTGCAGAAATAGAGCGAGCCATCGGGGCCGACGTCCAAATCGCAGACGTTCAGCGGCTGGCCTTTGACGAACACTTCGCTCTCGGCCGTGTAGCCGGCTCCGTTCGGTTTCAACCGGACGGCCAAAATGCGGCCTTCGGACCAATCGGCGAGGAAGACCGCGTTGTGGTAGCGGACCGGGAAGCGGAAATGATCGTAACAGACCGCGCCGGTGGGGCTTCCGCGGCCGGTATCCAAAAGCATCGGCAAACGGTCGACATAGTACTCGGGCCACTGGGCCCAACCGCTCCGCCAGCCATACTCGCCAGCTTCGGTGATGTCATAAAGACCGGTCGGACGATACCAGGCGGTGTCGGTATCCGATTCCATGTCGCTGTCGTGGACGAACAAGCTACCCTCGGTGTTGAAGACCAAGTCGTAGGCGTTTCGCAAGCCGCCAGCGATCTTTTCGACCACGCTGCCGTCGATGGTGGTACGAATTACGGTTCCGCCGGGGGCTTTGACCCCCATCGCGTGACCACCCGGGTCTTCGTATCTCGGCACCAAGTCCCCCTCGTAAGAATCGACCAAGGTCTGGCCGGAGCCCACCTTGCCCTGAACCTGGCTGTGGTTACCAACGATCACGTAAATCATCCCGTCCGGCCCGAGCGTGATGCCATGCGGGCCGTGTTCGCTCGGTTGACCTTTGAACTGAACGATTCTGCGAACCGTCTCGAGCGTGCCGTTGCGATCTTTGTCGGATAGTCGGTACAGGCCATGCCCTTGCGGACCATCCCCCGTAACAAAGACCTCGCCGTTGAGCGGCAGGATCCCTTGGCACGACTTGACCGCGTCGCAATAGACTCGAACGCTCTCGGCCACGCCGTCGTTGTCGCGGTCGTACAGCAGCAGCAACGGGCCGTTTTCTTGCGAGGCGATGATATGTCCGAATTCGTTGAACGCCATCGCGATTACCGAACCGACTTGCGAGTCGTCGAAAATCCGCTGGACGCTGAAGTTTTTAGGAGCTTGAAAGCGTTCGGAATCTTCCGCCGCCACCGCGATCGAGACGTCTTTGCCGCGGTCCCAAGGGGTGGTTTCGCCCAGCTTGCCAAACGTTTTGGCCGCGCCCCACAATTGGTCGTTGAACAGCAGGCCTTCCCAGGTCGGTTCCTGTTTCCGCGTCGTTTTCCAAGAGGAGTCGGTGCTGAAGGTGATCCAAGTGCCACCGGATCGCGGCCGGATCCCGATCCTTGCGACCAAGGCCGCGCTGTTGCCGGTTACGTTTTTCGCGCGCACCGCCACGATGTTTCGGCCCACGAGCAAGTGTTCCGAAATGTCGTAGGTATCGAGATTTTTGGAAGACTTACCCGACCCGATCGCGCGGCCGTTGATGTACAGGTCGTAGACATCGTCGGCCGCGATTTCGATCTGGCCTTCGGCTTCCACGCGGAGGTTGATCAACTTGCGGAACAACGCCGTTTCACCCTCCGGTACCGAATCGGTGTCACTTTCCGTCGCCCAGATCCATTGGGCTTCCTCCGCCCCGACGCGGGGTGCCCAGCCCAGCAATGTAAGGATCGCCAGGAGTGCCAGCCAGGCAAGCTGCGATCGACAGGTGTTGATGAAGCCATCCATGGCGTTTGCAAACTCCCGCGGTGACGCGTTGGGACGGTGGTCGTGGCGTCGGCAGTCGAAACACGACTCCCGCCGGTCTGGGTTGGTACCAGGTTGGCGGCTGGCGGGGCAAGGCCGGATTCGTTGCGTCGTTACGGGCGATCAGGCCGCCCTTCTTGTGTCGAGCGAAGGGGCGCCAGTAAACCGGGCTGTGGGGCCGATCCAGCTCAAATGACAGCGAAACCGATAAAAAGTCACTGTCGGCTCGGCCCGAGGCTCCTACAATGGCTTCTCAAAGTGATTCGTCTCCGACCGGATTTGGTTCCCATGCAGTTGCCGATAGTTCAGCCCTCGTTCACCCCCCCTCCGGAGCCTGTGCTGCTGCCGGCCGATACGGATTTTCTGTCGCGACTGGGGGCGGCATCGGCGGGGATGAATCAGCCGCCTCGCCAGCCCAACGGGCCGATCGCGTCCACGGCGTTGCCAATGTCCATGGAGGAAGCTCGTCAGCGAGGCTGGGACGAATTGGATGTCGTGTTTGTCACCGGGGACGCTTACGTCGATCACCCCAGTTTCGCGATGGCGATCTTGGGCAGGGTTTTGGAAGCTGCCGGTTATCGCGTGGGGATCGTCAGCCAGCCCGATTGGCATGCCTGTGACGATTGGCGTCGGTTCGGTCGCCCGCGGCTGTTCTTCGCGATCAGCGCTGGGAACATGGATTCGATGATCAACCACTACACCGCCAACAAGAAGGTTCGCAACGACGATGCTTATTCTCCGGGCGGCCGCATCGGGCTGCGTCCGGACCGTGCGACCTTGGCGTATTGCCAACGGGCCCGCGAGGCCTTCAAGGGCGTGCCGGTGATCGCCGGTGGCGTGGAGGCGTCGCTCCGACGGCTGGCGCACTACGATTATTGGAGTGACAAGGTCAAACGTTCGATCCTGCTGGATAGCAAGGCCGACTTGGTCGGATTCGGGATGGGTGAGAACGCGATCGTCGAAATCGCCCGTCGGCTGGAAGCGGGTGAAACGGTCAAGGATTTGCGTGACATTCGCGGCGTGGCATATGCCCTGGGGGCCAAGGAGATTGCGCCGGATTCGGTTCGCGAGTCTTGGCTGGAACTGCCGTCGTTCGAGCAGGTGCTGGCGGACAAGCTGGCGTTCGCCGAGGCGACGCGAATCATTCACAACGAAACCAATCCGCTCAATGCCCGCCCCCTGATGCAGCCTCACGGCACTCAGTCGGTCGTCTGCAATGTCCCCCAGTTGCCGATTAGCGAAACGGCCATGGACGCGATCTACGGGCTGCCCTACACGCGGTTGCCACACCCGTCCTACACCGAAACGATCCCCGCATTCGAGATGATCAAGAACTCGGTCACGATCATGCGTGGCTGCTTCGGGGGCTGCACATTCTGCTCGATCACCGCCCACCAGGGGCGGATCATTCAGTCGCGGAGCAAGCAATCGGTCTTGAACGAAATTCGCTCCATGACCGAGTCGGCTGATTTCAAGGGGGTGGTCAGCGACATCGGTGGCCCGACCGCCAACATGTATCAGATGCGTTGCACGCGACCGGACGTCGAAGCCGTCTGTCGCCGGCAATCGTGCGTGCACCCCAAAATTTGTAAGTTGCTCGGCGTCGACCACACCCCCGTGATCGAGCTGATGCGGGAAGCTCGGTCCCTCCCGGGAATCAAGAAGGTGCTGGTCGCCAGTGGCATTCGCATGGACTTGGCGCGAACGTCGCCGGAATACCTCGAGGAACTGACGGCCCATCACGTCGGTGGCAAGCTCAAGGTCGCGCCCGAGCACGTCGATGCGGGGGTCCTGAGCAAAATGCGGAAACCCAAGAACGACGATTTCGAGCACTTCACCAAGGTCTTCAAAGAGGAATCCGCGAGGGTCGGCAAGAAGCAGTTCATCGTCCCTTACTTCATCGCTTCGCACCCCGGCAGCGACATTTCGGCGATGATCGAACTGGCGGTATTCCTCAAACGCAATGGCTACAAACCCGACGCGGTCCAAGATTTCATCCCGGCCCCCTTGGACGTGGCGACGACGATGTATTACACCGGAATCGATCCGTTCAGCAAACAACCGGTTTACGTCGCTAAGGCGCTCAAGGAGCGAAAGTATCAACGCGCGCTGATGCAGTTTTTCAAGCCCGAAAATTATTTCGAGGTCCGTGAGGCGTTACGTTTGGTCGGCCGGACCGATTTGATCAGCGACGGCTGCGACGGTTTGATCCCTTCTCGTCCGCCCAAGGAAGCGGTCGAGCGTCGGCGGGAGGATGCTGGGGCCCGTTTCCGCGGCGATTACGTCCATCAATTAACCGGCCAGCAACCCGCCGATCCCCCGACCGCGGCCCAGAAGTCCGGCCGCACAAACGGCCAGCGAGCCGGCAAAATCCGTTCCTCCCAGCCGGGCGATTCATCGGCCGCCCCAGGCCTCGTGGAAGGGGTGCCCGCGTCGACCGAGGTTTCGGCCCCCGGCAAGGGCGGGAAAAAGCAGCGTCGCAACCGCAACACAACCGGCTACCGCCCCGATCGCTCAGGGGCGAAGTAAACCCTCGCCGTACGCTGGATCGCTCCGAGCGGATGGGCGGCGAGTGGAGTTCCATGCTTGCCTTTCGACCGTGGCGATGCATAGGATAAACCATGGTGCAGCAGCAAATCCTGGTCGCCGCGAAGCAGTTCAGCTTGATCGCCTCGCTCGTGATTGCCTTGGGGCCGATGGCGTCCGTCGCAAGGTGCTGCTGCTTTGGTGAACAGGTACGGCAATGGATCGGATCGACCTCGCAGTTCGATCGATGTTACGCCCCGTCGCTGGCCGGTATTTCGATCGCCGCGGAGCCAGTGGACCCGAAGCCGGCCGAGCGAAATTGTTGCCAGACGCTCGCAGCGAGGATCCCAGTGACCGACCTGCTGTCAAGGGCTTCGGCGTGCGAATCGTCAGTCGATACGCGAGCATGTCTCTGCGAGCGGGCCTGTCACGCGTGTGAGGCTCCGGTGTTTCATGCACGACTCAACTCGGAGGATTTCTCCCGGGCGGGCGCTCAGTTCGCGGTCGTGATCGGTTCCATCGCTCCGCGTCTTTCTAACGTTGTTTCGCGGAATGAAGCCACGAGTGTCATTTCCTTTCTCTCCGCGCAGGATCGCTGTGTCCTGCTCTGCCGTTGGCTGAATTGAATCGAGCGGACGGTTTTGTTCGTTCGCCCCTACATCTCCCGCGTGTTCTTGTTGGCGGCGCTTGCCGCCAGCCACGTCGGTTGGTGTTTCGATTCGATTCATGTCATCCCATTCGCTAGAGAGAAAAATCATGTTGAAGGCTCTTACTGCTCTGTTCGCGGTGGTCATACTGGCTGCCGCCGCCGGCTTCGCATTTCGCTCGGCCGTTGCTGATCCGACGGCTTTTTCCCAGGCCTGTGTTTGTGGCAGCTGCGAGGCTGCTTGTGCTTGTTGCTCCAGTGGCGACTGCGTTTGCAAAGCCTGTGGCTGTGACGGGTGCGATAGTGCGGCGTGTTGCGAGGTTACGGCGCCCATCGGCGCGGCTTGCGTGTCCGCCGGGGCGTGCTGTGAGACCACCGCGGACGCCTCGACGGCAAAGACTTGCGGCGCCCCCAAGGCTTGCTGCTCGGAGTTGTCTGAAGCCTCGGCTTTGGCCGCCGAGTAACCTCCGCGTTGCTATGTTGCCGGTCGACCAGCGGCTCGCAGTGCTGTAAATCGGCAGCGAGCCGGGCGGCGTCGGCCGCAGTGCTTTTGAGGGGCCGATCCTTCCGATGATTTCGAAGGATCGGCCTATCCTTGGCCGTTCGGGATTCCGGACGGCCAATTTTGTTGATCCAGGGTGGTCGGCAATCTAAACTATCCAGAATCCGACGCGTTGTTCGCTAAGAGGACTTCATGTTTCCGGGCCGCTTATCTTTAGTTTTCAAGCTCATCCAGCTGAGGGATCGCCCGCGTCCAAGACCGGACTGAACACATGGACACTCCGCGACCGGCAATTTCTGACGAGGGTTTACGACCTGATCGATCGCAGGGACAGCGACCGGCCGGAAATGACGCGAAATTGGGTTCGACCGAATCGTTAGGCCAGGTTCCGCAGGTGGTTGCTGGCCTGGGTCCCGATGCGGCTGTCAGGCAATCGATTGACCCGTTTGCCGCGCTCGCCGAACCGGAAGAGGCGGCTGACACGGTGATTCGACGTAGCGACGGAGGTTCGTCTGCCCGGGTCCTGGGTAGGGGTTCGTCAGCGAGTCCCGCCGAGGTCGCCAAGGTTTTGCTCGGCAGTCGCCTCAGCCATTTCCATCTGGAGGAATTGATTGGTGGCGGAGGAATGGGGGCGGTCTTCCGTGCCCGCGATGAGCGATTGGAACGTACGGTCGCGATCAAAGTCATCCCGTTCATCGGCGACGATCCCGACATGCAGCGTCGATTTCGTAACGAGGCTCAAGCCGCGGCGCGACTCGATCACCCCAACATCGCCAGGGTCTTTGACGTCGGCATGTCGGAGGGCTGGCGGTACATCGTTTTTGAGTACATCCAAGGGACCAATATCCGCGATCTGGTCGAGCGGGATGGTGTGCTGAGCATTGACGATGCCGCGTTTTACACTCGTCAGATTGCCGAAGCCTTGCATCACGCCAGCGGTCGTGGGGTTGTGCATCGAGACGTCAAGCCGTCGAACGTTCTGGTCAATACCGAAGGCGAGACAAAGCTCGTTGATATGGGTTTGGCGCGCAGCGACCAATTGGAGTTGTCGGGTGACATGACCGCGAGCGGCGTGACCCTGGGGACGTTCGATTACATTTCTCCCGAGCAGGCGCGGGACCCTCGCGACGCGGATGTCCGCAGCGACCTGTATTCGCTCGGTTGCACGCTCTACTTCATGCTGACCGGCCAGCCGCCTTATCCGGGTGGGACGGTCCTGCAGAAATTGCTGAATCACGGTAATGCCCCACCTCCGGATCCCACCGTGGAGCGCCCCGACGTCAGTGGCGACCTCAAGGCGATCCTTTTCAAGATGTTGGCCAAATCTCCCGATGCCCGCTACCAACGGGCGATTGACTTGGTCGCTGACCTGCGTGAATTGGCGGATCGGGAATCGCTGGTTCGAGCCCGGTCGCAAGGCACGCTGACCATCCCCCGGGAGGACCTGTCTACAACCACTTGGACGAATCACCTCCCTTGGCTCGTGGCTGCGGCCATGCTGCTACTCGGAGGCGTTTTTCTACAATTGGTCGATTCACTCCGCGCGGATACGTTGAATCTCGAGATCCCTCCGTCCGCGGTGATTCTCCGCCAAGCCCGGGCCATCGAAGCCCTTCAGGAGCCGTCCCCAAGCGACGTCGAGGGGGCCACTGAAAATAGAACGGGTGCGGCGGCTAGACAGCCGCTTACTCAGACCGCGACCCTACCGACGGCGGCCGTCGGGGAGGCATTGCTGGAGACGCCCAACGAACGTCAGTCGACGGTCGGGCCGGTTCCGGACGAGTTGGCGACCGCCGCAGTTGAGGGCCTGGTCATGCCGACGCCGGCCCCATCCGGGGTCGGGCGTCCATCGGCGGCTGTCGACCCCGAGGTGGCGGATGTCGCGTTGGTCGGTCCGCGGTTCTCCGAGATCGCGATGCCGCGCGAGCCGATCTCGCTACCCGGTGTGGAAGCGAGCGTTGATCCAAAGGCCGTACCCAAAATCGAGAAAGTGATTGTCGGCCCTGGAGACAGCGTTTGGCCTGATAACGCCGTCCGAGCGGAGACGCTTGCCGACGCGTTGGTCAAAGCGGACGATTTAGGTGTCAACACGATCGAGATCGCCGTTCCATTGATCGACAGCCCTCCGCTTCGAATCCCACGAGACGGGCTGACGATCCGGTCGAGCGTAGGCACCAGCGAGATCCGTTTCATCGCCGACCAACCGCCAGCGATGGAACGCGCCGTGATGGTTGATATCGGTTCTCATCGGGTCGATTTTCAAAACCTCCATTTCACCTGGCAGGTACGTGGTTCCGCGATCGAAGGCGGTGCTCTCTTTTCGTTGACCTCCAATCGCTTGGTTCGACTGACCGGATGCACGGTCACGGTTGAAAACTCGGCGCAGCGGGATGAGGTCTTTGCGTTTGAAATCCTCGGCACGGCCAATTCGAGGCCGGCGATCGGCGATCTGTTGTCGGATCCCTTCTCGCTGCGGCCCGGGATCGACGCGACGAGCCCGCTAGCAGTAGATGACAATAAGTTGGTAGGCCGAACGACATCTCCCATCCGACTCCCGATGCCGCCACTGGTCGCGATCGAGCTCAACCAAGTTGCCTGTCGTGGTGAAATGACGCTGATCAACTTGGTGGATGCCGTGCAGATGCAGTTCCGCTGGGATAACGGCTTGCTCGCCGTATCGGGCCGCATGTTGGAGGTCGCGGGTGTCGATACCCCCGTCTCGGCCGGCGGGGTTCAGATTCAGATCTTGCTCAGCCGCGTCACGGTTTCGACTGGCGAGGGTTTTGTACGCACTCGCCTGGGGCCCTCTGGCCAATATCCGATGCCGATCGATCGCGATTGTCGCAGTGTCGTCTTTCGTTCCCCGCTCGGGGCGCCACACGTCGAATTCGTCGGCCTGGCGTCCGGGTTTGGTGCGATCGATGGGCTGATCAATCTTCGAGGCGAAGACAATGCGTATGACCTCGAACCCGAGGGTGATTGGCCGATCCTCGATCTCGCCCTCGACGGCGGCGAGAGACAGGTCTTTTGGATGAGCCAAATGCTCGGTCCGAGTCGCCCTCCCTGGGCTGCCGATCGATCCCCACTTTGGGTGGTTCGCTGGAGCAGTCCGCTCGATGATCTCATTCCGGCCAGTCAAATGACGGCAGAGGGCTTTTATCAGGATGGCACGGTGGTGCCCGGATTCGACCGCGACACTTTGCCCAACTTCCCTCCCCGGCGTCCATTAGGTCAGAATGGGGGAAGTGATTCTACGCCTGGGCAGGAATGATTCTGCCGGGACTGAATTGGACGGGATTTGACTTTAGTCTCCCGTCGAGGTTTTAATAAGTCAGTGCGTTAAGCCCTGGCGCTGTTCCATTCCCTCGGAGAAACCTGATGAAACGATTCGCTTTGACCCTTGGCTTCATGCTCCTGCTCGTGGCCCCCGCGTTCGCCACCAACGAATTCAGTAAGGAGTGGAAGGATCACTACACGGGCGAGGGCGCGAATGAAGAGTTCGTCAAGACCGCTCGCAAAGCGGGCTGCAACGTCTGTCACGTGAAGGGTGAGAAGAAGACTGAACGGAACGAATATGGCAAGGCCGTCGGCGAGTTCCTGAAAAAAGAGGACTTCACTAAGGAGTGGGTCGCTGCCAATCCCGAGAAGGCCAAAGAATTGATTCTTGCTGGCCTCAAGACGGCAGGCGAAAAGAAGAGCAGCGACGGTAAGGCCTTTGCGGATAAGCTCAAAGCAGGTGAACTGCCCGCGACCGATTCGAAGCTATAGTCTTCGCTTTGGACCGATTCACCCTGTGGTCGGTAATCGCATTTTGAGGGGGATCGCCCCTCGGAATTTCCGACCCGATTTTGTTTTCGCTAGCTCGGCGTGGAGAGTTCTCCCCGGCTAGCGTTTTCCCCTCGCCGGATGACCCTGCGTCCTCAACGGCGTCTGCTTTTCTGATTGGAACCTCGGCTTGTCTGGACGTTAGGGTCCAGTTCGCCGCCCACGTCCCGTCCGATCTGCCCTCCTGACTTCATTCTTAACCAACTCAATCACGACTCACCATGAAATTCCTCTTCCGTCCCACCGCATTCACGTTCGCCTGGCTGTGGCTCGGCGTCGCTGGTTCCTCGCTGCCGACGCGAGCGGCTGACGAACAAGCCGATGACGCGGGCTTTGTTTCCTTATTCGATGGCAAATCGCTGGAGGGTTGGAAAAAGTCGGAAGAAAATCCAGATAGCCTACGGGTCGAAGACGGGATGATCGTGATCGACGGCCCCCGCGCTCACCTGTTTTACGTTGGCGACTTGGCGCCGTTCAAGAACTTCCACTTCATCACCGACGTGAAGACCACGCCCGGTAGCAACTCGGGGCTTTACTTTCACACCCGCTACCAGCCTTCCGGATGGCCCAAGTTCGGCCATGAATGCCAAGTCAACGTGACCCACGGCGACCCCAAGCGAACGAGCAGCCTGTACAACATTGTCAACATCGCCAAGCCGCCGGTGAAGGACAACGAATGGTACCGGCAGGAGATTATCGTTGAGGGGCATCGTGTTCGACTGGTTCTCAATGGCGAGACGATGGTCGACTACACCGAACCGGAGAACAAACCTGCGGAGTCGAACGAGTTTGAACGGCGGTTGGGTGAAGGGACCTTTGCGATTCAGGCTCATGACCCGGACAGCAAGGTTTACTTCCGCAATCTGCGTGTCAAGAAGCTCGATTGAGCTGTTGACATCGGTTGTGGCTTGAGGCTTAGCACGCCAACGTTTGCGGGGGTTTTTAACCTTTTGAGGACGTTGGTAGTGGACGAGGCGGCGTGTTGTCGTCGCCTGGGCGGGCGACTGCCGAGGCTGATTCCGATCGGGTACCATGGGCTTTTGCGACCCATCTTTCCCCACTTCGGATCGTGCGTGTGACTCGGATTGCGATCAATCAGCTGGGCGACAATCAACTGCTCGACCAGGCGTTTCAAGCCGCTGACAAGCAGCTTCGGGCCAATCGGCAAGGGGGGAAGTACATCCTGCTCAAGCTGACGGACCG
>DITY01000147.1:34480-82944 GCA_002422955.1 Planctomycetaceae bacterium UBA6172
GCTGATGCGACGCCTTCAATTGGCCCCGGCTGCCGTGTCTCACCACCATGCCTACCCCGGTGGGCTGTTACGGCATACCATCGATTTGATGGAGCTCGCACAGTGGGTTGGCCCGCGATACGAAGGCCTCGATTCGGAATTGCTGACTTTCGGCGCCTTCCTGCACGACCTCGGCAAGATCGAAGAACTCGCCAGTGGCGGTGAATCCGGTTACACCGATCGCGGTCAACTGGTCGGGCATTTGGTGATCGGGGTGCAGGGATTGGATGACAAGGTCCGGGTGGTCGCGGAATCGGGTGCTGAACCCATTCCCCAGGAATTGCGGCTCCAGCTGGAGCACTTGATCCTAAGCCACCACGGCTCTTTGGAATTCGGCAGCCCGCGAATACCCCAGACGCTCGAGGCGATCGCACTTCATCATTTGGATAATCTCGATGCGAAGCTGGCCGCCGCTTTGGCGGTCATCGAGTCGGACATCGGAGGCGACCCGCACTGGACCAATTATCAGCCGGCGATGGGTCGTAAGCTGTGGAAGCCACGACCATGAACGCCCATCCCAAGCCGTCACCCGCGGGCGGTGATCCGGCAATCGTGCTGTTGTCTGGCGGACTCGATAGCGCGACCTGTTTGGCGATCGCCCGCGAGCAGGGTTTCACGCTCCACGCGATCAGCTTTCGATACGGCCAGCGGCACGAGTACGAATTGGATCGAGCACGGCGGTTGGCCGAGGCGTTCGCGGTTCGTTCACATCGGATCGTCGAAATCAACTTGGCGCAGTTTGGCGGTTCGGCGCTGACCGATCCCGGTCTGGAGGTGCCCAAGCATGATTCCGTGGATCAGGTGGGCGGTGATATCCCCGTGACTTATGTCCCGGCCCGGAACACCATTTTTCTGTCACTCGCGCTCGCCTTGGCCGAAGTGGTCGGCAGTCGGGATTTGTTTATCGGCGTCAATGCTCTCGATTACAGCGGCTATCCCGACTGTCGCGGCCCGTATATCGAGGCTTTCGAGGCGATGGCGAACTTGGCGACGCGGGCCAGTGTCGAAGGGCCGCGCCGGTTAACGGTTCATGCGCCGCTGCTGCATTCGACCAAGGCCGAGATCATTGCCCGAGGCCTGGCCTTGGGCGTCGACTATTCGATGACCCTGTCGTGTTACGATCCTGGTCCCCATGGAATCGCCTGCGGTAGGTGCGACGCCTGCTTGCTGCGGCAAAAAGGTTTTGCGCTCAATGGGATTGTCGAATGAACATGCGGCCTCTCCTTGAGACTCCTCCTACCTGATTCGGCCCATGGCATTTCCCACCGTTCTGGCGATCCTGCCGTTGGGTGCCTATTTGGTCATGCTCGGGTTGGTCCGACTGCGAGGGCGAGTCCTGGTTACGACCGGAGGCCGCGACACCTTCGCCCTTTCGTTGGCGATTGCCGGATTGGTCGCCATCGGACCTGGCGAGTTGTTCTTCCCGGCAGCGGCGGGGGCGACATTCGGCCCAGCCGTCTGGCCGATCTTAGCAATGCTCTATTTCCTGCTCGTCTTGCTGTGGGTCCTTTATCAGCGTCCCCGGCTCGTGGTTTATGGCCTTGGAGATGCCGCCTTGGCCGGTCCGTTGCTGCGGGCTTGCCAAACGATTGACCCCGAGAGTCGGCTCGACGATCGTGGCGGCACGATCGCGATTCCCGGCAGCGGGTTGCATTTGCGCATGATTCGCCATCGGGGTGGCGAGTCGGTGGATGTGGAAGCGTTCGAAACCGAGGTCTCTCCGGAATTCTGGCGCTCCCTGCTGACGCGGCTGCGTCGGGAAGTTGCCACCGAGAACGTCGTCGCGTCGACCCAAGGGGGCGTGCTGACCATCCTGGGGCTCACGCTGCTCGGCTGGGCCACCCTTCAGCTGGCGATCAATCCGACCGAGGTCGCCGAGGGCTTGAGCGATTGGTTGTGGCGTTGACCCGGGTTTCGCGATCCTCGGGCGCGAAGCATAATCGTCCGATTCAGCAGTGTCGTGATGATCGCGACGCGATTCTCTTATACGACGTTAGGAACCGCCATCGATGTTGGCAAAAGAAATTAAAACGGGTGATGTGGTTGTCTTCGAAGGGGAACCGGTCATCATCGAATCGTTGAACGTTCAATCCCCGTCGGCGCGCGGCGCAGCGACGCTCTACAAGTTTCGAGGTCGCAACGCGGTCACGCGGCAGAAGATCGACATCACGCTCAAGGGGACGGAAGCGCTGGACGCGGCGGATTTCGAGCGCCGCGATGTGCAGGTCATGTTCACCGACTCGACCCACATTCACTTGATGGACACCGAAAACTTCAATCAGTACGAAGTGTTGCTCGGCGACGTGAAGGAGCAGGTCCCTTACATGCCGGAGGGTTTGGAAGGTGTTCGCGCGCTGATCTACAACGACGAATGCGTCGGCATCGACATCCCGACCACGGTGGAAATGGCGATCACTCAGTGCGACCCCGGCGTCAAAGGCAACTCCGCGACTTCGCGAACCAAGCCGGCAACGCTTCAGACCGGACTGGTGGTTCATGTGCCGGAGTACATCAAGGAGGGCGAGCGGGTGAAGGTCGATACACGGACCGGGCAGTTCCTCTCCCGCGCCTGATCCGCTGCGGCATTTAAGCCCCGTTCTCAGGCCGGGTTGCCGCGTGCCAGGTCGGCAGCCCAGCATTCGATCAGCGTTGTCTGATTGGCGTTCCGTTGGACCTGGGCGATCGCTTCGATCGAGCGATCTAGCCGATAAATGATTGGCGCGAGTTGCTCGGGCCGATCTGCGGAATCGATCAATTGTTGGCGAAAGGTGTCGATGGCGATCGAAAGGATGTCGCGCAGGCGGTCTCGTTTGACCGCGGCGGAGGCGGCTTTACCCAAATCCTCGATCACCGACGTGACGACTTGAGCGAGATCGACGGGGCTGATCGGGGGGTTAACCAAACGCTGCGTGATGGCCTGGCGAAGTTTAGCGCCGTCCGCGGTCAGTACCTCCGCCGCCGCTTGACAATCGCCGCCACACAATTCGATCGCTCGTTCGGCGGTCGCGGCATCGCAATCGATTCCGCGACGCCGCATCAATTCGACGGCCTGTTCGCCACGCGGCGGGTGCAACCGAACGATGCGACAGCGCGAGCGGATCGTCGGCAACTGCCGCTGCTCGTTCGTACCCAGAAGAAAAATCAACGAGTCGGGGGGCGGCTCTTCCAGCGTCTTCAGGAGGCTGTTGGCCCCCTCGTCGTTCAGGTAATCCGCATCGTGGAGAATCGCCACCTTACGGGTGCCATGGAACGGGCGGAGGCGAATGTCCCGATTGAATCCCTCCCGCATTCGATTCTCGGCCGGGCCGATCAAGAGCTCGACCGGGATGAAGGCCCGGTCTTCCGGCTTGCGGACCTGTACGAGGTCGGGGTGGGTTTCCGCTTCGACTTGGAAACAGCTCGGGCAGCGGCCACAGCAACTCAGCGAACGCTCACCGCTCTCATCGCATAAAAGGCATTTTGCGATCCACTTGGCGAGCGCCGCCCTCCCAATCCCTGGCGGCCCGACCAGCAAAAACGAGCCGCTCAGGCAGCCTTTGGCGAGCGAGTTTGCGAACCAGCGTTTCGCCTCACCATGCCCGACCGGCCCCCCGAAGTCGGCGGCCTGGCCTGGCGGAATCGCAGCGCCTGTTGCGGCTGGTGGCGTGGTCATGAACCGGAATCATTTTCGAGTTCCACAATTTTGCCGATCCGCCGGGCGTGCCGTCCCCCTTCAAAATCGGTCCGCAGCCACAGCAGAACCAAGTCATCGACCGGCCGATCGCCGATCAAGTCACCGGGTAAGCAGAGCACGTTGACATCATTGTGGCGACGGCTCAGTTCCACCATGACCTCGTCGTAGCAGGGCGCGGCACGAACCCCCGGGAACTTGTTGGCGGCGATCGCCATGCCGATCCCGGTTCCGCAAATCAAGATTCCTCGATCGGCCTCACCGCGACTCACCTTATCGGCGACCACTTGAGCGAAGTCGGGGTAATCAACCGCGGCTTCACCATGCGTGCCTTCGTCAAAAATAACGTAACCGACATCGGTTAGCCGCTGGGAGAGGCGTCCCTTGATCGCGATCCCACGATGGTCGCTGGCCAAGCTGATTCGCAACATCAAGTGAGCTCCTGTTCGTCGCTCGAATCGTGGGCGTGGGGCAACAGCTGATTTTGCAAACGCGGTAACCATTGATCGATCGCTTCGCCAATCTGGCGCGCGCATTGCTCGTAAAGCTCAACCGATCCGCCGACCGGGTCACCGATGTCGCCACCATCGGTGCGTAGCGTGAATACGCGATTCTCCATTTCCGGCCAAGCGGCGAGGATCGCGGCTCGATGGCCGCGCGTGAGCGTCAGCACAAGGTCGGCGCGGCTGATGATGGCGTCGCTCAGCGGCCGACTTTGGTGGCTCGAAATGTCGATCCCCTTGGCATCCATCACCTCGACCGCTTGCGGGCTTGCCAGGGCACCCTCACAGGCGGCAACTCCGGCTGAAATCACGTTGATACCATGACCTCCTTCGCCCAATTTGGCGAACCGCTGCCTCAGCAAGCCCTCGGCCATCGGGCTGCGGCAGGTGTTCCCAGTGCAGACCAGAACGATCAAGGGTTTCGCAAACTCATTCATCGCCGATGCCTCGATGGCGCCATGCCGCAGAATCTCGTACTGGTTGCCGATGACTCGGACAACCGTCGTTGCCCCACCATAGCGAGTTGGGCCATCATCGAGTACTAGCGGCAGAACAGAGCCGAACTCCTGAACCACTTGGCTGCCGGAAGTCGGATTTTCGGACCCCTCGAGCGTAGCCCCTGTCAAGACGAGCGGGCCGCGGAGAAATTGCTGAACTTGCGCAACCACCGGATGGTCCACGACGCGAAAACCGACGCAGTCTTGGTCGCCGATCACCCACCGTTTCACGGACTCGGGCAGACGACTGACCAATGAATCCTGACCGGCTGCGGGGGTCACCAGGGTCAGCGGACCCGGCATGCAGCGAAATGCCAATCGATGTGCCAGCGGCAACCATTGGCAGACGAAATCGAGGATTTCGTTCGGCCCTCGTACCGCCAGTACCAGCGGAACGCCGGGCGACTGCCGCTTGATTTCGACCAGTCGTGCAACGGCAATTGGATTGAGCGCATCGGCGGCCAAGCCATAGATCGTTTCGGTCGGGATGGCGACAACTTGTCCTCGGGCCAGTGATTCGACGGTCCGGTGAACGATATCTCGCGGGTCATCGGCCCGTCGCAGATCGAGAACCGTCGCCATGAAGTCGCTGGATGTTGAGACGAGTATGATGGAAGTCGGTGTCGCTGCCACCATGGGGAATAGCGAGGCCGAGCGGCCCCACCCGACCTCCTCGATTGTAGTTGTTGATGGCACTGACGAGCAACCCGACGGCGTTCGATCGACCGAGCCGGAGACGCTTTTTGCGTGATTTTGGCTCCCTGGCCTCGGCGGGTGCGTTTTTGGCCCCCTGGATCACCCCCCTGGCGGGATGCGTTAGCTCTCACGGCGCGAGCGTGCCCGAGGTGGTGTGGGGTCAACGGGGGCTTTCCCAAGGACGGTTGCTCAAGCCGCGAGCGATCGCGATCGACCCGGATGACTGCCTGTACATTGTCGACACCACCGGCCGGGTCCAGGTGTTCGATGCCGACGGCAACTACTTGCGCGGCTGGAAAATGCCCGAAACCGAGTATGGCCGCCCGACCGGCTTGAGCATTTGTCGGCGCCCCGATTTATCCCTTTGGCTACTGGTTGCCGATACCCATTATTACCGGATGTTGGCCTACGACCTCAGCGGTAACCTGCTTGCTGAGGAACGGATCGGCGGCATCGCGGGCCACGGGCCGGGTGAGTTCGCATTCGTGACCGATGCAGTTTGCGACTCACAAGGAAACTTTTATATCGGGGAATACGGCGACTCGGATCGGCTCCAACTGTTTGATCCGACCGGTCGGTTCGTCTGCCAGTGGGGAGGGACGGGCACCGGGGACGGGCAATTCATCCGTCCGCAGGGCCTCGTGATCGATGCTCGAGACAGGCTCTGGGTAGCCGATGCTTGTAACCACCGAATTCAGCGGTTCGACCTCAGCCAGACGCCTCCGAGCCATCTCGACACGCTGGGGGGGCAGGGTACCGGTCTGGGGCAATTCCGTTACCCCTACGACCTGGCGATCGCGCGCGACGGCACGGCGATTATCTGCGAGTACGGCAACCAGCGACTGCAGCGCATCGATGATCAAGGCCGCGGTATCGCCTGCTGGGGTGCGCCGGGAGACTCGCCTGGCCAACTCCGACAGCCCTGGGGAGTCGTGATCGACTCCGAAAACCGCATCCACGTTTTGGACAGCAACAACCATCGCGTCCAGCGTTTGCAAATGTTCGGCTGAGCGGTCGCGGAAAGCTTCCCGCCGCGACACTTCCGTGGTCGGCTTGACCGGCTAAAGCCCGGCAGGGTTGCTCCCCTTAAGCTTCGGTCAACTTGGGATTGTCACGGTGTCGTGTGGCATCGCGGCGAGATTTCTTGTCGAGGTTCTTCTCGAAGGCCGCTTGAAGGTCGACACCGGATTGGTTGGCCAGGCAAATCACCACGAACATCACGTCGGCCAACTCATCCCCTAAGTCCCCTGGTGACTCCCCCGCTTTGTTCGACTGCTCTCCGTTGGTCCGTGACAGGATTCTCGCGACCTCGCCGACCTCCTCGACCAACTGAGCCAAGTTGGTCAATTCGCCAAAGTATCGCACCCCGATCGACCGAATCCAATCGTCGACATGCTGTTGCGATTGCCTTATCGTCCAGTCCGCAACCGGCGGCGGAGCGGACGCTGGGGGATGAGGTTGCGGCGGTTCTTCGGGCGGCGTCATTTTTGCAACAGGACGTAGGTGCCGCTCTTGCCCGCCGTCGCGACATCCACTTTGCCGTCACCGTTGAGATCCCGGGCAACGATTTGTAAGCCGGTACCGACATGCCCCTCTTCGATCACGAACTTTTTGAAGCCCTTCGCCGCGTCGTCCCATTTGTAGTAGTACAAACAGGGCATGTCACGCCCACCCGGATCGCTGCCGTTGTGGGCGAAGTAACGTTTGCCCGTGATCAACTCCAACTGGCCGTCGCCATCCAGGTCACTCCAAGCCAGTGAATGCGGTTGGCTCCAATCGCGATCGATCAGGTGCTCCTTCCATTGCAGCTTGCCTGTTCCGTCGGGCCCGAGGTTTTGCCACCACTGCAGCCCGAAGTTATGGCCGTTGCCAAAAACGATGTCTTGACGGCCATCGCCGTCGAGGTCACGGACCAGCATCGGGATACTCGCTTGCAGGTCCCAGTCCGGATGAAACTTCCAGTTCTGACCCCAAGGGTTGCTGTCGGGATGTTCGTACCAACCTTCGCCTACCAGGATGTCCAGGCGGCCGTCGCCATTGATGTCACCGACACCCATGCCGTGACCGTTAGCTTTCTCGCCGATCGTCGCCGGGACCATTTTGATCACCGCTCCGGATGCATCCGCCGGGCTATCGACCAGCCGCCAAATCCGCGTTGGGACTCCTTTGCGCCAGCTGTTCACGATCCATTCGGGGCGACCATCCCCGTCGAGATCTTCCATCAGCTGCGCCTCGTTGGTCGTATCGCCGGTATCGACCAGTAAGTGCTGTTTCCAGGTTTGGCCGAGCCGCAAACCCTCCGTCCCTGGGTTCTCGTACCAATGAATCTGAGTCGGCAAAAACGACCCGGCGATCACGTCCAACCGGCCATCACCGTTGACGTCATACAGGTAGTCGCCGTTGCTCTGGACGTAGCCGTTCCAGTCCTCGATCAGCCGTAGCGGTCTGGCGACCCAGTCTCCGCCGCGATACCAGTCGCGTCCGGCGACGATGTCCATCTGCCCGTCTCCATCGATATCGCCAGCGGCGATCCCTTCGTTGGCGTCGAGCTTGAGCGGGATCACTTGAAATTGCAGTCCGGTCGGCTCGGCAGCCTGGAGCGATGGCGTCGAGGCGAGGTAGCCTGAAGAGAAAGCTGCCGACAACGTCACCGCGAGCGGCCGCGCGAATCGGCTGAGGGAACGATGGTTCAGGATGCGCAACATGGCAATGGGACTTCAGAAGGAGGGGGTGGGGGGCGTGAAAAGTCCGAACCGGTAGTTTAACCGAAATCGGTCGATTGGGTGTTCGTCGGCGTCACGGCGACACCCTCGAACTCGGCCACGATCTCAGGACAGCGATCGGCGATGTCGTTAACATCATCGCGATCATCCGGCTTGAGGAACATCCGGGTGCGGCCGTCATGTTGTCGGACGAAGAACCATTCGTGCATGGTCAGCGCCTTGGCGGCGCGCGGCGATGTGGTCTGAATGAGCGTGTCCTGCGCGGCAACTGCGTCCGCCCATGCTGGCGGCGATGCGAGCCCGTTAAGGGGTGGTGCCACGTGGTCCACCTGGGGCACCAGCCATCGGGTGACCCGCTCCAGCGATTCCAAGGCGGGCCAGCGGAGCGGCGCCATCCCGGGGGTGTGAATCATGACGGGGACGTGGATTTGGGGGCTGATGATCGGACCCACGCGATGGCCGACCCAGCCCCCTTGCCCGAGGGCAAAGCCGCTGGTGCCGAGAATCGCGATGCCGATGTTTCGCCCATCTTCCGCGAGCAGGTCGAGCAGGCAACCGATCCAGTGGTCGATCAATCGGATCTGGCAACCATAGGTTTGCATCCAGGTGGTGGCCCAGTCCGGATGCGACTCGGCGTCGAGGTGGCATGCGGGGGGGCAGACCGTTCCCATCAGTGGCGGAGGCGTTTCGACGATTTGGCCCCGCGCGGACAAACCGGAAGCGCCGACCTGGGGTTCGAGCCATTCGTCGGCTGGATTTTCCGGTTCCGCGATTTCGTCCTCGTCGTCGATCGGAAATAACCAACGGGGGGCATCCCACTGCCGTATCAAAAAGTCACTGTGCAGCCAAAGGACCGCCCAGTCGTCGGATCGGTCGGCCACGGGATTCGGTGAGCCCAGGCGATCGATCAAGGCGGCAAACATTTGACCGAGTATCGTTGACTCGGGCTCCTCGACCGGATCTGCGCTCGATTCAACTTCGACCACGGTGCAGCTGTCGATGCCGACCGAATTGGCCACGTCCGCCAAACGCGTGGCTTCAGCCGCGTCGCCTGCCGGATCCCGGGATAGGATCAGTTCGATGGCCCCTCGCTTGTGACACGCATCCACCCACGTTCCGCCTTCCATAGGCGCGGTCCAAAGGCGAGTCAGCGTGTCGGCTAAATCCTCGCTGGCAACGACAGCGCGGTCCCAAATGACTCCAGCCGCCGCCAACCGGTCGAGTTCCGGGGTTGAGTTCCAGGAGGAGCCATAAGGCCCGAGCGCCAGATTGGCCAAGCCATCAAATGAAAGGACGATCCAGCGTTGTGTCATGAAAATGGCATTCGCCTGAGGGACGGGCGCGGTTACACCGAAACCGCCGTACCCAGGGTGATTCCAGGCGCTGGCAGGTAGCTGCTACCCATCAGATAAATATCGATCGCCCGGGCAGCGCCGCGCCCTTCGTTGATCGCCCAAACGACAAGACTCTGTCCACGGCGGCAATCACCCGCGGCGAAAACGCCGGGGATGCTGGTCGCGAATTGACCATGCTTCGCTTCGAAATTGCTGCGACCATCCAGCTTGATTCCGAGCGATTCGGCCAAATAAGCCTCGGGACCCAAGAAGCCCATCGCCAGCAGAATCAACTGCGCTGGCCACTCTTTCTTACTGCCTTCGACTTCGGACATCTTCCAACTACCAGACGAATCCTTAGTCCATTCGACCGCGACCGATTCGAGGCCGCGTAGGCGCCCATGGTCATCGGCCAAGAACCGTTTGGTCAGGATTTGGTATTCGCGCGGGTCGCGGCCGAACTTCGCCCCCGCCTCTTCGTGACCGTAATCGACCCGGAAGATTCGTGGCCACTCGGGCCATGGGTTGTCAGGGGCGCGATCGATCGGTGGCCGGGGTAGAAGCTCAAAATTAACCAGGCTACGACAGCCATGCCGCAAGCTGGTTGCGATGCAGTCAGTACCGGTGTCGCCGCCACCGATCACAATCACATCCTTGCCTTCCGCGCTGATGAAGCTGCCGTTGAGCGAATCGCCATGCACTCGCTGCTTGGTGTTGCTGGTGAGAAACTCCATCGCGAAATGGACACCCTTGGCTTCACGCCCAGGGGCCGGAAGATCGCGCGGCTTGGTCGCACCGCATGCAAGCAGGACGGCATCGTGGCTTTCGAACAGCTTTTTCGGATCGACGTTTTGACCGACATTCGCGTTGGTGACAAACCGCACACCCTCGGCGGTCATCTTGTCGACCCGACGCTGGACCGCGGTCTTGGCGAGCTTCATGTTGGGAATGCCGTACTGCAACAAACCGCCGATCCGGTCGGCACGCTCATAAACGGAAACCCAGTGCCCGGCTCGATTGAGTTGATCGGCCGCGGCCAATCCGGAAGGTCCGCTCCCGACGATCGCGACTTTTTTGCCGGTCCGTTCTGCCGGCGGTTCGGGAACGATCCAACCCTCGGCCCAAGCGCGGTCGACGATCGCGTTCTCGATGTTCTTGATCGCGACCGGAGGGCTGTTGATGCCCAGCACGCAAGCGCCCTCACACGGAGCCGGGCAGGTGCGGCCGGTGAACTCCGGAAAGTTGTTGGTCTTGTGGAGGCGATCGATCGCTTCTTTCCAGCGATTGTTGTAGACGAGGTCGTTCCACTCGGGGATCAAGTTCTCGATCGGGCAGCCCGTCGCCGATTGGCAGAACGGGACGCCACAATCCATGCAGCGCGCGCCTTGTTGGCGGAGCTGGTCGACCTTGGGTTCCGTGTAGATTTCCTCGTAATCATTGATGCGAACCACCGGCAACCGCCAAGGAACTTTCTTGCGATCAAACTCTTTGAACCCGGTGGGCTTACCCATGAAACCAAATCTCGCAAATGGCCTAAATGAATCGTCTGCCTGTCAACTGCTCCCACCACGAACCGAAGCTGGCTGCGATCAGCAACGCAGCGGATCTGACGGGCTCGCAAAGCTCGGGGTAGCCTTGGGAATGTAGTTTGCTCGCGGCCGTTTCGTCAATGGATTGCCTGTTTTCGCCATTTCGAATCCCCAGCTTCACCCCGGAATGGGGGGGCTGGCGGTGGTGTCGTATCGGCTGGCGAAATTGCGGATTGCGGCCGGCCACGATTTCCGATTGGGCTTGACTTGGCCGCAAAGCCTCGTTTACCCCACAGGCGGCCTCGATCGAATTTGTCCGCGCGGCTTGCCCAGGCGTCAAGGGCTGTCGAAGCGGGCGGAATTTATGAATCGAGCGGTTGATTCGAGACGAAAGAGCTAAAGAAATCAGGTCAGCCGACCGTGCTGCCGAGGGGTGGCCGGGCGGTCTGAAAACTCGGTGCCGGCCGTTCGACAGATTGCTGGTCCTCATACGACGATCGTTCACCCATCACGAGGGATTGGAAGGGATGTACGCAAAAACGAAGCTCGGGTTGGGTTCACATCGGGCGCGGTTGGGCTTCATGGCCGCAATCTGCTTGCCGACCCTGATCATCGGTGGCGGCTGTAAATCTTCGATGCCCACGGTTCCGACGCCGAGCATGCCGTCTTGGACGAAGCCGAATTGGGGTGCGTTCGGGTTCAAGCGTGAACCGTCGGCGGACACCCTCGCTGGGATGGGGCCGACCACCACCTACCCGGTATCACCTTCGGCGGGAGCGACCCCGGCGCCGATCGAATCGGTCGCGGCGTCGCCCGCGGGAGTGAAGCCGCAGACGGCCGGTCAAGTCGCGGGGATCGCTCCGGCGGAGACATCGCTGGCAGCCACGAATACCCAGCCAACCGGCGGGACCAACCCAGCGGCCGCCATGGCCAATGGTTACGCGGGGCCGAAACCCTCCTACGCGACTTCACCACCGGCAATCTCCGGGGGGCAGCAACCGGGTGGTTCTTTGGCCAGTCAATCCCCGGTCGGATCGACCCCTCCGATGAGCGTTTCCGGGCTTCCAGCGAGCCCGACGCCCAGCGGTGCCCCGAGTGCCTCGAGCTACGCCGCCATGGGATATCCGTTGCCGGGCTCGCAGCCCGCGGGACTTCCCGCTTCACCGCCGTCGGGTAACTTTGCTCCCCCTAGCACGTCGCTTTCCCAACTGCCACGAGGGTTGATGTCGGGTTCCGCGGTTCCGCCGATGTCCGCAGTCGCTGTTCCTGCTCCGTCGGGCGGCCTAGCGTCCTCGTCCCCTCCGGTTGCAACTCCCCCGTCCTTGAATACCGACTTCGCAATGCCAAGTTCCGCAGTGGCGGCTTCGGCAACCAGTTCGGCTGGTTTCACGATGCCGGGCGTACCCACGTCGACGCCCCCCGCAGCGACGTCAGCGAAGCCGGAGGCTTTGACGGCCACCGCCGCACCGCCGGCTCGAGATACGAAGACGGTGACGACGGGCTACACGCCTGGCAGCACCATGGGAGCGACTAGCTACCCGGGATTTCAAGATCCGAACACCGGCGGGGCGGACACGTTCTACCGCTAGGTGGCATCGCGAATGCTGAGTGAGCGGGTGCGTGCGACCACGATGTGGTCGAGCACTTGAATACCGATCAGCTTACCGGCTTCGGTCAGCCGGTCGGTCACTTGGTAATCTTCGCGACTCGGTGTGGGGTCGCCGCTGGGGTGGTTGTGAACCAGCAGCACCGAGGCCGCGGCATCCCGAATCGCGGGTCGAAAAACTTCGCGCGGGTGGACCAAGCTTGCATCCAGCGTTCCGACCGTGATCCGGTGGGTGGCCAGCGGTTGGTGCTTGGTGTCGAGGGTCACGATGTGAAACTCCTCCTGCACCGCGTCAGCCGCTAAGGCGGCAAATCGCTCGACGCAGTATTCGATCGCCAGCGCGCTGCTCGTGATCCGCAGCGTGGCCCGTTTGTGAGTCGCTTCCAGCTTCGCAATCCTCCGCCCGAGTTCGATCCCCGCCATGATCTGCGCGTAGCTCGACTGAGTGACCGCGGGGCTGACGCCTTTGAGTTCCTGCGGGCTAAGGCCGCGGAGCTGGTGCCACTGCTCTGAGAATCGGTTGGCGAGCTTGCGACCCGCGGTGACGGCCGATTCGCCACGGATCCCAACCCGAATCAGGATCGCGAGCAGTTCGGCGGTGCTCAGCGATTCCGCCCCGTCGCGGAGCAGCCGTTCTCTCGGGCGGTCTTCCAGCGGCGTTTGGGTCACCTGCTCGGCGTGGATTTGACGGTCGATCCATTGCTGGGGCATAAACGCTTGCGGTGCCGCCCAGCGAAAACGCGTCGCCTTGTCTTGTTGGTAGCGATGCAGCATGCCCTCGCGAACCAGTTGCGTGAGGGTTTGCGAGACGAACTGAGGCGTCACTTCGCCGCAAAGCTGCCGCGCTTCGTCCGAAGAAAACTCGGGCAGCGGCACGATCGCTCCCAGTACAACCTCCAAACGTCGTTTGCGTTGCTGACTCATTCCCGACCTCGACCGTTCCGGTATCGAATCCACCAGCCGAATCGCAATTTAATTCCTCTCACCGGTCAGCGAAAAGTGGTTCACGCTGGCAGTTCCGGGTTTCGGACTCGGGTAGACTATGACAATCTAACTTCATCCGCGGCATGGGGAACGGCTGTCATGAGTAGCGATCTGATCTCGATCGAAGGAGAGGATGCCGATGTGATCGAGCAGATTCGTCAAAGTCGCGGCGCGATCGAGGCGGAACTTGCGAAGGTGATTGTCGGCCAACGCGACGTCATCGAACAGTTGCTGATCTGTCTGATGGCCGGTGGCCATTGTTTGATTACGGGGGCGCCCGGGTTGGCCAAGACCTTGTTGGTTCGAAGCGTATCGGAGGTCTTCGATTTGCATTTCCAGCGGATCCAGTTCACCCCCGATCTGATGCCCTCGGACATCACGGGGACCGAGATCTTAGAGGAAACCGAGGACGGGCGACGCCGGATGCAGTTCGTCAAAGGCCCGATCTTTGCCAACGTGATCTTGGCTGACGAAATCAATCGTACCCCGCCCAAGACCCAAGCGGCGTTGCTGGAGGCGATGCAGGAGCATCAGGTTACGGCGGGTGGCAAACGGTTCGAATTGGAACCTCCCTTCTTCGTTTTGGCGACGCAGAATCCGATCGAGATGGAGGGCACTTATCCGTTGCCGGAAGCGCAATTGGACCGCTTCATGTTCAACGTGTTGATCGATTATCTGCCACCAGAACAGGAATTGGCGGTCGTGATGCGGACGACCGCGGGGCGCCCCGAACCGATCCGATCGTTGTTCAGCGGAGATGACGTCCGGCGATTTCATCGGGCCGTCCGCGAGGTGCCGATCGCCGAAGAGGTGGCCGCGACGGCCGTCTCGCTCGCCGCGGCCAGCCGCCCTCATCGCGACGGGACGCCCGAGTTCGTCAACCAGTGGGTCTCCTGGGGCGCGGGGCTCCGCGCCGCGCAAACAATGGTCCTGGGGGGTAAAGCTCGGGCGCTGCTGTACGGGCGGGCGCATGTGACTTTCGAAGACGTTCGCGCCTTGGCCAAACCGGCGCTCCGGCACCGCATTTTGCTGAGCTACAAGGCCGAGGCGGAAGGGGTCGCAATCGATGACCTGATCGATCGCCTGATCGCACACGTGTTTCAGCAGCGGAAAGGATGATGGCCAACCAATCGGGTTCGGCGAGCCCCGCGCGAGCGAGTCTGGCTTCCGGCGGCGCCGGAGAGCATGATCCGCACGCGCTGATGCGAATCAAAAGTCTGACATTGCGCGCCCGAGCCGTGGTGGAAGGTTTCTACACCGGGCTGCATCGCAGTCCCTACCACGGTTTCTCCGTCGAGTTCAGCGAGTATCGGCCGTACGTGCAGGGTGACGATCCGCGAGGCTTGGACTGGAAGTTGTACGCGCGCAGTGACCGCTACTACATCAAGCGATTCGAGGACGAAACCGATCGACTGGTCTATCTGATCTTCGACCGCAGCCGCTCAATGGGTTTCGGAACGCTGGCTTACGATAAGTCGCAATACGCGGTCACGTTGGCGGCAACGTTGGCGTATTTCATGTCGTTGCAGCGTGACAGCGTCGGCTTGCTGACTTTTGACGAGTCGATCGGTGATTGGATCCCGGCACGGCAGCGTCCTGGGCACTTTCGACAGTTGATGGTCGCGCTCACCCGTCCGCTGGCGGGGGCCGGTACGAATCTCGATCAGCCGCTGACCCAACTGGCCCAACGGATTACCAAGCGGGGCTTGGTGATTCTGATTTCTGACTTGCTCGCCCCGATCGCCGAGCTGCGTGCCAACCTGGCGATGCTCCGCAGCCGTGGGCAGGAGGTCATGATTCTCCGGACGCTTGATCCTGGGGAGGCGGAGTTGTCGATTGCCGATCTGACGACGGTCGTCGATCTGGAGACCGGCCGGGAGATGCCGCTCGATCCCTCGTCGGCGCGCGAAGCCTATGCGAAGAACTTCGCCGCGCATCGGGATGAGATCCGCTCGATTTGCGATGCCCTCGGGGTCGACCTTTACGAACTGCTGACCGACCAACCCTTGGCCGACGCACTCGCCCATGTCGTTTCGATGCAGCAGCAGCGGGGTGGTCGTCATGCCCGTCGCGGGATGTTGCGGGGCGGTGCCGGGGGCGCGGGCGGAAATCGCCACGGCGGAGGTACGCCATGAGTTTGCTCGCGCCGCTGTACGCGCTCGGTGCCCTGGCGATCGCCTTGCCGGTGATCTTTCATTTGATTCGCCGGCAGGTCCGTCAGCGTACGCCGATCAGCTCCACCATGTTCCTGCCGGAGACTCAGCCGCGGCTTCGCAATCGCAGTCGCGTCGAAAACCTGCCGCTGTTGCTGCTGAGGGTGCTGGCGCTGCTGCTGCTCGCGCTGGCCTTTTCGCGGCCGTTCCTGCGCAGCATCAACACCCAGTCCGCCGAAGGGGCGTCGCGGCGATTCGTCGTGCTGGTCGATACCAGCGCCAGCATGCGCCGCGGGGACCTTTGGCAGCAGGCCCTCGGCGAACTCAGCCAGGTGACGCAGTCACTCAATCCGGGTGATGGCTTGGCGGTCATGGCGTTCGCTTCCGAGCCGACCGTCCGGATCGATTTTGATACCGCGCGGGGTTTGCCGCTGGAAACACTTCGGTCGCTGGGGAGCACCCTTTTCGCCGATCGATTGCCCTCGTGGAATGACACTGACCTCGGATCGGCACTCCGCGCCGCGGCGGATTTGGTTCTCAACGAGCAGGCCGCCGGCGGGGAGGCTTCGTCGGGGGCAGATCCCGGAACCCAGCCCCGGACGCAGATCGTGTTGATCAGCGACCTTCAGTCCGGAGCTCGACTGGATGGTCTGCAGGGATCGACTTGGCCTACCAGCCTGCCGGTCGATGTCCGCCGCGTCACACTCGCCGATCGCACCAACGCGTGGATCACTTTGCCTCGCGGCTCGGGAGCCATAACCGAGTCCGTGTTCGACACCGAATCGACTAGTAGCGGCTCCTCCTCCCCGGATTCGGCCGACAAACAAGCCTCTGACGTGGAAGGTGCCTTCCGCGTTCGGGTTACGAATTCGGGCAATTCCGAGCGGGCTCAGTTTCGGCTTGCTTGGCTAAAGGCCGATGGTCAACCTGCTGCCGTGCCGCCGCGGAGTGTGCAGATTCCGCCCGGCCAATCGTTGGCCGTACGCCTGCCGCTCCCGCCCGACGACGCCCTCGCGATCGAATTATCGGGCGACGATCACGATTTTGATAACTTGCGCTACTTCACGAATCGGCCGCCACGTTCCCAAACCGTTTGGTTTCTGGGACCCGATGCCACGGAGCCGCGGGACAGCCTGCTTCATTACCTGCGACAACTATCGCTCGATACCGCCGCCCGCGCGATTACCTTCGCTCATCATGCCCCAGACGCGGGACCTCCCACGGGCCTCTCCGGTCCGTTGGTGGCCGCCGATCCTCGCTCGATCCCCTTGATCTTCGCGACGGGCTCGATCGATCAGCCGACAACCGAGGCGTTACTGGCTTACGTCCGCGGTGGCGGGCGTCTGGTTTACGTGATTCCCGCCGCTGACGAGCCGAGTGGTGTGCAGCCGACCCTGCGTGGTTTGCTCGCTTCGGACTTGGTGACGGTGACCGAGTCGCAGGTTTCGGATTACGCGATGTGGGCGCGAATCGAGTTCGCTCATCCGCTGTTCGCCCCGCTGTCGGGGCCGGAGTTCAATGACTTTTCTCGGATCCGCTTCTGGGCGCATCGCAATCTGTCGAGTCTGCCCGAGGATTGCCAAACCCTCGTTGCCTACGACGACGGATCGCCCGCGATTGTCGAGCGGCTTGTCGGTCAGGGGCGGATCTGGTTGTTCGCTTCGGGCTGGCAACCGCAAGAGAGCCAACTCGCCTTGTCGACCAAGTTCATCCCCCTGATGTTTGGACTGCTCGATGCCGGCCGACTCGATGCCGCTGCGCCAGAGCGGCTGATTGTTGGTGAGGCTTTCCCCGGGATAATGGCCGCCGATCCGTCCGCCATCGAAATCGAACGGATTACTCGCCCCGCTGCTCCCATCGGTCGGCTTTCCGCGGTCGAACGCTCCGACAGCCCAGGGGTTTATCGACTGCGGTCGGAGGGTAACGAGGAGCAGGTCGCGGTAAACCTCCGCGAATCGGAAAGTCGGATCGAGCCGATGGCAACGGATGAGCTGCAGCGTCTGGGGGTTGTTTTGGGGACCCTGGAGACCGAGCAATCGACCGAACAGCGCGAGCGTCAGCTGCGCGACCTTGAGCTGGAAAGTAAGCAAACGCTATGGCGATGGCTCTTAGTCGGTGTTTTGGCTTTGCTGGGATTGGAAACGCTGATCAGCGGCTGGGTAGCTCGTCGAGGGCTGATCACTTCTGTGGGATGAGGGTGACCAATTCGACTGCGGCGGTCCGTTTTCCCGCCTGTCGGGTTTAAGAATCGTTAGAATTGTCGAGGGTCGTGCGGTTTCGGAGTCGTGGCGGGATATCCGGTTGCCGCTCGGCGGACTGCCGTTGGTGAGCCCCTCGCAGGCAACGTAGTCTCAAGCGGTTTTCGATCTACCTTCAAGGCAAGCGAGTCAACCCGATGTTTGACCCACGCGATCTGCTGCGTCAACGCTTACGCTTAGTCACGCGAACGCTACGCGGTGTGCGGGTCTGGTGGTCACTCGCGTTGATCGTGATCGGCGCATCGCTGCTCGCGAGGTTGGCGATGGAGCCGGTGCGATCCGGTCAGCTCGACGGCTCCATGGTCGCCGCGAGTCTCCTCGCCGCAGTAGCCGCTGCTCTCGTTGCCGTTGTGATCATCGTCCGCCGATCGTTCCGCGACCAACGCGAGATCGCGATTCGAATCGAGGAGCACTTTCCTTCGCTGCAGCAGCGTCTCTTGACGGTCGTCGCTCTCATTTCTGAACCGACCGCATCGCCGCTTAATTACTTGCAGCGACGAGTGCTCGAAGAAGCTGGCGCACATGCCAGATCCCATAGCTGGACTGCGGTGGTGCCCGCGACGCACGTGTGGATGAGCAGGGTGGTGGGATTGATCGCCATGGCCGCCATGGCCGTAGCGTTGGGGATCCTGGCGACGACCAAGCCGTCGCGGGGGCTGTTGCCCGCCCGGTCGTCAGTGCCGTCCGAGAAAATCGTGATTGAGCCGGGCAACACGGAGATCGAGCGTGGCGAAAGTCTGATCGTCACCGCCCGCTTCGACCCACGTTTCGATCTGGGAGACGATGTGGAGTTATTGTGTCTCTCCGAGGACGGCTCCGAACGGCGTCTGGCGATGACCGCGACGCTCGATGACCCGATCTTGGGCGCCTTCGTCCCCGCGGTCGATCAACCGCTTCGCTACCAAGTCGTCTCGCCGCGTTACCAGAGCGACGTGTTTCGCATCGACGTATTCGAGTACCCCAATCTGGTCCGCGCCGATGCGAGTTTAGAGTTCCCTGGCTATACCGGCTTGGAAAACAAGCGGATCGAAGACACCCTGCGGATTACCGCCGTCGAGGGGACGAAAGTTGTTTGGGAGCTGAATCTCAATCATCCCGTCGAATCCGCGGTGCTGGTGGATGCGAGTGGCGGGCGGCGAGTGTTGAGCGTGGATTCCGCTTTGCCGACCCGCTACCTCGTTGACATCCAACTGGTTCAGAGCGAAGTCTGGAAGCTGGAGTTGGTTGACGCTGCCGGACGGCAGAATAAGTATCCCTTGGAACTGAGCGCCCGCGTGCTCGTCAACCAGCCCCCGACCTTAAAACAGGTGGTCGGAGGCGACGCCGAGGTCTCGCCGCTCGAGGAGTATCCCGTGGCGGTTTCGGTCAGCGACGACTTCGGCATGGCGCGATTTGGGATTACCTATCAGTTAGCCGACGGCGCCGCGATTGAGGTCGTGCTGGGCGAAGCGATCCCCCGCGGTCGCGCGGTTCGCGGTGACCATCTGATCGACTTCGAAAGCCTGAACGCGAAAACGGATCAACTGCTGACGTATCACTTTTGGGCGGAGGATTTTGCCCCAGACGGTTCGACGCGACGGGTCCAGGGAGATTTGCACTTCGCCGAGGTGCGCCCGTTCGAGGAGATCTATCGGGAAGATCAGTCGGCTGAGGCAGGGATGAGGGCTGACCAACCGCCGCCCTCCGGGGGAGGCAATGGCCAGCAGGCCGAGGAGCTCGCCGAGCTTCAGAAGCAGATCATCAACGCGACCTGGAAGCTGATTCGGCGAGAGGTAGCGGCGACACTTTCGGCCGAGTTCAGCCGCGATGTCGATGCTGTCGTCGAGGCCCAGCAAGACGCTGTGAATCGCGTGGAGGAACTTGGTTCGCGCGTCCAAGACGAACAGTCGGTCCAGTTCGTCGAGCGGGCGGAGCAGGGGATGCGGACCGCGGCCGAAAGCTTGCAGCAAGCGGTGCGTGACGGATCCGTTCAGCCGCTCAGCGTCGCGTTGCAAAATCAACAGGTCGCCTATCAGGCGCTGCTCGGGTTGCGGGCCCGCGAGTTTCAGGTTAGCCGAGCGAACCAGCCCGCAGCATCGAGTTCGAGCAGCGCCTCGCAGCAGCGGCGTCAACAGCAGTTGCAACAATTGGAACTCAAGAATGATGAGAATCGCTACGAGACGCAGTCGAAGGCGCTCGCCGAAGAGGCGTTGCAAGCGGCAGGACAACAACGTGAGGTGATCGACCGGCTACGTGAACTGGCGCAGCGCCAGGAGGACATCAACCAACAAATTGCCCAGTTGCAGTCGGCTCTGCAGCTCGCTCAGTCGGCGGAACAGCGTGCCGAGGCGCAGCGCCAGCTCAAGCGATTGCGCGATCAACAACAAGATCTGTTGCGTGATGCTGATGCCCTCGCCGAACAGATGCAGCAATCCGAGTCCCGATCCCAGCAACCCTCGCCGGCCCAGCAGCAACCTTCGTCGTCTGAGCCCGCGGGCCAACAGCCCTCTCCAGGGCAGTCGCCCAGTCAGCCCCCGGGGGAAGGACAGCAGCAACCGGCTGATCAACCTACGAGTGCCGATCAGCAATCGGCGTCGGAAAAGTTGGAGCAGACACGAGAAAACATTCGCCGGGCGAGCGAGGCGTTGTCTCAGCAGAATGCGTCGGAGGCATTGACGGCCGGTACCCGGGCCGAGCGTGAATTGGATGAGTTGCGTGAGGATCTGCGCGAGCAGGCCGCCGGAAGCTTCGATGAGGCGATGCGTCAGATCCGTAATTCGGCGCGAGAGCTCGACGAACAGCAGCAGCAGATCGCCCAGCAAATGAGCGGAAATTCTCCGTCGTCCGGCCAAGCGACCGGCCCCGGCCTACGGCCCCAGGAGCCGACCAGTGATCTGTCGGAGGACCTGCGTGAGCAACAGCAGCGTCTGCGGGACTTGTTGGACCAAGTTCAGGAAACGGTTCAGCAGGCCGAAACTTCCGAACCGCTGCTCGCGCAAAACCTCTACGAAACCTTCCGAACGGCTCAACAGCAAAAGGTCGAACGCAAGCTGGGTGACACGGCCGAGCTGATGCGGCGCGGCTTCCAACCCCAGGCCGAGCAGTTGCGCGGCGAGGCTGATCGAGAAATCACTCGTCTTCGCGAAAACCTGGAGAAGGCTGCCGAGTCGGTGTTGGGCGACGAGACCCGCGCCCTGCAGCGTGCCCTCGGCGAGCTCGAGGATCTGCAGCAACAGCTCGACCAGGAAATTGAAGGGGCGACTGGCCGCCCGGCCTCGTCTCCATCGCGACCAGAAGGCCCGACAGAGTCCGGAAACGCTACCGGTTCGCCCACTGACGAGACGTCCGAGGAAACTCCGAATCGTCCCCGTGGCGATGTGAATCCCGAGCGTGGTCCCGGATCGGAAACGCCGGGCGTGGTCGATCAGTCCGAGCAGGGCGCGCGTCAGCAGCCAGCCCAGACGGCGAGTCCAGCGACCGGTCCGAATCCGAAAGAAACGCCCCAGTCGCGTCCCGGCGAGACCCCCGGTCGAAATGGTCGACCAGGCAGCCAGCCTCAAGGCGGACCTCCGTCAGGGGCGAGTCCAGGCGGACTTGGGCAGCGACTCACGGACCGATCGGCAGAGCCACCGTCGGCAGCGGCATCCTCGCCCGGAGGTGGTGCCGGATTCTCCTCTCCGCTCACCGGGGAAGGATATCGCCAATGGTCCGACCGGCTTCGTGACGTCGAACAAATGGTCGGTGATCCGCGTTTGCGTTCCGAAGCAAACCGTATCCGGGAGCGTGCTCGCGAGACGCGTTCCGAGCTTCGCCGCAACTCCAAGCAGCCCCAATGGGATGGCATTGAAGAACAGATCGCCAAACCGCTCCGCGAGCTGACGCGGTCTGTCGCCGAGGAACTGCTTCGCCGATCAGCCGATCGGCACGCCATCGTCCCGATCGACCGCGATCCGGTCCCCGAGCGATACTCGGAGGCGGTTCGTCGCTACTACGAAAGCCTCGGGAGCGGTCAGTGAAGTTGTTTGAAAACTGGGTGTGGGGCGCGCCGGAGTGGTCGGGCTGGGCGTTGACCGTCGGCGTCATTCTGACGCTGGTGGTGATTGGGAATTATCTCGCCAGCCCCGGACCGAAGACCGCATGGTCCGCGTTGGCCGTTGCCTTGAAGTTGTCCGCAATCGGGTTGTTAGCGGTCTGTCTGTTGCAGCCCATGCGCAGCGGCACTCGACCTAAACCGCAGGCCAACCTGTTCGCGGTCCTGGTCGACAATAGCGCCAGCATGTCGTTGCAGGCGGTTGCGGGCCAACCCAGTCGTGGCGAGACCGTTCGCAACCTAGTCCTGCCAGATGCCAATTGGCGCGTCCGGCTCGCGCAGGATTTCGATGTCCGCCCGTATGCCTTCGACGTCCAACTTGAGAACGTTTCGGACTTGCACACGCTGCCGATGAACGGTTGGGCCTCCTCACTGGAGACCAGCCTCGACGGCTTGGCGACGCGGTTCAAAAATCGGCCGCTGGCGGGGGTGTTGTTGTTCACCGATGGCAATCGGACCGATGCGGGCCGCCTGGGCGACGCGGCCGCACGGAAACAGCTCGAATTTCCCGTCTATCCCGTGCTGGCGGGGCGTGAGGAACGACTCGTGGATGCCAGGATCGCCGACGTCAGTGTCAGTCGGTCCGATTTCGAAACCGCCCCCGTTACCGTCCGCGTCGCTGTGGAAGCGAACGGACTGCGTGGACAACCGGCGGTGGTCCGTTTGACCGATGCCCAAACCGACACGATCGTTCAGGAACAGACGATTTCATTGCCGGACGATCTGGTGAGTCTCCTCGCGCCCGCCGCTGGTGCCGCCCCCGGAGGCGACACGGCCGCATCGGTAACCGAAACGGCGGATCGCACCGGAATCGTCACCTTCCGTTTTCGCCCGGTCGGACCGGGAGTCCGGTTTTATCGTGTCTCCGTATTTCGGGCTCAGGATCGGGAAACGTGGGATCAGCCGAACGCCTCGGGCGAAGTTACCTTCAAAAACAATTCTCGCTGGCTCACCGTGGATGGCCCCCGGGGGCCTCACCGTGTGCTCTACCTGGCTGGTCGGCCCAATTGGGAGTTCAAATTCTTACGGCGGTCGCTACAAGAGGACGCCGAGATCGATCTGGTCGGGTTGCTGAGGATCGCCGACAAGGAGGCTAAGTTCACCTTTCGCGACCGAGACGTCGGCAGCACCAATCCGCTGTTCATCGGCTTGGATGATACCGACGAGGAGACCGCCCAACGGTACGATGAAGCGGTGCTGATTCGGCTCGGGGTTCGCGATGCCGCGGAGTTGACGAAGGGTTTTCCCCGTTCCGCCGAGGAGCTATTCCCGTTTGACGCGGTCATCTTGGATGATATCGAGCCCGAGTTTTTTACTCAGGATCAGCTGCGGCTGCTGCGGCGATTCGTGGCCGAGAGGGGGGGCGGCGTGATGTTCCTGGGGGGCAAGGAGGCCTTCGCTGGGAGGCGATTCGCGCAGAGCCCGCTCGGTGAACTTTCACCGCTTTATCCGCCACGCGACCCGTCGCTGGGGTCAGCCGGTTCTCGCGACGCGGCTGACGCCGCAATCGGCGAACCGCCGCTGATAGGCCCGGGGTACCGTCTGGAAGTGACCCGCGAGGGGATGCTGCAGCCCTGGGTTCGTCTGCGCGAGAATGAGCGCGCCGAAGCGGATCGGATTGCGGGCATGCCCTCCTTTCAGACGCTGTCCCCGACCGGTCGTGCCAAACCGGGTGCATCGGTGTTAGCGATGGCCCGCACGCCGAAAGGTGAATCGCAACCCGCGATTGCCGCGCAACGGTTTGGCAGGGGGCGGACTGTCGCGATCCCGTTGGGTGACCTGTGGCGTTGGTCGATGCGGCGAGACGTGTCGGACATTCGCGGCGGTACCGGTTTGTCCGTGCCGGGAACCCGCGTTCCCGAGGTTGGCGATGCGGCCTCCGGTACCCAGCCCCGCCGTGATGACCCCGCGCAGGCATGGCGACAGATCACGCGATGGCTGGTCAATGAGTCCCCGCGTCGGGTCGAATGTCAGGTCCTCGCTAGCGACCAACCCGGGGAGCCAGTTGAGCTGGTGACGACCGCGTATGACGAAGCCTACCTGCCGGTCGAGAACGCGACCGTTCATCTTGAGATTACCCTGCCCGGTGGGGCCGAGTCCCCCTCAGGTGAAACGTTCACGCTCACGGCGGAGGCCGATTGGGATACGCCTGGTAAGTACGTCGCAAAGTTCTGGGCTCGCGACCCTGGCGGATATCGAGTCACGGCGCGAGTCACGGCCGAAGATGCCAGCGTTGTCGGCGAGGCGAACACGGGGTGGACGGCTGACCCGACCGCGGCTGAGTTTCGAGAACTCGCTGTCGACCGCGCAGGGTTGGAAGCGTTGGCGACGGCGACCGGCGGTGAGGTGGTTGACGAGGATCGTTTGGATTCGTTCGTCGCCAGCCTGCCGTCCCGAAAGGTGCCGGTTAGCCAGGCCTGGGTCTATCCGATTTGGCATCGGCCGTGGGTGATGATGTTGGCCATTCTCTGCCTCTGCGGCGAATGGGGATTGCGACGTTGGAAGGGCATGCCATGAGAAACAAGAACGTTAGGCGTGGCATCTGGACGAGCCTCGCAGCACTCTCCTGTCGACCGAGCCACGCGTTCGCGTTGGCCCTCGCGGTCGTCCTGGGTTGGTTCGCCAGTTCGGCTGGAGCCGAATCACCGGCCAGCGGTCCGGACGTGATCCTGGTCGTTGGTGCGGAGGGTGAGCCGGAATACGGTAAGGTTTTTTCCGGTTGGGCCGACCGTTGGGAGCAAGCCGCTCGCCAGGCGGGCGGAAAAATCACACGGATCGGTGACAAGGTGACCGACGATCCCGAGGGCTCGAGCGATCGTGATCGATTGCAGGCGGTCCTCGCGGCGGTCGATCCGGCCGTGAGCCAGCCGGTGTGGATCGTCCTGATGGGACACGGAACCTTTACCCAGAATGTGGCAAAGTTCAACCTTCGCGGACCGGACTTATCGGCCGCCGACCTTTCCGGTTGGCTCCAAGGCGTCACGCGGCCCGTGGTCGTCATCAACACGTTTTCGGCGAGCGGACCCTTCATCAACGCGTTATCCCATCCGAACCGTGTGATCGTTTCCGCGACCCAAAGCGGTGTCGAGCAGAACTACGCACGGCTGGGCGAATACCTTTCCCAAGCGATCCTTGACCCCGCTGCCGATATCGATCACGACGGCGAGGTTTCGATCCTGGAAGCTTACCTAGCCGGTGCCGCCAAGGTCCGCGCTTTTTACGAAGGTTCGGATCGGTTGCTGACGGAGAACGCACTGATCGATGACAACGCGGACGGTTTGGGCACGCCCGCGACGGCGTTTCGTGGGGTCAGACCAGTGGCCAAGGCCGGGGATCCCACGCGGTCGTTGGACGGACGCTTGGCGGCCAAAATCACCTTGGCACCCGAATCCGTCAGATTGCCATTCACGGTTGAAGAGTTGGCGGAACGGGAGGTTCTCGAAGCCGAACTGGAACGATTGCGTGCCGGTCGATCCGAGTTGGCGGAGGCCGATTACCAGGCCGCGGTACTACCGCTGTTCATCCGCCTCGCGAAGCTTTACCAGGTGGCCGAGGCGAGGATGACGAAGGCCAACCCTTAATTGGCCCTCGAGCACCCGTTGACGTTGACCCTTGACTCGGGTGCATGTCGAGTTGGTCTGTCCTTGGCGGGGCGGATTCTGATACATCCCCGGTTCAATCCCGGTGGATCAACTCATGCCCAGCCGAATCACTCGGTACATCCTCGCCGAAATCGTCAAGATTTTCGCGATCGCATTGTTCTCGCTAACGCTCCTGATCTTGTTGATCGGGGTCGGCCGCGAGCTGCTGCGCGAGGGGTTGGGGCCGTTGTCGGTCCTGCAACTGTTGCCCTACGTGTTGCCGCTGAGTCTGCAGCACTCGGTTCCCGCCACGGCTCTGTTTTCCGTCTGCTGTGTCTATGGCCGGATGTCTGCCGACGGGGAGGTAGCGACGGTCAAGGCAATCGGCGTGTCGCCGCTGCAAATCATCAAGCCCTCGCTGATCTTTGCCGCGGCGCTCAGTCCGGGTGTCGTTTTGCTGAGCGATTTAGCCGTGTCCTGGGGCAGACCTGGCGTCGCTCGGGTGGTGCTGCAGTCACTCGAGGACATCGCCTACCGGTTCCTGCACTCCCAGCATACCTATAGCTCCTCTCACGGATTCACGATCCACGTTCAGGACGTGGAAGGTCGGCGATTGATCCACCCCACGGTCAAGTTACGTTCGCGAACCGGCGCCGCGATCGAATTGACCGCCCGTGAGGGAAGCTTGCGACTGGATGGAGAAACACAAACGCTGCTGCTTCATGTCGTGGATAGCCAAGTCGAGGGTGGCGAGGGCTTTGAGGGCACCTGGCCCGGCGAGACGGAGTTTCGAATCCCGCTCGGCAAGGCGTTTCGACAGCGGGATCTTGGCCAGACATCCCCCAGCGCGCTATCGCTGCTGGAGATCGGCCCCGAGACGATCGCCCAGGAACGGCGGGGTCGCAGGGCGATCGGTGAACTGGCAGCCCATACGGGTTTTTCACTACTGGGGGCCCGATGGGGCGAAATCGCAGGCCCCAGCGGACGGAATTTGGAGAACCGAATCGTCTCCAGTGATCAGCGGTTGTCGAAATTGCACACCGAGCCTTGGCGGCGCTGGGCGCAGGGCTTCAGCTGCCTCTGCTTCGTACTCGTCGGCGCGCCGCTGGCAATCATCGCCCGGACGGCTGACTATTGGACGACATTCGGCATCTGCTTCCTCCCGACGATGGTGCTGTATTATGCCCTGTTCATCCTAGGCTTCGAACAGTCGAAGTCGGGAGCGTGGCCGCCGTACGCGGTTTGGCTGGGTAACTTGGTGTTGATCGGGATTGGCATCAGCCTGATCGATCGCGTTCGTCGGTATTGAATTGCCGGGAGGTCGCTCCCGAGATCCCTGCCAGTTCTCCGCTCGGCAGTTCGCCCCGAGAATCGCCGACAGCTCGCGAACCGCGGCTTGACGACCGCGGACAGTTTTCGGCGGCTAACCTGCTGCCTTTCCGTTTGCAACTTTCTAACCCCATCCACCCAGCAAGGCGAATGAAGATCTCGATCATCGGTACCGGCAAGGTCGGCTCCGTTTTGGGGCGAAGGCTAGCCGCTTGCGGGCATCGCGTCTGTTTTGCCAGCCGAGAGCCCGCAGGCCAGCGAGTTCGTGACCTGGTTGCCGAGCAGCCCATGCGGTGCTGGGCGGATTCGGTAGCGGCGTCCATTCCCGATGCCGAGGTGCTGATTTACGCGGCGCCCTACGACCAAGCCGAAAGGATTCTGTCCGCGGTTGATGATTTTCACGGCCTGGTTTTGATCGATTGCACCAACCCGCTCAACGCCACTTTCGACGGATTGCAGTTGGGCCATACGTCATCGGCGGGGGAGCGAATTGCCGAGTGGGCCCCGACCGCGCGGGTCGTGAAGGCGTTTAACACCACAAGCGTCGCGACGATGACCGAGCCGCGGTATGGCGAGCAGGCTGCGACCCAGTTTTATTGTGGCGACGATACCGATGCCAAACGAACCGTCGCCGAACTAATCAGTCAGCTCGGGATGGAGCCCGTTGATGCCGGTCCTCTGCGGAACGCCAGGTATCTCGAAGCCACGGCCATGCTCTATATCCATCTCGCGGTGCGAGAAGGCTGGGGCGGCGACTGTGCCCTAAAAATGCTCCGCCGCTAATTGACCGCTCAGGTCGATCCCGCCATTCACTCGCTGCCCGACGCCATGCGGGTCGCGGCATGATAGGCCAAGGCCATGACGGTCGCATTCGGATTGACCGATGGGATGTCAGGCAACACGGAGGCGTCGATGACGTGCAGACCGACCGTGCCCCGAACCCGGCATGCCGCGTCGACGACACCGGTTCCGTCCCGCGCCATCCGGCAAGTACCGACGGGATGGTAAAGCGTTTGGCTGAACCGACGGATCGCCTGGAGCGTCCGCTCGAATGATGGGCGTTTGGCTCCCGGCAAAAGCTCCTCCCTGACCCACCCCGCGAAGGGCTCTGATCGCGCCAACTCACGGGCCGCCCCGACCGCCGCGACCAGTCCTGCCCCATCGGCTTCGTCTGTCAGATAGCGCGGGTCGATATCGGGGGGGATGCGGGGATCGGCGGAACGGATGGTCAATCGTCCCCGCGAACGGGGGCGACAGAGATTCACGCCGATCGTCATCGCGGCAGGGGCGCCGTCGGCTGGGTGTAGCAGGTAATGGGTTGGCGTCAGGTGAACCTGGAACTGGTTTCGAGCTTGCTCGGCGTCATCGCCAGCGGGAGGACGGCAGCGATCTTGCCGGGCGTCGCCGCGGGGGGGCAACGCGTAGATCGCCCCGGCCTCTGCCAGGTTGCTGGACGCAGGGCCGGTGGCGACCACCTGCCAACGGGCAAGGTCGCGAACGGAAAATCGCGTCGGGAATCTTTCACGGGGGGGGATTCCGAAGATCACCGGCATGACCAGATGATCGACCAGATGATGACCGACTTCCTCGGACACGACTCTTGGCACGATTCCACACGGATTCAGCACGTCCGCCGGTCCGATCCCGCTCCGCAGCAGCAGGGTTGGCGAGCCGATCGCACCGCCACAAAGGACGACTCCGCGATCTGCGAGAATCGTCCGCGGCTGGGGATTGTCAGGCTGTCGAACCTCAACCCCGGTCACACGCAGCGGATCGCGTGGGGCGACGGCATCTTCTCCCGGGGATGCCTCCGCGACGAGCAGCCGTTCGGCTTGTCCGTCCACCCACACGACAGAGCCGGAATCCATCAGCAAATCCGCTGCCGTCTTGCGGCCGCGGCGGTCGGTCATGCGGGCAAAGGCGTGTGGGGCATGGAATGCAGGACGCGACAAGTCAAGAAATCGGCGGCTGGCGGTTGAAAGCCAGCGCGGCGGCTCTGGTCTGACCCAAGCGGTCACCCTGTTGAGACTCGCGTCCAGGCGATCCGGGGCCCAGTCAGGTCCGCCCGCCTCGGCTAGCATCCGCAGATCGGTCGCCTGCGGCGGATACCAAATCATGGCGTTGATGCGGGTTGAACCGCCCGGCCCGCGGCCTCTTGGCTGGCGAATTCGCCGGCCAGCCAGTTCGGGTTGAGGCACGGTTACGAACGCCCAGTCATCTCGCGTACCGAACGATCGGAGGTAGTCCGCCGGCCGCCGAAGAGGGGGTGTCTGGGTTCGCCCGGCTTCGACGATCGTCACTCGGTACCCGTGTTCGGCCAGCACGCGGGCGACGACGCAACCGGCTGCACCGCCTCCGACGATCAGATAGTCACACGGTTGGCCCATGAACGGTCTCGCGAAAGCTCGCCGCGGATATTAGGATTTCGAGTTCGATCGCGCCGAGTTTGTATCAAGACCCCACCCGATGACAAGCATGTTTGAGTTTCTGAAACCCGCCCCCCCGGATGCGATTCTGGGATTGTCCGAAGCTTTCCAGGCCGATCCTAGTCCCGCCAAGATCAATTTGGCAGTTGGCGTTTTCAAGGACGCCGCCGGCCAGACACCCGTGCTGGATTGCGTGAAGCGGGCCGAACGGCGGCTGGTCGAGACCGAGACGACGAAGACTTATCTGGGGATCGATGGGTTGCCGGAGTACCGCGCGCGGACCCGTGAACTGGTGTTCGGTGATGCCGTCGCGGCCGAAAGGATTGCGATGGTCCAGACCCCCGGGGGCACCGGTGGCGTCCGTGTGGCTGCTGATTTCTTGGCCAGCCACCTGCCGAGGGCCACCGTATGGGTTTCCAACCCGACCTGGGAAAATCACGTCAACATTTTCGCGGCCGCCGGGCTGCCGACCGAGACCTACCGCTACCTCAACGCCGCGAAAACCGGCCTCGACTTCCAGGCCTTGTTGGATGACTTGGAGGGCAAGGCGCGGCCGGGCGACGTGGTCCTGTTGCATGCTTGCTGCCACAATCCGACTGGCGTTGATCTGGCTCCGGCACAATGGACAGAGCTCGCCGCGTTGATCGCCCGTCGGGGGCTTTTGCCGTTGGTCGATTTTGCCTACCAGGGCTTCGGCGATGGGCTTCATGAGGACGCGCTCGGACTGCGGACTTTGCTGGCCGTTTGCGATGAGTTGATTGTCGCCAATTCGTTTTCCAAGAACTTCGGCCTGTACAGTGAACGGGTCGGCACTGCCGCGGTCGTGACCCGGGATGCGACGACCGCTGCCGCCGCCCTGAGCCAACTCAAGCGCGCCGTGCGGTCGAATTACAGCAATCCGCCGCGCCACGGTGCCGCTGTGGTTGCCGCGATTTTGGGTGATCCCGAGTTGAACCAACTCTGGCGCGAGGAATTGAACGGCATGCGGCAACGGATCGCCGGAACTCGCAGACAATTGGTCGAGGCGCTGCGCGACGGCGGCGCCGGCCGCGATTTTTCGTTTCTGCTCGATCAGAAGGGAATGTTCAGCTATACCGGATTGACCCCGATGCAGTGCGACCGTCTGCGAAGCCAATTCAGCATCTACGTCGTCGGCAGCGGTCGTATCAACGTGGCTGGCGTGACCCCGGGAAATCTCACCCGTCTGACCCAGTCGATCATCCAGGTACTCTGAGCCCTGCCCGTGAAGATTCAGTTCGGTTTGGGCTTGAGGGGTTCGATCACGTTGATGAAGTCGCTGACGCTACCGAATTCGCGATAGACGCTCGCGAATCGGATGTAGGCGACGTCGTCCGTTTTGGCCAGATGACGCATCACGATCTCACCGATCTGCTCGGTCGCGACCTCCAGGAGGTAAATTGCATAAATTTCCGACTCGATTTCTTGCACCAACTGTTCGATCTGCTGACTGCTGATCGGCCGCTTGCTGCAGGCTCGCTCGATCCCACGGCGAATTTTCTCCCGGTCGAGCGGTTGCCGGGTTTGGTCTCGCTTGACGACCCGGATCGTTCCTTCCTGGAGGCGTTCGAGTGTGATGAAACGCTTATCACACTTTCCGCATTTCCGCTTCCGACGGATCACGTAGCCGTCTTCCGCGGCGCGGGTATCGACGACGCTGTCGTTATCGGCGTGGCAGTAGGGACAACGCATGCGGCGATCGAGTGGGCGGATGAAATGTCGAAAGCGGGATTGTCCCACTCCAGCTTAGCGAACTGTGACCGGCGGGAACGCCACCGATCCCCTGGCTAAGGCGTGATCCCGAAGATCGGGAGGGGCAGTTGCCTCACGCGACACTTAAGGGAATGATAACGCGAGGGACGGCAACAATCCGCAAAACCTACTTCTTAAGGCTTGGTCGTGAAGCAACCTGATGATCATTCGACCGATCCCAAGCCGATCGGCCGATCGGCTGCGGACTTGGTGAGCGATCGCTTTCGCGACAGCCAAGGGGCGGGCAGTAGCCCGGATCTTGACGTCGAAACGTCGCTTTGGGAAGGGAACTACAGCTTTCGAGCCGTGGCCGGTCCGGCCATGGGAGCGTTGCTGCTGACGGTAAGCCTCGGGGTTGTCACGGCGGTCTATGACGTACCGGATTGGCGGATTTCCTCATCCCTGAGCGCGCTCGCTTGGGTCTGGGTAACCGCCATCTACCTGATTCGGCGTCTGAGTATCCGCTACGAGTTGACCTCGCAACGATTTATCCACCAATCCGGCTTACTCAGCCGACGAACCGACCGGATCGAGGTCATCGATATCGACGACGTCAGCTTTCTGCAGGGACCTGTCGAGCGGTTGCTCGGGATTGGCACGATCAATGTCTCAAGTACCGATCGGACGCACCCGCAACTGAACATGCCAGGGATCGCCGATGTGAAGCGGGTTGCGGGCATGATTGACGACGTTCGTCGTCGTGAGCGGAGACGCCGTAGCGTCCACATCCAGTCGATGTGATCAGAACTTCCATTCGCCACCGAGCGTGAAGCCGGCCATGAAGACGTCGTCACCGGAATCCGTGTTACGACCCGTGGTCGGACGGACGACGCGTCTGAACTGACCCTGCGCGGTGGCGAGTTGGGTGATGTACCAGAGTTCGCTGCCGGCACGGATGTGCAGGTTGTTCGTCAGGTAGTAGCGGAAGCCGCCACCGATCTCGAAGACGCCCGCCAAGCCGATTTCGTCGTCTTCGTTGAAGACCCGCAGGTTGCCGTCGTTGATCAGCTGAAACGTGTTCTCGGCGAAGTTCGCATAGGCACCCGCTCGGGCTCGGGCGTCGCTCCAGAGTCGGCAGGTCATGGGGTAGGTCAAGTCGATTCCGACCTGGGCTCCGATCAGTCGGTTTTCGGTAGACGATCGCAACAGGCCAGGATTGACCCCGGCTGCCAACGGATCCGAATAGTAAAAATAGTCTTCCGAGTATTCGATGTAGCGAATGCCGTGAAGCAACTTGATTACGTCCCAGCCGATTTTCGTACGATTTGCTTCGAAGCTGAAATACTCCGCCTCAAGTCTCTGCTCTTGGAACGTTGCGTCAAAGAAGCTAGTCAGGTCGCTAGCCGGTACCGGCAGCCCCGCCACCATGTTCGATCCCAAGCCCCCGGCGGGATTGCTACGCCGTGACCCCGTTTCCCAATTGAATGGACCAACGAATGAAAACTCGTACCCTTCGCGGCAATCCGGCACGAAGCCGACCGTCACACGTGGACCCATTTCGAACTCGAAATCATCCATGTTGAACAAGGCGGGAAAGCCATTATTCTCGGCCCCGTTGTTCATCATGTAGAGCGCATCGACGGCGACATAGCGATAAGGATCGCAAGTCGGTCCGCAGGCGTTTCCGCCAGCACCCATTCGCGGTCGACCGCCGAGATGAGTCGCGGATTGCACTCCCGCGCCATGTCCCCCGCGAGAACAACGGCCACAGTGCCCACAACTGCCGTTGGCACAGCTACCCGTTCCGGGGAACGCGCTAGCCAGTGGCGCCGGTTCGACATAGGGCGACTGATACTCGCCGAGTGTCGGAACGTTCGCCGGGTCTACCATCCTGTATTTTTGTCCCCCGAAGTCGATGCTCTTGCCATCGATCGTGGTGTTAATAATCTGTTCCCCCTCGGCCAGCGGAATGTCGCCAAGACTAAATTCCGGCACGGCGCCGCCGACCGCGGGGGGGATGATCCCCGTTTGCCCCCAGGCATTCGTTGCGATCATGGGACCGCTCGTCACGGACAGGGCCGCTACCCAAAGCGAGCGACGAGCAATCTGGCGAAATAATTTGGAAACTACCATCGGGAAACCTCTGCCTTGGAAGGCGTTCGCTTGGATCACCAGGAGTGACGATCGCGACCGACAAATTGCGGTTTCGATTGTGGAAAGTGAAGGGTAACGGAATGAATCAGCAACGACTGGTCGGACTGCGCTAGCGGACGGTCAGGCGATCATTGATGGCCACCGGACAAGCGGAGCGGACCATGCGAAGAATTTGCTTCGCAGTCTCGTCATCAGGACATTGCCCGATGATTTCCAAGCGTCCCGCATGGGAACGTAATTGGGCATTGGCTTGAGGGAAAGCCAAGCGAATCGCTTCGTTCAGTCTCGTCGCGATCAAATCATGCGACTGCGCGCCGGTCGCGGTTTCTGCAACCTGAACTTCGTAGGCAACCTTGCGGGTGACGTTCGGCGCTTCGGTCAGTTCGACTGTCAGCGTTGCTGAGCCTGTGCCGGTCGCGATGACTTGGATCTGTCCGCCCTTGGTGAGAAATGCCGTGCAGGTGGCGGGCATATCGCTTTCGATTTTCTGAACGGTACCGCCTAACTTGACCGTCCGGACCTCCGAGGGCCTCAAGCGGATCTGGCCGACCACTTTAACCGCTTTCGCGACTGCGGCTTCGGGTGGCGCGGCCACAGCCGATAGCGAAGCGGAGTCGGTGTCTGAGTGCGTCAAGGAAGCGGCCGCTGGCCCAGACTCGATCAGTTCGGGCTGCGTCGGCAACGAATCGGTCAGGTGACCCGAGGTTGCCGCTGCAGGTTGGATTGCGGAACGGGCTTTCACCAACAGATCGCCCGGTTGCGATGGGGTATTTGCCGGCCAACCTCCGCCGAAGCGGGCGAACCGTTCGATGGCGACGGGCGGTTTGCTGACATCGACCTTGGGATGAACGCCATTGATGATGCGGCGCTCGGCCTCCGCGAGATCTCGTGATTCAGTCGTGGTCGATCCTTGATCCTCAGCTGCTCGTTGCAACGGTATTTCCACGGCCACGGCCACGGGGACTGGGATGATCCGGTTGGAGATCGGAACTCGTGTAAGCACCGGTTGGGGCAGGTCGCTGATACTGATCACCGGGGCGTCGCCCTTCCATGTCCGCTTTGACCTTTCCGCTTGGAGATCGTTCAGTTCTGGCGCGATCGCTTCCCCTACTACCGGTTCTGCGGACGGGGTAGGAATGACCAAGTCTTCTTCTGCGGTCGTGCTCTGTACTGCGTCGGAGAAAACCAGGTCGAGTGAATCCTCGGCGTGAGCGGGTTGGGCTTCGGTCCCACCCTCAAAGTCATTTGTCCCCTCGGAGAGCGGCGGCCCTGCCGGGGCGTAACCCTCCCGCGGTAGTGCTTCGCTTGTAAGCTCCACCGGTTTTGGCTTGGTCCAAGCGAGCGACACGGAGTATCCGCTGGATTGGCCTGCTTGGGCGGTTTCGACTTGGATGGGCAACTTGCCCGCAGCACGTTTCACCAGCGCCCGGGGGTGATTCCGCGGCACTTGGCCTGGGTCCGTACTTTTAATCGGTTCGATTTCGGAAACTTCGGAAGTCACGCAGAAGGGGTTGGGCTGAGCAATCGCAGCAGCCTTGCCTTCTCGTGGCTGGAGGGGCAAGGGGGCCAGCACGACGGGTCCCTGAGCCGATCCGCTTTGAGCCGACAACATCAATAGGCTAGCGATCCAGTATCGCCCGCGGCTCGCGGTTGATCGTCGTTGGTATCTTCCACGCATTTTGAATTCTCCGGCCCTTCGAATTTGCGGGAATCGGCGGCCAAAAAGAGGCGACCGACCCTTGGACTCAAACCCGGAGCACGACCCATCAGCGTCGTTCCCGTTCTCGCCCGTTTGTCGTTATCGGAATGCCGAAGACGGGGACGTTAGCGATTCTTCCAAATGGGAGGATTCGGGCGGTTGTCGCGATTTTGCCTAGTGTTCATGGCGAGCGAGTGGGACATTGGCCGGAGGCAGCGTCCTCAGCCTCCGCGCGGTCGACGTTGCCGCCCCGCTTCGAATAGCAACACTGCCGCGGCGACCGATACATTGAGGCTATCAGCCGCCCCCCGCATCGGAATGCTGACCGCGACCGAGCGGGGGCTGCCCACCCCGCTAGAGCTCTCGGGCGATACCGATTCCGTTGGCAACGCCTCCCAGTGGCTTCCCAAACCGCTCGCTTCCGAGCCGACGACGATGGCTGTCGGCCCGCGGTAGTCGGCGTCCCAAAAACTTTGGGGGGCGCCAACCACCGTGCTCACGCAGGTCAAGCCACGCTCCTTTATCCAGTCGATCGTTTCGGATTCGCCGGTCTCCGCCGTCGGCGTGGTGAACACCGTACCCAAACTGCTCCGGATCAAGTTCGGATTGAACAGGTCGCAGCCGGTCTCACAAAGGACCACGGCATCGACACCGACGGCATCGGCAGACCGGAAAATCGCTCCAGCGTTACCGGGCTTCTCAACCCCGACCAGGATCAACACCAACGGGTTTTTGGGGAGCCTAAGTCGCTCCAGCGCAAGCGGTTGCGGACGCTCAAAGATCGCCACGGCACCCCGGGGGTTGCCACCGTAAGCGATTTTGGCCATCAATTCATCAGTAACCGTGACCGCCAGGTTGCCCGCATCAGCAATCAATCGCCCGAGCAGTTCGTCTTGATCACCGGTCAGATGACGCTGGCGACCTTCCTCCGAGCGGGTGGTCAGCAACGATTGGAGCTGCAAACCGCCCTGGATCGCCCGCGAGATCTCGCGGGTGCCGTCGACCAGTACCACCCCCGCGCGCTGCCGGTGCCGGTTGTCTCGCAGCTTCACGACATGGCGGATCAGCGGGTTCTGGGGACTAGAAATCGAGGGGCTTGGGGTCAAGGTATCTGCTTTCTGGCGATTCGGTTGGTATTCTGAGGGACCGCATTGTGCCAAAATTGTTCGCACCCCTCAAACTACCGCAACGAAGCGACATGCCGTCTACCCTGCGATGTCACCCGGTCGAATCCGCGGCTGATCGCCGACAGTTCGTGCGAATCCAGCGGCAAATCTACGCCGGTGATCCGAACTGGGTGCCGCCGCTGTGGAGCATTCAGGACGAATTGGTCGGTTTTCGTCCCCATCCTTTCTACGAGCAGAATCGCTGCCAAGCTTTCATTGCCGAGCGGGATGGTCAGGTGGTTGGTCGCGTCGTCGCGATCGTCAACCAAGGTCACAACCAGAAGTACCGCGATCGAATCGGATTTTTCGGCTTCTTCGAATGTCGCGATGACATCGAGGCCGCGCAAGCCCTGTTTGAGCAGGCGGGCAATTGGTTGCGGGAGCAGGGCTTGACGGTGGTCCGCGGTCCGGTGAATCCGAGCCTCAATTACGAGTGCGGGCTGTTGGTCGATGCCTTCGACGTGCCGCCGACATTTCTGATGACCTACAACAAGGCTTACTACGAATCGCTGTTGGTCCGTTGTGGCTTTGCGAAGGTGCAGGACCTCTACAGCTACGAGGCGGGGATCGAAATGTTGGAGACCCTCGATCCCAAGCTGGCATTTGTAATCCAAGAGGCGACCCGGCGATTCAACGTGAAATGCCGTCCGATCGATCCCAAAAAATTCGATACCGACGTCCGGACCTTCCTGCACATTTACAACGAGTCGTTGCAGAACACTTGGGGTTACGTGCCGATGAGCCCCGGAGAAATCGACCAGCAAGCCAAGGGGCTCAAGCATCTGATCGTCCCGGAGTTGACTAGCATCGCCGAAATCGACGGGCGGCCGGTGGGCGCCGGTTTCGGTTTGCTCGATTACAACCCGCTGATCAAGAAGATCAACGGCAAGCTTTTCCCCTTCGGCTGGTTGCGGCTACTTTTTCAACGCAAACACATCAAGCGGCTTCGGCTGATCAGCACCAACGTGCTGCCTGAGTACCAGAAGTGGGGTCTTGGCCTGGTGACCCTCTCCCGAGTTTTGCCCGGCACGATCGCTTGGGGGATTCAGGTCGGCGAGTTTTCTTGGGTTCTGGAAACCAATTCCCTTAGCCGCAATACGATCGAACGGGCGGGGGGCCGCAAAACCAAGACGCATCGGCTGTACGATAAGTCGCTCGAGGACGTTGCCTGATCCTCGCCCGTTCATTTCAGAAAGTCGATTCACCAATCCTGTTGACTCGCCAGCGCCCGCTGGCTGACCCGGTAACGCTCGCCACCGCGATCGCCCACCCTTCGTTCTCTCCGCTTTCCCGCCATTTTCCTTCCCGGCTCTCCCACCCACGAGGTCACTCGCCGATGCTTCTGTTCGATGCCCACCTGGATTTGGCCCTCAATGCTGTCGATTGGAACCGAGACCTCCGCCTTTCGGTGGATGACATCCGCGCTCAGGAACAGGCCCTCGGGATGACCCAAAAGGGGCGAGGCTGCGGAACCCTCTCGTTTCCCGAACTTCGCGCCGCGCGGCTGGCCGTTTGCTTGACGACCTTGCTGGCCCGGCAGGAAAAAGAAATCAATCACGAGATGGGCTGGACGACGCCCCAGACCTGTTACGCGATGGCGCATGCCCATTTGGCTTATTACCGGGCGATGGAACGCGAAGGCTGGCTGCGGATGCTGACGACTCGTGAAGCCTTGGCCGAGCATCTTGCCGCCTATCAGGAAGCCCCTGAGACCATGCCACTCGGTTTCGTGTTGACGATGGAAGGGGCCGATCCGGTACTGACCCCGGACACGATCGACGAGTTTTATGAGCATGGGTTGCGCGCCATCGGGCTAACCCATTACGGCGCCAACCGCTACGGCGGCGGGACTCGCTGTGAAGTCGGGTTGGCTTTGGACGCGATTCCGCTGCTCAAGAATATCGAGCGACTCGGCATGACCGTCGATGTCACGCACCTTTCCGACGTCGCGTTCTGGCAGTTGCTCGACCACTTCGGCGGACGGATTCACGCCAGTCACCAGAACTCGCGACGGATCAGCAATTGGCAGCGCCAATTCAGCGATGAGCAGTACCAGGCGGTCATCGACCGCGATGGGGTGATCGGGATCGCATTCGACGTGATCATGCTCCAAGAAGGCTACGTCCGTGGGCTGACGCCGCCCGAAATGACCATCCAGCGGGCTGTCGACAACATCGACGTGGTCTGCCAATTGGCAGGCGACGCGCGTAACGTCGGGATCGGGACCGATTTGGACGGCGGGTATGGGAACGAGCAAACTCCCACCGACCTGAATCGCTACACCGATCTGACGCGAATCCTGCCACCCTTGCTGGAAAAACGCGGTTACCCGGCCGCGGACATCTCGCTGATCATGCATGGCAATTGGATGCGATTCTTCGGCGAGGTGTTGCCAAGTCGGGGCTGATTCGACCTGAACGCGTGCGGTCAATCGACCCGCAAGACGCGGACACGGTAGTTTTCGCTATCGCCGATGAATACGTTCCCCGCCGCGTCGACACAGACGCCGTGGGGACGGGCCAAGCGGCACTTCAGCGGATCGCCGTCCGGGCCATCCCCCTTTTGACCGTCGCCAACCACGGTTTCGATCGTTCCGGTCGCCGCTCGGATTACCCGCACCGTATGGCTTTCGGTATCGGCGAAATAGGTGTCGCCGCTCGGCGCGATCGCGACGCCTTTGGGGCCGGAAAGGGTAGCCAGTTTGGCGTTGCCGCCGTCGCCCGAAAAGCCTTTTTGGCCGGTCCCGCCGAGGTGTCGGAACACGCCGGCCTGCAAATCCATCCGATACAGTGCGTTGCCCTCGCGCAGGGCGAGGGCAAAAGATTGCTGGCCGTCAAAGTCGAGAGCCCGCGGACCGTTCAGCGGCGTTCCCATGATCGGTGAGCCGTCGGGGGTTGGCTCACGCGTCCCCGTACCGGCGAAGGTGCTGATGACACCGGTAACCGCATCGACCCGGCGGATCCGGTGATTGCCGATGTCGCAGATATACAAGTTCCCATCGGCATCCAACGCGATCGAATGCGGCTGTTTCAGCTTCGCCTCGGTAGCCGGCCCTCCGTCTCCGGAAAAGCCCTCTTCGCCCGTGCCCGCGATCGTGGTGGTGATGCCTGTCTTGGCATCGATGCGGCGGACGATCGCATTTTTCATTTCGACCACCAGCAGATTGCCGTCGCGGTCGAATCGGAGTTCATAGGGTTCGTTCATCCGTGCGCCGCGGGCCGCTTGGCCGTCGCCGGAATAGCCACGTTCTCCCGTGCCGGCGATCGTTGAGATCTGACCGCTGGCCAGGTCAACTCGACGTACGGTGTGACTCAAGATTTCGCAGATGTACAACGCGCCGTCCGGACCGATTTCGACCCCGTAGGGCTCACCCACCGCCGCGGCCATCGCGTTGCCGCCATCTCCATTCCAGGCTCGCTCCCCCGTGCCGGCGACCGTCTTGACCTCGGCAGCGGACAAAGTCGCCGGAGCCAGCCATGTCAACAGGCCCAAAATCGCTAACCAATTAGCCGCGCTCATGCTGTCCTCGTTAAGAACTCACGGTCGATGAAGCGAGTAGGGGGAATCGCTGGGATCACTAGTGGACGGACCGGGCTAACGCCACTTTCCTTCGCTCACCAGGCGTGGGAGTCGTTGGCTTCGTAGTGGCAGGCGCTAGCTGCCGAACGGCGACAGGTCGATCAGCCAATCGGTCAGGCCGCTGACCGGGGCCGCCGGTTCGCTGTAAGTCCAAATATTTCGCACCAGGTCAGACATCAGCATTCCTCCGAGGCTCATCACCGTGAGGATACAGACCATGCCGAGCACCTGCAGGGCCGAGTAGGGAACCTCGTACGTGGGCACGGCCGCGGCCCGTGCGCCCACGGGAAAGCCCTCTTCTTCGCCGAAGCCTTCGTCCATCCCCATGGCCCCTTCGGCGACCGGCTCGTCCGCTTCGCCAAAGGCATCGCCACCATCCAACGCGTCACCAAAATCGCCAGCGTCGAGGCTGTTCGGATCGACTTCGGCAAATGCCGCGCTGTCTTCTACCTCGATCACCTGGGAACTGCTGTCGTTGTCCGTTTCCAGGCCAATGCCTGACGGCGAAAGCTGAAAATCCTCGCCGCCGGGGTTGGAGCCGACTCCCGATTGGCCGATCCCGCTACCGATTTCCGCGGCCAGGTCGAGCGACGAGATGCTGCTTCCGGCGAGATCCAGCGGTTCGCTCTCGAGCGAAATGCCACTGTCCGAAGGGCTCATCAGATTGATGCCACTATCGCCACTAATCGACAGATCGCTGCCGCCGCCCAAGACCAGTTCGTCTTCGTTGTCGGTGATCAGCAGATCGTCGTCATCATCCGCGGACAGGCTCAAGCCCGAGCCGGTGTTCGACTTGATGCCGCTCGACTTCGTCCCACTACCGCCAGAACCGCTGTCGCCAGATATCAAACTGCTGCCCGTGGAAGATTTACCCAGCAGATTCAGGTCGCTGAGCACCCCGCTGGCGCCAGCCAGGTTGCCCAGGTCGTCGTCTTCCATCAGTTCCAGACCGCTCAGTTCGGCACCGGCTCGTGAGCCTAAGGTGCCGCGGACTTCGTCGCCTAAACCGAGGACTTCGTCGTCGCTATCGAGATCGTCGTCGCCTTGCAGTCTCAAGCCACTATCGTCGGCCGCCATTTGAGTACCTACGAGCGGCCCCGTACCGCTGCCGGAAGGCTCCAGTCCCAGATCCAAATCGCTCGAATCATGCGTCAGGGCAGGTGCCTCGAGGGACAACTCGAGGTCGGCAGAATCGAGTTCGATCATCTTGCCGGGGGCGCTCGGTGCCGCCGAACCTACGTCGGTCGCTGGGCTTTCTTTGGCCGCTTGGAAGTCATCATCCGAATCCGCGATCCGATAGGGATCGTAGTCGTCGGCTTCGGCGGCGAGATCCTCGGACAGACGAGTCAGTTCATCAACCGGAAATTTCCAACTCGTTCCATCGCGGAAACCCCGAACTTTTCCCGCGCTCCGCATGGAGACGAGCTCTTCGGGGCTGATGCCAAGTTGCTTGGCGGCTTCTTCCAAAGACAAAAATTGGCTGGACATGTTCGAGAGCTCTCCGCTCGGGACGACGTTTTAGAATTTCCTTCTCCTTGAGAGGGAAATTCTGCTGGGCATGCGATGGGTTGATGAGTGAATCGGCTGACAGCGACCACTCGCGCCGCGAACTCCGACAGCCAGCCATTCGCCCCACGCCACGCCGCTGGGGCGTCCCTACTTTCCCTGAAGCCGACGAATCTCGTCGGGCAGCGGGGAAGTGGCGTTGAATTGGATGGTGAAGTCGGCGTCCAGGGGGCGGCTGCTGGCGAGACGGATCTGTCCGGCGGCATCAATATGATACACAGCCATCCACCGTTGCGACGCGTTTATCAGTGTAATTGCCTGAACTCCGTCGCCAAGTTCGCGGGAAAATCCGATCATATCGCCTGCCGTCGTCAACTGAGGCGGCTGCCCCGAGCTTGAAACCGGCTGCAACAAGATCGGTGGAGTCGGTACCCCCTGGGCGACGATCGGGCCGTCCTCCGCGGTCGCCATGACGATCCCGACGGTTAAGGTTGCCACGGCCGCTAGGAACAGTCCGTTCGCTGTGTGCATCTGAAGCTTCCCAAACGGGGTCGAAAGGTTAGGGCGGAGCTGGAAACTGAACGCGGCCGAGGTTGTGAAATCGACCGACTCACGAATTCGCCTTGTATCCAAACCTCGATTCATGGAACAAGGGACGTTCGCAGGTCCGGCCCACCCCGACCCTGCTGCTTGTACCGAATGCGTCAAGTTGGCGGGTCGTGGGAGCCGATCTGATAAGGCACGGTTTGCCTATTCGTCGCGGCACGGGCAACGCTCGTCGCGATCGCATGATTTCCAGTCAAACGGCAGGACGCTCGGACCCATGGCGAAACAGCCAGTAAACGGATCGCAACCGGTCACAGACACCCTCGATGTCAGCGGTCGGCCGAACTCGGACGGACCCACGGTTGGCGGGTTACTGGACATCGGACTCGGTTTGCTGTTCAACGTCGCCTTTTTCACTTTCGCCTGGGCAGTGCCCCTGGCGTTCGTCCAGCGATACTTTCTCGGTCACCCGGTCGCGATCGCCGAGACAGCCATCTTCTTGATCGGCCTGGCGATTTTGGCCGTCAAAGCCAAGCGAGTTCGTGAACAACTTCTCCTGACCAGGGGAATTCGTGATTGCGACCTGACGCCGGCGGTCGACACGCAGTTGTCCGAATCCGATCGCTGGGTGGTGCGGAACGACGCCGGGCGGGCCGCTCGCGGTTGGCTCGCTGCGCTCGAACAGTTGCCCACATCCGCCCGCAACAGCCCCCTGGTGTTGCGGCTCAACGAATTGCTTAGCCGCCAAGCCTCCCGAGCGTCGACCCGTCACCTCGCGGATGACCAGCGGGAGCTGTCGGCTCGAGATCTCGATGCTGCTCACGATTCCTTCGCGTTAGTTCGAATCATCGTCTGGGCGATCCCGATGCTCGGTTTCTTGGGGACGGTGATTGGGATCACGCAAACCTTGGGCGGCCTCGATTTTACGAAGGGCCCCGAAGCGGTGGATCAACTGAAAACCGGTCTCTATGTGGCGTTCGATACCACAGCGATCGGCTTGGTCTTTTCTGTCGGCGCGATCTTTCTGCAATTTCCGATCGAACGCGCCGAGCAGCGGATGCTGGCCGAGATCGATCAGCGGGTCGGTACCCTGCTGTCCACGCATCTCCCGTCCGACGATCACGTCGAAAATCCAGCCGCTCAGATCTCGCTGCTTTGCGACGGGATTCGGGTCGCTGTCGGCCAATCGCTGGCCTCGCAGACCGACCTCTGGCGGCAGACGATCGATGAGGCTCAGCAGCATTGGCGCGGGCTCGCCGACGATAACGGCCGCAGGCTGAGCCAATCGTTGTTGGAAACGCTGGCTCCCGTCTTGCAAATCCATTCGCACGCCTTCGATGAGCACGCTTCGGCGCTCCGCGAACATGCGGACGCACTGGCCGGCGTCGAGAAGCAGTGGAGCAGCGAGTTTGGCGAACGCTGGAACCGCTGGAACGATGTTGTCGCCAAGCGTTGTGACCAGCTAACCGAGGATGCCCAAGCGTCCCAACGACTGGCCGATGGCTTGTCAGGGGCGATGCTGACGTTAGCCCGGGCGGTGGACGCACTGAGTCGTCATCTGCCGCCCTCGGCTCAAGCCGCCCTGGCAGCCGACCTCGCCCAGGCCCTACCCGCCAGCCAGTCGATCGATCCGCTCACCGAACCAGCCGCCGAGACGACTCCGACGTCGGTCACACGTCCCAAACCGATCCGCAGGCGGGCGGCATGAGCGGCCGTCGCCGCGGGGGGCTCAGTCCCAACTTGTTCCCGTTCCTGGCCGTGCTGATTTGCACGCTCGGCACCCTGATTCTGATGCTGGCGATGGTCGCTCAGAATGCCGGCGAAGTCATGGCTGCGGCCAAGCCCGATCAGGACCGGCCAACGGAATCCCTACCAGAGGCGGCCGAGACGCAGAGGCTAACGGAGACGGCTGCCCAACTCGAACGGGGAATTCGTGAGGCGAGGTGGCATCGCGAGCAATCGGTGAAGGTTCGCGAGTCTCAGACGGCGGATCTCGAGGAACGCCGCGACCGCTTGGCCCATCTGGAAGACCACAGCCGCCGGCTTCGCGAGGAACTCGAGTCCTTGACCACCGAGGTCGAAAAGTCACTCGAAGAAAACGGGGACGTGATTCAAGTTCAACAAACCCTCGACCAAGTGCTGGCGGATATCGAACGAGAACAAGCCGCGATCACGAAGCTCGCGGAGGAGCTGCAAACGCAGACCCCGCGGATCGTGATCGTCCCGCACCAAGGGCCTAATGGTACCGACCGTAGGCCGGTCTACATCGAATGCCGGTCCGATGGCATCCACCTGCAGCCGGGCGACCGGCACATCCCGAATGAGCATCTGGAACCCATTCCGGGCATGCCCAACCCCCTCGATGCCGCCCTCCGCACGATCCGCTATCACGCGATGAAGGAATATGGCGATGCTATCGCTCCCTATCCCTTGCTGATCATTCGGCCCGACGGGATCGCGGCCTACGCGGTGGCACGGGCCGCGATGCATCAATGGGATGACCAGTTCGGTTATGAGCTCCTGCCCGCCGATGTCGAATTGGCGTTTCCCCCACCCGATGCGGCTCTCGATGGCAAGGTTGCCGTGACCATCCGGCAAGCGATGGATCGCCGCGCCGTCATGTTGGCTCAGCTGGGACGCGGCGGTGGAGGGGGCTCAGGCCAACAAGGCAATGGCTACTCGGGTGCCGGCGCCAGCAACCCGAGCGGTCGTTCTGGTTTCCCCTCCGAAAACGCGAGCGGCACCTTGGCCCAAGGTGGGATCGGCGGTGGCTACGGCGATGCAAGCGATGTCGCTCCCCAAGCCAATGCGGGGCGACGGCCCAATGCCGCTCTCGCTTCCAATTCGTCCTTGCCCGTGCTGTCCGCAGCCAGCATGTCCCGTGGTGACCAACAGGGGGCGATCGGGCAGTTCCGCCCGGGCTCGGATGCCGGTCAATCCCTGGGCAGCGCAGCCGGGTCGCAAGGCGAAGCGAACGTCAGCTCCAAGGGCAACTACCTGACCGAAACATCCCCCGGTCGTCCGTTCTCGCAGTCTGCCAACGGTCAGCAAATCGGCTCGGGTCAGGGAATGGGCTCGGGGCAAGAAACCGGTTTGGGCAGCTCTGGGGCAATCGGTAACCCCGCGGGCCAAGCCGACCTGGCCGGCGCGACCCGTACAGCCGCTGGCCAGTTCGGAAGCCAACCGGGCGACGGCAATGTCAGCGGGGGACAGCTCCCTGGGGGGCAGGCCGGAGAGGCACCCGCGGCGACCCCGCCCCCTAACGCTTCGTACGCCTCCGGTAGCTCCAGCGGCAGCGACGCCGGCAACGACTCGGCCGCAACGCCCTCCAATTCAGATCGCCCCCCGGCCGACCAAGCTTCCGACGGCGCCGCCACGGCCACCGCCTCCAGAGCCACCGGGAGCGGCGGTTCCATGGCTGCTGGCAGTTCGACCAGCGGCGCCTCCGGCGCGGCAGGGGGGACGGGCGGAAGCCAAGCCTCGGGTTCCGCGACCCCACCCCCGGACGGCTCGCAGTCGCCTTCGGTGGGTGCCAGCTTCGGCAATACGAACGAGCCACCACCCGTCACGCGAGTCGGCCGCGATTGGGCCTTGCCGCCACAATCCATATCAGGGCCTAAGACCGAAATGCTGCGCACGATTCGGGTCGAATGCCATCCGGATCGTTTCGTGCTCCTCCCCGAAGGCGGCCGAGGCGAAGCGAAGACGTACCCCTTCGCCGATGGCGACATTCAGCGGGCCTCGATGAAATTAGCGACCGATGTTCGCGAACGGGTCCGCAACTGGGGCACCTCCATTCCTGGCTCCCGCTGGCAGCCGGTGCTGGATGTCATCGTCGCCACGGGTGCCCAGCCACGATTCGAGCAGATGCGGCAATTGTATGACGGCAGTGGCCTCGTGATCGAACCTCGGGAGGCGCGCTGATGGCCACTCGTAACCGTGCGGGAAAGTCGCCCGAGCTGGGGCACGATGCGTTTCTCGACGTGGTTGCCAACCTCGTCGGCGTACTGATCATCTTGGTGGTTGTGTTGGGCAGCAGCAGTAAAGAGGTTGCCGAAGCGATCCGCCAAACCCGCGAACAAGCGGAGCCGGACACCTCGCTGTCGATACCGACGCCGGAGCAACTCCAGGAGCAGGCCCTGGCCCTCGACCAGGAGACGGCCCGCGCGGTCGCGGCTCTGAGCGAATCCCAGAAGCTGGAGCAAGATATTCGTGCTAGTGATGCCGAGCTGGCGGCTGCGAAAGCCCGACGTGATCAACTAATCGACCTGCTCGAGATGGCCAAGCGAGCCTGGCAGGAGGAGCAGTTGGGACTGGACACCGCGGCGGTCGAGCGTGGCCGCGTCGAGGCCAAACTCGTCTCCGCCAAGTCGGAACTCGAGACGTTGCAAGCCACTCGCGCCCAAGCCGAAAAGACCGACAAGCCGGTCGTGGCCGTTTCACACCTGCCAACCCCCATGGCCAAGACCGTGTTCGGCGAAGAACTTCACTTCCGCCTCAAGGGAGGCCGCTTGGCGGTCGTTCCGATCGATCGCTTGGTCACAGAGATCCGCAATGAATTCGAACGGTCGGTCGCTAGCTCCCGTGACGGCCGTTCCGATTCCGCCGTCGGACCGATCCAAGGTTTCATCGCCCGATACGAAATGGAGAAGTCGCGGGAAACGATCAGCCAAAATGGGCGTGTCGGTTCCGCCACCCGCATCCAAATGGTTTCGATGGTCGTCGAACCGATCAGCGAACCCCATGGCCAACCGCTCGCTCAAGTGATCGCGAATCAGGCCAGCCTACTCGATATCGAATTGGCCGGACGTAGTCCCGACAGAACGACGATCACGGTGTGGGTTTACCCCGATAGCTTCGCCGAGTTCCGGCAACTCAAAGAACACCTCTACCGGCGTGGTTTTGCCACCGCCGCTCGACCGCTCCCCATGGACCGACCCATCTCGGGCGGGCCCCAAGGCAGCAAGTCGACCGCGCAGTAGTCCGCCTGCTCCCCGAGGAAATTCACCTGCCCGGCAACCATTTTCGCGATTCTTCGAATTCCGATTCCGGTTTGACCTAACGTGTCAAATGCCCCCGAGATACTGCCCCTGGGTCAAGCAACCTGAGCCGCGAGTCTCATTATGAGACAGTTGCCGGGCGGCTGACCAGGGATGGCGGGGTAGGTGAAGCGGCCCTGGCATCTCGTACGGCGAGCTTCGAGCGAGCGTTTGAAGTCCCGTTTCGACTGGACTTTTCATGCTGTTGGGGCCGTGATTTCGATCGCGAACCCGGCAAAAGCACTCGAGCCGCACCGATTGGCATGAAGCTTGCTTTTCTTGCCCATCGTTCGCTTGATCGGTTTCGTGAGTTTTGAGATTGCAGGGAGATAGCAAATGTTGGTGCTCAGCCGCAAAGTAGGAGAACGATTGGTGATCGGCGAAGACATTGTCTTGGTCGTGAACAGAGTTGCCGGCAACCGCGTGGTCCTCGCGATCGAAGCGCCGTCAAGCGTTCGCATCGTCCGAGGCGAGTTGGCCCCGTTGGCCGAACCGCCATCGATGTCCCCCAACACAAGCGAAGCGGTCACTCTGACGATGGAATCGCGTCCCGGCACCAAATCGCTCGACAACGGGTCTGCCCTCGGCACGCAGCGACTGCGCGCCGCCTGCGGGTAAGCGGTCGGAAGGCCCGAGGTCGCCACAGCAACTCTTCCGCTTGCGGAAGAGTGCTGGTAACCACCCGAAATTTGAATCGGCGAGGCTTACCAGGCAATCGAAAATTGCCTGGCTCGTGAGTCCTAGCCAATCACGCCCCTGAATCACCCCGCAAGGGAATTTCTCATTCCCAGTGCGTGGGCGTTCCCAGTGTTTTCGCGGACCGCTCGGCCTACCGCTCCGACTTCAGAAACGCCAGCAAGTCGGCAAGCTCCTGCAGCGATAATTGCTGTTCTAAGCCCGCCGGCATGATGGAGACGGGACTCGGCTGGAAGGTGGCGATCTCATCCCGCTCGACCCGCATCCGCTGGTCGATACCCGTAACCAGCGTGAGCGACGTCGCATCTTCATCCGCGATCAAACCGCTGATCGCCCGGCCGTCGTCGGTCACGACCAAATAGGACTCATAACTCCGCACAAAGCTGGCGCTGGGGTAGACGATCGCCTCCAACAGATCATCGGCCGTCCGGATCCGGTTGATGCGAGTTAAATCAGGACCGATCTTGCCGCCGTGATAGCCGACCGCATGGCACGCACTGCAGGCCGCCTTGCTGCTGCGGAATACCTGAAAGCCGCGGAGCGGATCGCCAGCGGGCATTTCGCCTGTCAGACCGCGCAGCCGTTCACGCTGAAGTTCCAGTTGGTCGCCCCCGTGGCGACGCCGCAACTCCGTTGCCAACTCGCGGATCCCCTCCGGATGCTCGGCGAAATGATCTTCGATCAAGCTACCGGGCAACGTCGCCAAGGATTCGGCCATCGACAGGGACTCGACCAATTGTCGGTTGACCGGTTCCTGATGGAACGGACGCAGGATCGCCAACGCGCCACTGATTTCCATCGGCCCCAGTCCAGTGACAGACTTTGCCAAACGCTCGGCCTGCTCCACCGACAACTTCTGACGTGAGATCGCCCTGAGCGCCCATTGCCGATTCCTCGGTGCCGCGTCCGCGCCCAGCGATGCGACCAACTTCTCGAACGCTTGGGCAGCGTCGGCCTCCGTCCCGGCATATT
>DITY01000255.1 GCA_002422955.1 Planctomycetaceae bacterium UBA6172
AGATCAGGCGTCCCCGCCTGATAGGAACAGGGTCCCCAAGTCATCGCTCCCACGATTTCCCCGAGCGACTCGTCATTGGCCAGGGCCTGAACCGAGGGGCTGAATCGCAGTGACGAGCTGGAAAACACGGGGACACCATGCTGCTTAGCCAAGTCGTAAATCGCGATCGTATCGGCCAGCGAACCGGCAGCCGGCTTGTCGATGAACAGCGGCTTGCCTGCCAGAATGACCGGAATCGCCTCCTCGAGATGGATTCGGCCGTCGACGCTCTCCAGCAACACCACATCGACCTTTTCCAGCAATTCGGGGATCGATTGGACAATCTCGACGCCCATCCCGCGCACCTGCTCGGTGAACCCCGCAACCCGATCCCGGCTGGCGGGGATGTCGGTGCCGCCTGGATACCCGGCAACGATCTGGATCTGAGCGAAGTCGCCCTTGGCATCCGCCTGGTTGAAGATCTTGGTGAACGCCGGCACGTGAGACGTGTCGAGCCCGATCATGCCGGCTCGAATCACCTTCGTCGGCTCCGGATCGGCCCCGAGCGCCCCGCCGGCATCGATCGAGCAGCAACATAATCCCAGAGACAAAGCCAGTAGATGACGCCGCATGATGAAGTCCTCAGCGCGAAGGGCGGGGCAGGGGTGGGTGAGTCGGTGGCGGGGTAGGAGCCGGTGAGCAGCCCTCAGGAAGCTTAACAGATGCATGAGCGAGCGGGTTGCAGCATGGCCGCCCCCGGTTGTGCTCATCGCGATCTCGGGGACGGCTGTGGCGAATCAACCGCTCATTCCTGCCAGAAGGCGGATTCGCGGGGGCCACGGTAGGCGATCGCCATCCGGGGAGTCGCATAGGGCGTCTGGCCGGCGAACAGCGACTCGACTCCGCCGATGACCATCCCCGACGCCAGCAGCGTCCGCCGGATGGGGTAGGTCGTCGCGCCGGTGACAAACATTTTCTCGACGTGCTGAACCAGCGGCGTGAAAAAGTCGGCGGTGGTAGCGCCGCGGCCAGGCATGGGGAGCATGAACTGACAGCCGATGATCTCCCCCGTATCCGACCGCATTCCGGCGTAATTGAAGTCGCGGATGTTGGTCAGGAAAATCGTCGTGCGGAAGCCATCCAGGTGCTCCACGAAATAAGCGATCGTGTCCGGAAGATTGGCCTCCGCCCAAGGCATATCGACCGGCGCGGAGGGGTAGCCCGTTTCGACCGGCAGGTTATGGCTGCGCATCAACGCCGACAAGAACAGTTTGCGCGTGACCTCACGATCCCGCAGCATCGCCCAGCAGGCGGCACCGCGAACGGCATGGACGGAACGAATCCCGACTTCGCCGCCAGCACGTCGCTCGGACATGCACTGCGCGGTCTCCAGGGCATGAACATCGTAACTATCGACCCCGCCGTAAGCGACGCAGACACTTTCCGACAAGGGCGTGTCATAAGGCATTTCGACCGCTGGCAGGCGCCAGGTGACGGGCAACGACGAGCCTGCATAAAACGGAAAACCGAGCCGCTCGGAATCGGCCACCATCTCGACGCATTCATCCCAATTCGTCGACAAATGCTTGTCGTTGAACACGGGCACGCTGCGACCGCTGGCCTCGAAGACCTTCACGCATTCCTTGAACCAAGCGTATCGCGGATAGAGCCGTTGCCCGCGATCGTTGTCAGGGTATTCGCCATGCTCGGCGATGATCACGACGCCATCGACCGCCAACCGCGAGCCGCCGAGCGTCAACGCTTCGGCGACCGACGGGACCTGGCGAAGCTGATACTTCGCAATCCGCTGGCGACCGATATCGTTTGCGGGAAATTGATCGATGAAGACCGAGGCCACGTCGACCTGCGGCTTGACCCAGCGTCCGCCGATGGCATAGCCGGCCGCAAACCGGTCGAGGAAATGCTGGGCGTGGGAATGCTGGTAAACGCTCGTTCCCAAGAACGCGATTCGCTTGCGGCGGCCAGGTTCCGCGACCTCAGCCGCTCCCGTGGATCCGCCCCCGGACACCGCGGCTCCCAAGCAGGATGCCGCGATGGGTAAAGATGCGACAAATTGTCGACGTGAGATCATGATTCAACCCTCCCAAGAAGTACCGTCCCAATTCAACACTCGCTGGACCCAATCCCCCACATCCTGGCTGAAGGTAGCGAACAGGTGCTCGCCCTTTTCCGCAGTCGCCAGGTGGGGAAAGCCGATGTGCCCCACCTGGGAGCGATCTTGGGTCAGCCAGCCGCGCGTCGCGGGCAGGAACGAATTGCCATGTGGAATCTCCGCGGCACCCCGGTAGTCTCCGACCAAGTGCGGACTGAGCCGCAGCATCATCGAAGTTTCCCACTCGCAGGCATGCCCCATCTCCTGTTGGCGGAGTTCGGGCATCGTCGCGGCCGGGCCTCGCCCCAACGACCAGTAGGTCGTAAACAGCAACAACAGGTCGTCGCGGTCCCGATACCGTTGCCGGGCTTCGAACACGGCCTGCTTGCCGGGAACGTCGTTGCCGCCATGGCCGTTGAGCAACAGCAGGCGGCGGAAGCCGTGCGCGATCAAATTATCGAGCAGGCTGGCCAGCAGATCCAAGTAGGTGCGGGGCTCGCACGATAGCGTGCCAGGGAAGTCGAGGTGGTGATGGGAATTGCCGAGCCACATCAGCGGGGTGACCAAGATCGAATCGGGATAACGATGGTGAACCCGCCTCACGATCTCCCCTAACAGCTGACTGTCGGTATCCAGCGGCATGTGATGACCATGCTGTTCGACCGCGGCGATCGGAATGATCACCGGCGTGTCCTTCGACAAAGCGCCAATGGCGGGCCAACTCATTTCCTGCAGCAGCATCAATGATTCCTCGGGGCGATTACAGATCGTTCCGGCGAGCGGGGGCCGGTTCAAGGGATATCCTACAGCGCTCGCCCGCCTCCGGGTCCTTGGGATACACTGATCCGTCCGCACCGCGATCGCGATGCTTACGCGTGACCGGCCTTTCCCTACCGCTGCCTCGTCCAAGATGTCCAAAAAGAAATCAGTAACCCTACCCGCCTCACCCGGAACCGCCGCGAAAAAGGGCTCGGGCGGGAAAAAATCGGCGGGCAAAAAGCCCGTCGCGGGCGCCGGTTTCAAATCGATCGCCGAGAACCGCAAGGCCAAGTTTCAGTACGAGTTGATCGACAGCGTGGAGTGCGGCATGACGCTGATGGGCAGCGAAGTGAAATCGATGCGGGAAGGAAAACTGTCGCTCGACGAGGCTTATATCCGCGTTCAGAAAGGGGAACTGTGGCTGATCGGTTCCGACATCGGCCATTACCACAACGCCGGGATGTGGAACCACGACCCACGGCGTCCACGCAAGCTGTTGGTACACGCTCGCGAGTTCGAAAGCTTCGCCGGGATGGCACGCGAGCGGGGGCTGACACTGATTCCGCTGCGGGTCTATTTCAACGAACGCGGCATCGCCAAATGCGTGATGGGACTCGTCCGCGGCAAGAAATTGCACGACAAACGCGAAACGATCAAAAAGCGTGAAGCCGAGCGGGGCCTGCAGCGAGTGATGCGCAAACGCTGAGAATTAACCAACCGGTGACAATCGGCCTGGCCCGGCAGCAGCGGCTAAACCGGGCTGACCTTTTCCGCAACCGCCGGTTCCGCCGCGGTTCGCCGGCGGTCCCGGAGCAACACCAGGACCAACGAGATCGACGCGATCCCGAAGACCACGACGCTGACCCATTGGGAAATCGTCAACTCGGTCCCAAATTGCCCCGGCTCATCATTTCGCAGCATTTCCATCGCGAACCTCATCACCGCGTAGCCGATGACGGCGGCGAACAGGATCATCCCCGGACGGCGGATGAATCGCGAGGCGAGGCAGAGCCCGAGACAGAGCAGCAGCGCGCCGGCCGAACTGATGAGTTGACTCGGCAAGACCGGGCCGGCACGCGCCGGCAATTCGTTCGCCGACCAGTAAAATTCGCGACCACCTATTTCGGCGACCAAACCCAACGGCGTTTCTTCAGCCGGACGAGCCGGGTCAGCCGCTTCGCTCGATCGGACCAGCCCCAGATGGCTGACCGGTTGCCCGACCTGGATCCCCTTCGCCGCGGCGAGGGAACCGGGGCGAACGGCCGTGACCTGCTGACGGTCGGGGGACAGTTCGATCCCGACCAGTTGGCCGCTGACGAGTTGGTCCTGATAGACCGGGCTGCCGTTGGGAAAGTAGAGTGCCCACCATTGGTCATCGCAGGCGGCGCCGTAGCAGCAACCGTTGAAGAGACAGCCGATGCGTCCCAACGCCAAACCGATGAACAGCGTCGGCAGGATCACGTCCCCCACGGTCAGGACGGACAATCCCTGGCGAAGGATGTACAAGATCCCCCCCAAGAACCCGCCGATGAACGAGCCGTAGACGACCAAGCCCCCCTCGGTAAAATTCGCGATCCGGCGGAGTGTCGTCAGCGGATCACTGACGAAAAATTGGTCGCGATATTCGATCACGTAAAACAGCCGTGCCCCGAGCAAGCCGCCGATAATCGCCCACGGCGCGATCCCCCAAATCACATCGGAAACCAGCCCATAACGACGAGCCCGTTCGATCGCCAACCAGACCCCCGCGACGACGCCGCAGAGCAACATCACGCCATAGCCGCGGACGGGCAATCCGACCTTTTGACCATCGACATTCTCCAGTTCGGCCAGCGGCAACCCCCAGATGACGACCGCCGCGAGCAATCCCCAAAACAGGCCGTTCCGAGCCCAGTAATCGGCCAGGCGACCGCCCGAAGCGATCTGCTTGACCGAAACGGCGATCACGCCGAGCACAAGCAACGCGAGGAGCCAGCCGAAGCCGAAGAGTGGGATCGAGGCGATGTCGTGCGGAATCAAAAACAGGGTGCGGCGCATGGCGATCGCTTCAACGGTGGTTGTCGGGTTGGGGACGCGGCCACCTGACAAGAGGGAGCACGCCCCCTGTCGCGGGTAATCAAGGCCAAGGAACGGCAACTCGGCCGACCGGTTTCGACCATGACGGCTCAGACCCTGCTCAGCCTAACAAATCCCAAACGCCGCGGACGAGGCTGATTTGATGGGCTAGACTTCTCGGATGACCTCCTTCAGGGCTCCGTTCGGTGCCGATTGCCTCGCGGCAGCAGGTCGAATGGGAGGTCAGCAGGCCGCGCCGGCGCCCCCGTCAAGCCAACCCGTCAAGCCAACCCGCGGTCCCGCCCACTGGCGGGTACGATGCCCAAGCGAAGCCGCGACGTCCCCGACTTCTAACGAATTACGATCTTCCGGCATGCCCGACACGACGACACCCACACGCTTCCAGTTCGGCCTGAATTGGCAGGACTTCCTGCGGACCGTCGACGGGGCACGAATCGAAGCGGCCGCGAGATCGCTCGACGCGTTGCTGGATGGTGAAGATCTTCGCGGCCAGTCGTTCCTGGACATCGGCTGTGGGAGCGGTTTGGTCAGCCTCGTCGCGCGAATGGCGGGCGCGAGGGTAACTTCGTTCGACCCTGACGAAGCCTGTGTCCGCTGTACCGAAAGCCTGCGCACGCGCTGGTGTGCGAGCGAGTCGGGGGCGGACAACGCCACGCAAACCACTGGCTCCCAGCCGACCAACGATTGGCGGATCGCACAGGGTTCGATCCTGGATGTTGATTTTGTCACTTCCCTCGGTCAGTTCGGCATCGTCTACGCCTGGGGGGTGCTCCACCACACCGGACAGATGCGACGGGCAATCGAACTGGCACGCGAACGAACAGCTCCGGGCGGATTGTTCGTGCTAGCGATCTATCACGATCAAGGTGGCGCGAGCCGGCGGTGGGCCGCGATCAAACGCTTCTACCATATCCTGCCGTCCTTCCTCCGGCCCGTCTATGTCGCGGCGATCGCCTGTTGGTACGAAGTTCGCTTCGCCACGGCGAGATTATTGTCGGGGCGCAATCCGCTTCCGGTGCAGGATTGGGAAGCCAAGCGTCGAGACCGCGGAATGTCGGTCTGGCACGATTGGGTCGACTGGATCGGCGGTTGGCCGTTCGAAGTTTCCAGCCCCGACGAGATCATCAACCCGCTGGTCCAAGCCGGCTTTTCCCTCCGCCGCATCAAGACGGTTGGCAACGGCTGGGGTTGCAACGAATACGTCTTCCGCCGCTCAGGCTGATCGTCCTTCGAAGCGGGCTTTGAAGGCGAGGTAATCTTCGAGCGTGTCGATCCCGGCCGCGGCGTGTTCGATCCGCGCGACGAAGATGGGGCGGCCAGCCTCGATCGCCCGCAACTGCTCTAGCTTTTCGACTTGCTCGATCGCGGCGGGCGGTTGGCGGGTGAACCAGAGCAAAAAGTCGCGGCGGTAGGCATATAAACCGACGTGATGCCAATACAGCGGTGGCTCCCGGTCGAGCCATTCCTGCGTGATCCCTTCGCGGGCGTAAGGCACGGGGGCACGGCTGAACAAGATCGCGCGATTCTGCTGCCCCATGACGATCTTGACACAATTGGGGTCGGCCAAAACGCGGGCGTCGCGAATCGGCTTGGCGACCGTCGCCATGTCCGCTTCCGGATGGTCGATCAAGGTTTGCGAGACCAAGTCGATCGCCGCCGGATCAATTTCGGGCTCGTCTCCCTGAACGTTGACGAAGATCTCCATTTCCGGCAGCCCCAATGCCACTTCGGCAACCCGATCGGTACCGCTCGGGCAAGCCGGACTGGTCATCCGAAAAGTCCCGCCGAACGATTCGACTTCGCGAGCCAGGAGCGGGTCATCGACCGCCGCAATCACACCACTGGCGACGCCGGATCGGGAGGCCGACTCGTAGGTGTGACGCAGGATCGATTTGCCACCAACGATCCGTAACATCTTTTGGGGAAGTCGTGTCGACGCCAGCCTGGCCGGGATCACCACCTGAACTCGCATACGACGCTCGGATTATGAAGACGGAAACGAAGGAGTGTGATGTGCTTGCCACCGGACACCCAGCCCCGGCAACTCGGGGCGACTGACGCGGCCGCGGTCGATCCGCACGCCGGAAACCGGATCCGTCGCCAACAGCACCGCCCCATCCAGGTCGGCATAATCGAGCAGCGGTAACAACTGGGCCGCGGCACTGATCCCGATCGACGTTTCGACCATGCAGCCGACCATGGTTTTCAATCCGAGTTGGCGAGCTTGCCTCAGCATTCCCAAAGCGGGGGTCAAACCGCCACACTTGCAGAGCTTGACGTTGATCCCGTGAAAGCGATCGACGCAGGCAGCGACATCGGCCTCGGTGCGACAGCTCTCATCGGCGATCAGTGGCAATACCGAATGCTGATAAACCTCGTGCCAATCCTCCCCGGGAGCCTCGGCCGGCAAAGGCTGTTCGATGAACTCGACACCGAGTTGATCCAACTCTTTCGCCATGGCGATCGTCTGCTCGACCGACCATCCGCAGTTCGCATCGACACGGAATCGGGCTGCCGTGTGCTGCCTCAAGGCCCGGACGATCTCGAGATCATCGGGCGTCCCGAGCTTGATCTTGTAGGTCCCCCAACCGGGCTGTTTCTCGAGCTTTTCGACCATCTTCTCGATGCGATCGATGCCGATGGTGTAGCTCGAATCGGGCACCGCGAACCAAGTCAAACCCCAAGCTTGCCAGCAGGGTTTCCCCAGCCGTTTGCCCCACAGGTCGTGGGCCGCGATGTCGAGTGCCGAGAGCGCGAATCGGTCGCCCTGCATCACGGCGAGCATCCGTTCCCAGACCGCCTCGGGTGACTCGCTCGCGTACCGGCCAAGTTCGCCCTGAGCGGCGGCAAGCGAACGGGTCATCGACTCGAAGGTGTGGCCGTAATAATGGTCAACGGTGACCTCACCCAATCCCGACCACGGGCCATCCCGCAGTTCGACAACCAAGCTCTGCTGAGTTGTGATCGTGCCCCGGGCAATGGTGAAGGGATCGGCCAGGGGCAGTTCCAATCGATGCAGCCTCAGTTCCATCATTCCCTCACCAGCGAGCGTCGTAATTCGATCGTGGCCCGGACCAACTTATCGGGACCGTTGCGGTACACGTCGCAGGCGGGCACCCCGAATCGCCGCTCGGCCCGCTCGATCTCCGCCGCGGCTTGGTCAGGGGTCAACGCTCGCGAATTGATCGCGACGCCGATCAGACGGCAGGGGTGCCGGAAATTGGCGGCCGTCAAACAGAAATCGAGCTGCTTTCCCAAATCCGGGATGGGAATGGGGTCGAACCCCTTGACGATCTTTCGGCCCGCCTCATAGCAATAGATGAGCCCGTCGGGGGCGCAGCCATGCAGCAAACCGAGGGTCACGGCCGAGAACGCCGGATGGGTCAGGCTACCTTGCCCCTCGATCAACACGAAGTCGTGATTCTCGTGTTCGGCAACCATTTCCTCAGCCGCGCCGCTGACGAAATCCGAAACGACGCAGTCGATCGGCACCCCTGTGCCGGAGATCATAATCCCGGTCTGCCCAGTCGCCAGGAACACCGCGTCCTGGCCGGCGGCTTGGAGCCCCAACTGCACCTCCAGCGAAGCGACCATTTTGCCGATGCTGCAATCCTGGCCGATGGCGTGGACCCGACAGTTGCCGGAGCGAAAAGCACGCCCCGTACCGGTCGTTTTATGGCGGTTTCGTCGGACGTCGATTAACCGCGCCCCGTGCTCCTGCGCAGTCCGCAAGTATTCGGCATCCTCGGCTAAAAACTCATGCAAACCCGAGACGATGTCCAGGCGACGCCGAATCGCTTCCAGAATGATCGGTCGCCAAGCCGGCGGCAGCTTGCCCCCCGGCGGCGCGATCCCGACATACAGCGCATCAGCCTTGGCGACGGCTGACAGTCGATCGATCACCGGCACCTGGCCACCGACACCGAGCAGTTCCTCGGTGGTCTTGGCGGGTTGGGCCGTTTCCAACACGGCGGCGATGTCGTCGTTGCGATACTTGAGCAGGTTGATCGCCGTCTTGGCAAGAAACGGAGTCGAAAAGCCGTCGGTCAAGAGCACGATCGCACGATGCTGTGTCAGCCTCGCGAAATCGGCCGCTGTCGGCACGCCCCCGATCAGAGCGGGGTCGAGCGCATTACCGGAAAGCGAAGAAGGGGCATCAGTCACGGGATTCTCGCAGCTTCGAAAGGGCGCCGCGCGAGATCCGTCAACGGAAACCCCCGCGGCCTGGAACTAGCAACTTCTCAATTTCAACCCAACCAAGTCCGCATCTGCGCCTTGGCCGCCTGCAAGGCCTCAGGCAACTTAGCCAAGTCCTTGCCGCCGGCTTGGGCCAAGTCTGGGCGTCCACCGCCACCGCCACCGACCGCCCTGGCCGCATCTCCAACCCAGGTCCCGGCGCTCAGCCCTCGGTCGACGAGCGCCCGGCTGAGGCCTCCCACCAGGAGCACTTTGCCGTCTTGTGTCGATGCGAGCAGCACGGCCACCGGCGAATCGCTGCTCTTGCGGATCGTGTCGATCCAGCCTCGCATCAGATTCGGATTCCCGCCCGGGGTATCGGCAACGACCACAACCACGTCGCCCACGACCTCGCCCTGAGCGAGCAGATCGGCCGCCGACAACTGGCCACCGGAGGCCAAATCCCGCAGTTCCGTCAGCAGTTTTTCCCGTTCGTCGAACAACACTCCGATCCGGTCGGCGACGTCGATCGGAGCGACGTTGAGGAAGCGGGCGGCCTCTCGCAACTGGGACTTGGCGAGTGAATAGTCGATGGCCGTGGCGGGAGCCGGCGACACCGGCGACAAAGCCTGACGTTCACCCGTTTTGCCGGCCGCGATGTCCTTTTTGATCGCCCGGACGTCAGCGACCAACTGGCTGACCTTTTCGGTCAAACGTTCGGCGGAACAGCCGAGATTCGCGCAGGCCGCCTTGACCACGTCTAGGATCGAGTCCCGATACTGGCGGGCCTTATCGCCGGTCAAGGCGATCACGCGGCGCGTCCCCGCGGAGACGCTTTCTTCGGCGATCAGTTCGAACGAACCGATCTGGCCGGTGGCATCGAGATGCGTGCCGCCGCACAGTTCGCGACTGAACTCGCCCATCGAAACCATCCTCACCGGGTCGGGGTATTTCTCCCCGAACAGCATCATCGCACCGGCTCGCCGGGCCTCGGCCAAGGAGACGATCTGGCAGCCGATCGGCTCGTCGTCGGCCACCTTGGCCGTGACATCCGCGACGATCTTCGCCAACGTCTCGTCACCGATCGCGTGCGGTTGCGAAAAGTCGAATCGCAGCCAGTCCGCGTCGACCTTGCTCCCCTGCTGCTGGGCATGCTTACCGAGATTCCGCTGTAGGGCGTGATGCAGGATGTGAGTCGCCGAGTGGGCGCGGCGGAGCGCATCCCGACGGGCGACGTCGACCGTTGCGGTGCAGGCGACGTTGTCGTGCAGCTTGCCCGAGAGCAGATGCCCATGATGGACGATCAATCCGCCGTGCCGCTGGGTGTCGGTGACCGCGAAACGGAAGTCGTCACCCTCGATCGCCCCGGTGTCGCCGACCTGACCGCCCGATTCGGCGTAGAACGGAGTCTCGGACAGGACCAAACGCAGGGGCGCGTGGCCGCTTCCGGAGGGGCGGTCCTTGGCCAAATCGGTCTCGGTGACGTGGCTCAGCAACATCCCCTGGTCTTCGTCGCCTTGGCCGTCACCGAAAATGATGCCCTTCACGACTGACTGACAGGAAGTTTGCTCATAGCCTCGGAAGGGCGTTTCGCGAATCGCCTCCTTGAGCGTTTCCAGCGGGCCGGTTTGGAACAGGCGTGCCTGCTCGCCGCCACTGACTTCGGCATGCGTCTGCATCGCCGATTGGTAGCCGTTCCAGTCGAAGGTGAACCCCCGCTCGGCCGCGAGTTGTTGGAGCAATTCCGGTGGGACACCGAAGCTGGTGTAAAGCTCCGCCGCGCGACCGCCGTCGACCGTCGCCACGCCGTCGGAGCCCATCTGGCCGAACAGTTTCTCGATCCGATCCAAGCCGACGTCGATCGTCGAGAAAAATCGCTGTTCCTCGGCGCGAATCACTTCGGCGACACGAGGAATGGTCTCGGACAGTTCGGGGAAGGGCGACTTCATCGCCTCGGCCACCGCGCCGACTAACTGATAAAGGAAGGGCTCACGCAAGCCCATCTGATGGCCGTCCAACACCGCTCGCCGGATCAGACGGCGAATCACGTATTTGGCGCCGTTGGCACCGGGGTAGACATTCTCATGCACCGCGAACGTGCAAGCGCGGACATGGTCGGTCATCCGCCGCAAACGCCGGCCATTGTCGCTTTGATAGTCGTAGGGGACGCCGGTGACCTCGGCAGCCGCTTCCACGATCGGCCGCAGGATGTCGATGTGATAATTCGTCGGCACCCCTTGCAGCACGCTCGCACAGCGCTCCAACCCCATCCCGGTGTCGATGTTCTGACTTGGCAACGGCCGCAGGTTATCCGGCGGGGCGCCGATCCGATTGAACTGGGTGAAGACCAGGTTCCAGATTTCGACGGACCCGCCGCCGTCCAACTGGTAATAGATTTCGCTGCAGGGGCCACACACCCCATCGGGCCCCAGGGTCGGGGCGCTCGCCGGCCAGAAGTTTTCGTCCTCTTCCATCCCCGCGACCCGCGACGACGGCAAGCCGATCTCTTCGGACCAAATTCGCCGGGCTTCGTCGTCGTCCTTGTAGACCGTGACGCTCAACCGCTGGGGATCGATCCCGAGCCAACTCTTGTGGGTCAAAAACTCCCACGCCCAGTGGATCGCTTCCCGTTTGAAATAGTCCCCGAAGCTAAAATTGCCGAGCATTTCGAAAAACGTATGGTGAAACGCGGTCCGCCCGACGTTATCGATGTCACCGGTCCGGAGGCATTTTTGACAGGTGGTCGCACGGGTAAAATCGAGCTTTACCTTGCCGAGGAAATGATCCTTGAACTGATTCATCCCCGCCGGGGTGAACAACACCGAAGGATCCCAAGTCGGCACCAGCACATCACTGGCCTGGCGAACGCAACCCTTGCTCTCGAAAAAAGCCAGGTACTTTTCCCGTAATTCGTCGGTCTTCATCTTTGATTTTGGCGGACAATGGGTTTGGAGGACAATCGGCTGTCGGGCGGACCAAGGGGTGGCGAGCCGCCTGCCGGATCGGTCATCAGTCGACAGGCGTTTCGGCCGGATGACACTCGGGGCGGGACCGCGTCCGCGGGAGCGTTGCGACGATCATAACGATCCCAACGATTGACCGGAACCGAACTAGCTCCCGTTGAGGCGTTCGCCCGAGAACACTATTCTGACGCCCTGGATTGTGGCGAAAGCAAGTCAGACATTCGGGCCGATTGGGGTCAATCGCGAAATCATATGAAATACAACCAATTGGACCGGATTATCGAACTGGTGCCGGGGGAAAGGTTGGTTGCCGAGCGGACGCTTCGCGCGGAAGAAGAGTATCTGGCAGACCATTTCCCGAAATTCCCGGTGATGCCCGGCGTGATGATGCTTGAGGCACTCCATCAGGCAGCCATTTGGATGGTTCGGAGCGGCGGTGACTTTACCGATCCGCTGGTGCTGCTCAAGGAAGTTCGAGGCGTTAAGTTCGGCGACTTTCTCTGTCCGGGTGAAACACTGCGGGTGAAAGTCCAGCGGACCAAAGCGGAAGGGTCGCTCGTTTCGGTCAAGGCGAGTGGCGAAAAAGCGGGCCGAACGACAGTCTTGGCCCGACTGGTTTTGGAAAAATGCTCCACCGGGACCCGAAACTCGGCGGAGACCGACGAGATATTGCGAAATTTATCGCGAGTCCGGTTCGAGGAGCTGTTCGGGCCGATCGATAAAATCATTGGCAACCGACAAGCACCGTCTCCCGTCGAGGGTCAAATCGGTTAAAGTTTGCCGATCCGGAAGCCTGGGCCGACGAGTGCCTAAGTTTTCGCTGCGGCGTGTCCGCTCGGCAAATTGCGGTGTGTGCCCGCCCGGCAATATTGTGGTCTCGAGAATTGCCCTGTCGGCCCTCATGGACGGCTCGGTAAGCATAACTCACTGGCTCTTTGGACAACCCGGCGACCCCGTCGGCTGCCATCAAACGTTCCGATTTTTAAGTTAGGATTTTCGAAATGACGATGACGAAGGAAGAAATTTTCGAACAAGTCCGCGAGTCGCTCGTCGATGCTTTGGGCGTTGACGAAGACGAGGTGACGGCGGATGCGACGCTGGTCGGCGATTTGGGTGCTGAATCGATCGATTTCCTCGACATCGTGTTCAAGTTGGAAAAGAGCTTCGGGATCAGCATTCCCCGGGAGGAACTGTCGCCCGAGGACATTCTGACCAGCAGCCAATACGTTCAAAATGGCTTGGTCACCCCCGGCGGGATGAGCGAACTGAAAAAGCGGATGCCGTGGGCGGATCTGTCCAAGTTCGAGCAGAATCCTCGGGTTCAGGACTTCGGCAACTTGCTGACCGTTGGCGATATGTGCAATTACGTCGCGACCAAAATCTGATCGGGCCATTCAAATGCGCTGGTTTTGGGTCGATCGCTTTACCGAGTTCGTCAGCGGGTCCCACGCTCGTGGCGTCAAGAACGTCGCGCTGGACCAAGAAGTGATCGACGACTATTGCATGATTTATCCATATTTCCCCCCGACCCTGATCATCGAAGGGATCGCTCAGCTGGGTGGGATTTTGGTGGCTGAACATTTCGAGTGGGAGAAACGCGTCGTCTTAGCCAAGATCGGCGATGCGATGTTTCATCGACCGGCGTTGCCGGGTGATCAGCTCCGCTATCACGTACGGCTGGAAGGGACCCAGGAGCACGGTGCCCGCGTTTCGGCCACCAGCCATATCGATGGCGAACCCCAAGCGGAAATCGATCTGATGTTCGCGTTCCTGGAAGAGGGGCGATTTGCGGAAGGTTCCCTGTTCCATCCGGGCGACCTCGCCAAGATGCTAAGAATCATGAAGCTGTTCGATTGCGGGATCGGCCGAGACGGTCAGCCGCTGGCCGTTTCAGAAAAGATTTGATCCCCCAAGTAATTGTCGGAGCGAGTGTTATCCATGCGTCGTCGAGTGGTTGTAACCGGGTTGGGCATGATCAACCCGATGGGACACGATGTCGCTACGGTATGGCGGGGTCTCCGCGAAGGAGCCAGCGGTGTCGGGCCGACGACCCTCTTCGACGCCAGCGGCTTTCCGACGAAGATCTCCGCCGAGGTCAAGGGTTGGGATATCGCCAGCACGGGTGAGCCGGCCGAATTGTGGCGAAATCGCGGACGCCATACCAAGTTTGCCGCCGGAGCAGCGAAACAGGCGATCGCGGACAGCGGGATCGCGGACGCCGCGATCTCACCGGTCCGGTTCGGGGTCTATTTGGGTAGCGGCGAAGGGAATCAGGACTTCCTGACGTTCACCAAGATGATGTCCGCTGCGCTCAAAACCGGACAGTACGACGCCGCCGCGTTCATCGCTCAGGGACTGGCGCTGCTCAACCCCGAGAAGGAACTCGAACAAGAACCCAACATGCCAGCGGCCCACCTCGCCGCGATGTTCAATGCCCAGGGTCCGAACTTCAACTGCCTGACCGCCTGCGCGGCCAGCAGCCAAGCGGTTGGCGAGGCCACCGAGATGATCCGACGCGGCGACGCGGACGTGATGCTCGCCGGCGGCACCCACAGCATGATCCACCCCTTCGGCGTCACCGGCTTCAATCTGTTAACGGCCTTATCCACCAGCAACGCCGAGCCGACCAAGGCCAGTCGGCCGTTTGACGCCAAACGCGACGGATTCGTGCTCGGTGAAGGGTCGGCCATGGTCGTCCTAGAGGAACTGGAGCAAGCTCGCCGGCGTGGCGCCACGATCTACGGCGAAGTGCTCGGATACGGAACGACCGCCGATGCCTATCGCATCACCGATATCCCGCCCGATGGACACGGTGGCATCGCCGCGATGCGAATGGCGATCGCCGACGCGGGCCTGCGTCCCGAACAGATCGGTTATGTCAACGCGCACGGCACCAGCACCACGGTGAACGACAAAGTGGAGACGTTGGCTTGCAAGCAGGTTTTCGGCGAACATGCGATGAAAGTTCCCGTCAGCAGCACCAAAAGCATGATGGGTCACCTGATCGCCGCCGCCGGCGTGACGGAGATGATCGTTTGCCTGCTGGCGATCCGAGACGGGGTCCTGCCACCCACGATCAACTACGAGAATCCCGACCCGAACTGCGATTTGGACTACATCCCGAACGTGGCCCGCGAAGCGCAACTCGATTACGCGCTCAACAACAGCTTCGGCTTTGGTGGGCAAAACGTTTGTCTTTGCTTAGGTCGGTACTGATATCCCCCGTCGCGCGATCCCGCAGGTGCCTTGGTCTCGCGGTCTCCCCTCCCATCGTGCAGTGCCATGTTTCAATCCCCCCGGGGAGACTTTCCGAGCGTCCGCATGCGCCGACTGCGGCGTCACGATTGGTCGCGTCGCTTGGTCCGTGAACACCACCTCTGCGTCGATGACCTGATCTGGCCGCTGTTCCTGATCGATGACCCGTCCGCCGAGCAGCCCATCCCGTCGCTGCCGGGGGTACAACGCCTCGGTTTGGATCCGCTCCGCCGCGCCGCCGCGCATGCGGCCGCGTTGGGCATCCCGGCGATCGCCTTGTTTCCCGCCACCGACCCGCAGCTCAAGACGCCCGATGCGGCCGAAGCGGTCAATCCGGAAAATCTCGTCTGCCGAGGGGTCCGCGCCGTCAAGGCGGAGGTCGGCGACGCGGTCGGCGTGATCTGCGACGTCGCGTTGGATCCCTACAGCAGCCACGGTCAGGACGGCTTGGTACGACACGGCTACGTCATCAACGACGAAACGGTGGACATGCTGTGCCGCCAAGCCCTTGTGCAAGTTGAAGCGGGTTGCGACGTAATCGCGCCGAGCGACATGATGGACGGGCGGGTGGGTGCGATTCGGGTAGCGCTCGAAAACGCCGGCCACCGCGAAACGCAGATCCTCTCCTACGCCGCTAAATACGCCAGTGCCTTTTACGGCCCGTTTCGTGAAGCGGTCGGTTCGGCCAGCAATCTCGGTGCGGCGGACAAGCAAACCTATCAGCAGGATCCGACGGCCAGTGACGAGGCGCTTCACGAAGTCGCCCTCGACCTGCGCGAGGGGGCCGATATCGTGATGGTCAAACCCGGCATGCCGTATCTGGATATCATCCGCCGCGTCAAGGATGAGTTCGCCGTGCCGGTTTTCGCCTATCAGGTGAGCGGTGAATACGCGATGCTGTCGGCCGCGGCTCAGCGCGGCTGGCTTGATCTCGACAAGGTCATGATCGAAAGCATGCTGGCATTCAAACGTGCCGGCGCCGATGCGGTGCTCACCTATTTCGCCCCCCAAGTGGCGAAGCGACTCAAGGGCTGAGCTAGATTTCAGCACCCGCCGCAGGCCGTGTCCTTGGGCATCCACCTGCCGCGGCATCAGTGGTGAATTGTCGCGATCCCTCCGATTTGGCTTGCAGATCCCTTGGACTGGCGGAAGAATGGGGTGAGTTGAGGGCAGGAGCTTCGCAGGGCAACCTGGCTCGTCGACGACTGCGAGCCTTGAACCTCCATCGCCCGCCCTCGCCGGTTAGGTCGTCCCCGACCACACTTCTGGCCGCTCTTTCTCCATTGTTGGCGCGTGCGACGCTGACGGATTTTCAGGACCGGAACTGTATCGAAGACAGGGTGAACGAAGATGGGAATAGCGGATTCTCCCGAACGGAAGGACCCATCCCAAGAGCATGAACGCGTTGGTCGCGAGCAGCCTTCGTCGGGCGGGCTGGAGACGGCAGTCGCGGCACGCAACTCGTTACCGGTCCTCGGCCCCAGCCGAGCCAGCCATGACGGTTTCGACGAAACGCTGTTGGTCTCGCCCGAGCATGTCCTGAGCACGTTGGAAAGCGACGGCTCCAGGCGTTGGATGTATCCGTTGCTGTCCACCGGCAGGTTTTGGAAACGACGCCGCATCATCGCCTATTTATTAGCGATCGTGTTCATCACCTTGCCCCACCTGAGCATCGGTGGGAAACCGCCAATCCTCCTGGACGTTGCCGCGCGGGAGTTCACCATCCTGGGCACCACGTTCCTGGCCACCGACACGCTGTTGCTCGCGCTGGGAATGCTGCTGATCTTCTTGTCGGTCGTGTTGGCGACGGCCATCGCGGGCCGCGTGTGGTGCGGTTGGGCCTGCCCGCAAACGGTCTACATGGAGTTTCTATTTCGGCCGATCGATCGCCTCTTTGAGGGGACTTCGGGGAAGGGGGGGAAACCTAAGAAGCCCCTGGTCGGCGTCCGCAAAGTGGCTCGATGGGCGGTCTACTTGGTCGTCTGCATGCTGCTGGCGCACACGTTTTTATCTTACTTCGTCGGCGTCGAGGCGCTCGCCCGCTGGATTCGTACTCCGCCGTGGCAGCACCCCACGGCGTTTCTGGTGATGACGGTGACCACCGGGTTGATGCTGTTCCATTTTCTGTTCTTTCGGGAACAACTCTGTTTGATTGCCTGCCCCTACGGCCGGTTTCAATCGGCCATGCTCGACCACCGTTCCATCATCGTGGCCTATGACCATCATCGCGGCGAGCCCCGAAAGAAGGGTCGACGCCCCGCGGCAGACGATCGCGGCGAAGCCGCTACGGCGGGTGATTGCATCGATTGCAACCGTTGCGTCGCGGTTTGCCCCACGGGAATCGATATTCGCAACGGTCTGCAATTAGAATGCGTCAACTGCACGCAGTGCATCGACGCCTGCGACGACGTGATGGACCGAGTCGGTCTGCCACGCGGCTTGATCCGCTTCGATTCCCAGGACGGGATCGACGGCAAGTCCGGAGGCCTGCTGAGGGCTCGGACCGTCGTTTATCCTTTGATTTTGCTGATTGTCGGCGGGCTGTTTTATAGCGTCCTGGGAACCAAGTACAGCTTCGACGCTAGGTTGGTCCGTGCGCCAGGCAATCCGTTCAGCCGAATTCAAGGGGGACAGGTCCGCAATAGTCTCCGGTTGCGGTTGGTTAACCGCAGCGGCCAGGAGCAGGAGTACCGGGTGATTGCCACGCAACCCGCGGGGGTTGCGTTGCAGGTCATCGAGCCGGAAAAATTGAAACTGGCCGACCGTGAGTCCGTGATGGTGCCGCTGGTCGTCGATTTTCCTTCTCGCGTGACCTCCCGCACGGGACACGCTGATGCCACGGTGCAAATTTTGGATGAGTTGGGAAATACCCGCGAGTTGACTTATCGCTTACTTGGTCCGGCAAACTGATGATGAACAAGGCTTCGGATGCCGGCGCTCCAGCGGACGCATCCCGCTTCCCAACTGACGAACTCTCCGGCCCGCGGGCGAGCCGCGCGGCTTGGTTGTGGGGCTCGTTCGTAGTCGGGTTTCTGATCCTTCAATTGGTGGCCGGCGGGTTAGCGATCGCGCTGGCAGCTCGCGACCCGAGCGTCGCGGTGATGCCCGACTACCACGAGAAAGCCCTACGGTGGGACGAAGAGATCGCCAGGCAGCAGCGGAGTGAGGCTCTGAACTGGAATGCCGAGGTGGCTGTTGCCCTGGTCCCGAATCAACCCCAACTCCGTAACCTTTCCGTCCAGGTCGTCGATGCCAATGGGGAACCGATCGCAGGGGGGACCGCTGAACTCTCGTTCTTTCATCACACGCGGGCAGCAGACTTTACGACCCGGTCGCTATCCGAAACCGAACCGGGCATTTATTCCGCGACCTTGCCGATGTCCCGCAGCGGTTTGTGGGACATCGATTTCACGCTGGGCCGCAACGCGGACGAGCGGTTTCGCGATTCGCGGACACTCGAACTCGGTGACCAACCATGATCGGGTTAGCCGGCGCGATCCTGGTAACCAGCTTGCTCGGCAGCATGCACTGCGTCGGGATGTGCGGACCCATGGCCTTATGGGCAAGTGGCATCGGGCAGGCTGGACAGAGCCGCGGGACCGCCTTAGCCCGTTTGACCGCCTATCATTTCGGCCGCGCGGTCACGTTTTTGTCGGCCGGCTTGCTGGCCGGTTGGCTGGGCGGGCTTGCCACGGTTGGCGGCGACTGGTTGGGTTGGCAACAGACCGCCGCCCGGTTGGCCGGAGCCACCATGATCGGCTTAGGCGTGTGGCGATTGCTCAATTTCTGGCGTCCCGCGGAACCGTATTTGAGCAGTCCCTCGGCGAAATTGTCTCCAGGGGTTGGGGTGGCAGGCGTGGTACGAATCCCCTGGGACCGCCGTCTTTCCATGGCCGTTTCGGTGCGACTATCCCGCTTGCGGCCGACGATCGCGCGGCTACCGATTCACTCCCGCGCCTTCGCGATCGGAATCGTTACCACCTGGCTCCCTTGCGGCTGGTTGTACCTATTTGTATTGGTCGCGGCCGCCACCGCTTCGCCGTTACCCGCGGTAATGGTGATGTTCGCATTTTGGATCGGTACGCTACCGGCCCTCTCCGCGTTGGTCGGGGGGGCGATCGGCTCAGTCGGGTTCACGCCCCGTTTGCGTCCGGCGCTACCCCTGCTGATTGCGATCATTCTACTGGTCACCGGGACCTACACGATCAGCGGTCGGGCTGCCGCCGATCTGACTCCACTCGGCGAGGCCGCCCGCCAGCAGGGTACATGGGCCAGCGGCGCCGACCCGCGGCGGTTGCTTGATGAACTGAGCGGTGAGCCGTTGCCCTGCTGTGAGCCGCTGACCTCCGCCAGCGGCTCGTCCGCGCCTGAAGACGGACCTTCGCCAGCGCCGCCGAGACCGGAAGAGGCGTTACGGTGAGCCTGCGGTCGATTGAAGACGCCGCGGGGGCTGGGATGCGGCCGATAGCGGCAGGCGATGACGATTCGTTTCCCGTTGCTAGCGAGGCGGATTCGGCGGTCGGCAGTTCGGCACCGGTCGCCTGCGCGCATTGCGGCCTGCCATCCCCGCCGCCGCCCCATCCGGGAGAACCAGCTTTTTGCTGTAGCGGCTGCTTGGGCGCCTATCAGCTGATCCGCGGCTGGGGTTTGGAAGATTACTACGCCCTCCGCGACCGCCTGTCTGCTGGCGTGCCCGCGAGCGACATCGCACCGGTGGCGACGGGCGATGCGTCGTGGGCAGACCTCGACGACCCGGACTTGCTCGGCGAGTCGATCCCGCGGGAGGTCGGCGGGGGCCTGGTCGCCTCGGCTTGCAGCATTCGGGGCCTCCATTGTGGCGCCTGTGCCTGGTTGATCGAACGGTCCGCGCCGCTGGTGCCCGGTTGGCACTCGGCACGGGTCCGGATGAACGACCACTCCGTGGAACTCGTCTACGACCCCCGCCAGACGCGACTGAGCGAGATCGCCCAGTGGCTCTCTCGCCTCGGTTACCGCATCGGACCGTTGGTCGATGACGCGCGCGCTAAAGCGGATCGGGCGGAAAACCGTCGGTTGTTGACGCGGATCGCGATCGCGGGATTCTGTGCGACCAACGCGATGTGGATCGCCGTCGCGCTCTACGCCGGTCAGTTCAGTGGGATCGCGATCGGTCACGCCAATCTGTTTCGCATTTTCGGATCGTTGCTGGGTTTGCTTGCCGTGTTCGGCCCTGGGAACCTATTCTTGCGTGGCGCCTGGGCTTCGCTCCGCACGCGGACGCCCCACATGGACCTGCCGCTGGCCTTGGCGTTGGTCGTCGGGGCGGTTGCGGGGATGCTGGGAGCGATCAGCGGGAACGGCGAAGTCTTCTTCGATTCGATCACGATGCTGGTCTTTCTGCTTCTCGTCGGACGCTGGGTTCAATTCCGCCAGCAGCGACGCGCGGCGCAATCGGTGCATCTGCTGATGAGGATCTCGCCGCGGACCGCGCAGCGAGTCGAAACCGACGGTTCGCTGCGGAAGGTTCCCGCGGACGATCTGGTCGCGGGAGACCGCATCCGCGTCGGCGCGGGCCAGTCGGTGGCGGCCGATGGGGTCGTGATCGCCGGACGGTCGACGCTCGATCGATCGTTGCTGACCGGCGAAAGCCTGCCCGTCGAAATCGGGCCGGGTGACCTGATCGAGGCCGGAACGGCAAACCTGCAGGCACCGATCGAAGTGCGGGTCGAAACGAGCGGTTCGGCGACACGAATCGGTCGCTTGATGCGACTGGTGGAGGACGCCGCGGAGACGAAAGCTCCGGTCGTCCAGCTGGCCGATCGCATCGGCGGTTGGTTTGTCGTTACGGTGATCTGCCTGGCGACAATCACCGCCGCGATCTGGTGGTCACGGGGTCCGAGCCAAGCGATCACCCATGCCGTGGCCTTGCTGATCGTGGCCTGCCCCTGCGCCCTAGCCCTGGCGACGCCGCTGGCACTCGCCGTCGGGATCGGTCGCGCCGCGCGCAGACGAATCCTGATCCGCGGCGCCGATGTCATCGAGCGATTGGCCACCCCGGGAACCGCTTGGTTCGATAAAACGGGTACCCTAACCGATGGTCAATTGCGAGTGGTGGACTGGGCGGGTGACGATCGTTCGCTACGGTTGATCGCGATCTTGGAACGTTCCAGCAACCATCCCGTAGCGCGGGCGATCGTCGAATCGGCGGTCTCGCGCGGCCTAATCGAACGCTCGGACGAGCATTTACCGGCGATCGAGCCGGAACCCGATTCGGTTGACCAACGGCCCGGGGGGGGGATCGTTGGCGTCGTCCAAGGGATGCGGATTGCCATCGGAAACGCCGGTTACCTCCGGTCCCTCGGCTTCTTAGCCTCGCCTGGAGTCCAACTGGAGTCCGATCGGCTCGCCGCCGCGGGTGTTAGCCCTGTCATGTACTCGATCGGCTCGGGACCGGTCGCGGTGTTCGGAGTGGCCGATGGCCTGCGCCCCGATGCCCTGGCTGCGGTCGAGTCGCTGCGGAGGCTCGGATGGCGGGTCGGAATCCTATCGGGGGACCATCCTTCCTGCGTGGGGCGGATAGCCGGGAAACTGGGCATCCCTGCCGAGTTGGCCCTGGGTGAGCTATCACCCGAAGCCAAGTTGCAAAAAATCAGACAGACGCTCGGATCGGTCGTCATGGTCGGCGATGGCGTCAACGATGCCGCTGCCTTGGCGGCGGCGGGCGTCGGAGTCGCGATTCGGGGTGGTGCCGAAACGAGCCTCGAAGCCGCCCCGGTTTTTTTGGCAGATGGCTCCCTCAGCCGGTTACCGGAGTTGATGTTGGCCACCCGACAAACCGTGCGGTTAATCCGGAGGACCTTCGCCGTTTCGTTAGGGTATAACTCGATCGCGATCCTGCTGGCGATGGCTGGCCGCGTCAGCCCGCTCACCGCCGCCCTGATCATGCCGGCAAGTTCACTGACCGTGCTGGCGATGATCCTGGCGACCGCAACCTTCAGCGAGGATCAGGAATGAGTGTGCTTTTTGTCGCCCTGCCACTGGCGATTTTACTCGGGGGTGCCGCGATGCTAGCTTGTGTGGCTTGCATCCGCCGGGGCCAGTTTGATGACCTAGAAACGCCAGCGCTACGGATCCTGATCGACGATCGCCCTGAACCTGTCAAGCCCGGGGCGAACACGCCAACCGGCGGCAGTCCCCCCGGCTTGCGACCGGAGGTGGTGGTCGTCTCCGCGGGGCTGGATCCGACCGATAATCCGCGGGCTCGAAATCGCTGAACGCCCCTCCGTTGCGGCCTCCGAATCAGGCACGCTTATTGTTATCATGTATTTTCTGACATCCATGCCATTGGAAACGATCGCCGATGAACCGCTCAGTTCTTGATTTACGATTTTGCTCGCTGCTCGTCGGATGTTCGCTGTTGACGATCGGATGTCGCAGCGAATTGCCGGTCGATTTCGAAGAGAATCTCGTCCACGCGAAGAAATGGGAGCTGCAATCCGGAGCCTCCATGGACCAGGTGGTGGAGGATTCTCAGTGGGCCTTGGACAAACTGTTCGGCTTCCCGGATGAGCCTAAATTGCCCGACTCGTTCGGCGAGGACGAAGATCTCAAGACCCTCGTGTCGCTGGAGCACCTGCAAGCCGCTTCCGGTTCCGATTTGGACGAAGGCCGCGGGCTGTATCGGCAGCACTGCGGTCGCTGTCACGGCATCTCGGGGAATGGCCGGGGTGAAGCGGCAGCGTTGGTCGAACCCTATCCGCGTGATTTTCGACCCGGGATTTTCAAATTCAAGAGCACCACACGTGCCTCCAAGCCACTCAAGAGCGATTTAACGCGGACGATCAAGTACGGACTTGCCGGAACTTCGATGGTTCCGGAATACCAATTGCCGGACGGCAAGGTTGGCCCGCTGCCCGACGACGTGATCGAGAAATTGGTTGATTATGTGATCTATCTGTCGATCCGAGGCGAGACCGAAAGGGCGTTGCTAGATGAAGCTGCGATGGAGCTCGATCTGGAAGGGGGCGAGCGTTTGATCGACCCGTCCTTGGAGACATCGGACGCGGAAGCCTTCCAAGAGCAATGGGAATTGATCGAGGAAGTCGTAGCGGAGATCGGGGGTTCGTGGCTCGATGCCGAAGACGAAGTCGTCGAGATCGAAATCCCCGCAGATCTCCCGGTACCGGCTTCTCATGAAGAACTCGTGACCATGCTGGCCGGGGATTTGGGCGATGCCCTGCGGCAGTCGATCGAACGGGGCCGCGAACTCTTTGTCGGGACGATTGCCAGCTGCTCCAAGTGCCATGGGACCAGTGGTCGCGGAGACGGCCAGGAAGCCGATTACGACGACTGGACCAAGGACTGGACGACCCGAATCGGGCTGAAACCGGACGATGAATCGGCACTGATTCCCCTGATCGCCCGTGGCGCCCTCCCCCCTCGAACCATCAAGCCGAGAAACTTTGAGCAAGGCGTGTTCCGGGGTGGTGAACGACCCCAGGACCTTTTTCATCGACTGAACCAGGGAATCGCCGGGACGCCAATGCCTGCCGTGACGCTCGTCCCAGGCCAATTTGAAGAGGCCGACGTCTGGCACCTGCTCAATTTCGTCCGATCGCTCAAACAACCGGAGGAGACTGTCGTGACGCCTGCCGCTGCCACGTCGGCCGCGACCGGGTCGACTGATGACCAAGCGATCGCGACGGCCACGAACTGATCGCAGGCTTTCGAACGCCGAATCAAGCAGCCTTACTCGGTCGTCGCTCGGTGGCGACCACGTTCGGCCGCTCGACAGCGACCCAGCGGCCTTCCGTGGTCCGTCGCAGAATCGTGGTTGTGGGGTGGGCCACGCGTTCCACCCAACGACGCACGTCGGCCCGCTCCCAATCCGCTTCCGCTCCGGCCAGCAGGACTAGGTCGACCGTGCCGTGAGTTTGCGACAGGTGTCGTAACCCGTCCAGCAAACCGCCCGGGACCGGAATCGCCTGACCACCAGCTCCGCGTACCAGGCGATGAAATTTCAGAACCGAGAGGCCTCCGGAGGCGAGCTCAAACGAATCGATCGCCGCGTACTTGGGCATCGGATTGGAAACACAGACGATCGCCTCCAGTATTTCGACCGCCCGAGTGCCATCACCGGGCTGGGTGTCTAAGACCGAGAGGACCGAGCGGCCCGCTAGCCAGGGCGTCCAAGCATTCTTCTTCGGCCGCGCGGGTCGGGCATCATGAGTTGACGCGGCGGGCGCGACCGCCAGCACCCGTTGCGGATCGGCCTCCACCTTGGCCAAACGCTTTGCCGTCAGACGCTTTCCCCGGCTTAGGCCGCTCGATTTAATCGGCGATGTTGCTTCGGTTTTTGCTACGCCGGATAACCCCACAGCGGGCGGGATCGTTGTCGGCCCCGGCGGGTCGTTAGCAGTTGTCCTCGAGGCGTTCAAGGGAGCGGGCAAAGTCGGATCGGCTCGCACAGCCTCAGCTGGAGCGCCCGACTCGGACCGCTTCCCGAAGAACACTTGCCAGAGCTTTCCCAGAGCCATCGCCACGTATCCTCGGTTGTCCTGCCGTTGAGAAGCAAGCTGGTGGCCACGGTCGCATCGATCCCCAGTTCATCCACCCGCCTTGTATGAGTTTCGGCTGTATCGATTGGCCGCATCAAATGGATCGATCGGCATTCCGATCAGTGAAAGCGGGTTGAGTTTGCGGGCCGCTGGATTCGGGCCGGATTCGAGGGGCAGCGGCCCAACCGAGTTCAGACCGCAGCGCTGCGTTGGCGGACGAGTTCGGCCAGTTGCTCGCCGAGTGTCAGGACGCGCGACCTGATCGCCGGATCGACTAGACTGCCAGCCCCGTCGAAGGCATCGTGCGCCGTCCCGACAGCGACCTGGTCGGGCAGTACCACGACCCCGATATTGCCGAGAATGGCTCGCACATGAACGAGCCCCCGCAAGCCGCCCAACGCTCCCGGCGAGCCCGACAACAGGGCCGCCGATTTTCCTCGGAAAGAAACCAAGGACGGTTCACCCGGAGCAGGGCGTGAGACCCAGTCGAGGGTATTTTTCAACAGTGGCGTGATCGAGCTGTTGTATTCCGGACAGGCGATCAGCAACCCGGCGTGCTCCTGAAAGAGCGCTTTCAGACGCAGGGTGGCCTCGGGAAGACCCTGATCCCGCTCCAGATCCTCATCAAACAGGGGCATCGGAAAATCCCGGAGACTGATCACCGTCACTACAGCGCCGCTATTTCTGGCGCCGCTGGCGGCGATTTCGACCAATCGCTGATTGTAAGAATGGCGCCGGGCACTGCCGGAAAACGCGAGAATTTTGGCGATTGGCATGATGATCGTGCGGAAAACAATGAAGCAGCAACTCGGCGGGGGACTCTCCTTGACCAATTGTTTTACCGTTTTGTCCGCCGGCTTGCGAAACCCCACGCCAAGTTCCAGGTTAAAATAGATGACTTCCGCGGGTGACTCGCTCGTCGCTGCGGTTTTTTTCACTTCCCCACCTAATTTGCTTGATCGAATGAAACGGAATCGACCCTTCGTAAACATTCCCGCCCGCAGTACCGCGTTGAGCCTCTCCTCAGGTCAGGCCAAGCGGGTGGTCCGATCGCGACGCGGGGGCCGGTCGGGTTTCACGCTGTTGGAACTGCTGTTGGTGCTCGCAATTCTCGTGGTCTTGGGCGGGATCGTGCTTGTCAACTTCGGCGGGGCTCAGCAGGATGCGAACGTGAATACGACCATCACGCAACTGAACCAGCTCAGTCAATCGGTTCAGATGTACCAAATTCGGATGAATTCCTTGCCCAAGACCATTGATGAATTGAAGGATGGGCCGAGCGATTCCGCTAAAAAAGCCAAGTGGACGTCCCCGATCATCAAGGAAATCCCGGGAGATGCTTGGGGGAACCCGATCAATTACACGCTCAAAGGAAACAGCTACGAGCTGCGGAGCGGCGGGCTGGATGGACAATTGAACACCGACGACGACCTGATCGTATCCAACTAGCGGGTGGTGGCGAAGTACTTTGTTGACTCGCGGTTCTCATCCATGGCGACTCCCTCTTACCGTCGACATTCCGTCCAAAATCGGCGGTCAAGGGTAAATGCCGGTTTCACGCTCGTGGAATTGTTGTTGGTCTTAGCCCTGCTCGCCGGGATGGCGGCCTTGGTCGTCCCCTCGTTCGGCGGCTTGTTGGCCGACCGCGGTATGGCTCGCGCGGGCGACCAGTTGCGGGTCGCCATGATGCAGGCTCGTTTGTCCGCAATGCGAAGCGGACGGACTTACATGATGCAATTCCGCCAAGGCAGCGGAGAAATGCGAACCTTGCCTTGGGTCGATATGAACGACATGACCGAGGCGGCCGACCAGACCGGCGGCTCATCGGCCTTGCTGACAGGTGGCAATTTGGTGGGCGGCACGATGCGTGCTGTCGACATCGAAGCGGAAACGCGAAATGCGGAACTCCCAGCGGCCACAACCATTGCGGAGGTCAACATCCAGTCCTCGCCTCGCAGTTTCCTCATCGAAACCCAGATGCAGGCGCAAGCGTCGAATGATTGGGGCCAGCCGATCCTGTTCTATCCCGACGGTTCCACCAGCACGGCGGCGGTTACGATGCAGTCCGACCAAGTCGGACGGGTGGTGGTGTTGCTCCGCGGTTTGACAGGCGAACCGACCGTGACCGACATTTTTGCCCCCATAGCCGCGGGGGCCGGGTCGTGAACTTAATCCGCCCCAGCCGTCGTAAAGGATTTTCGCTACTCGAAATCCTCCTGTCGCTCGCGATCCTCGGCGGATCGTTGGCAGTGCTGTCCCAGATTGTCGGTACCGGCGGAGACGCTAGTCGCAACGCCCGTGAATTATCGATGGCTAGGGTCCTCTGCCAAAGCAAAATGGCGGAGCTGTTGGTCTCGAGAGTTCAACCGGTCGCGGTCCCCAGCACACCGCTCCCGAGTCCCGATTCGGAGTCAGACACGCAATTCAACTACATGGTGGAAGTCGGCCAAGCCCCGATGGCTGGGTTGTTGACGATTCGCATTTCGGTCGAAGCGGTCAGTATCGACGGCGGGCCGCCAATCGCCAGCTACAGCATCAGCCGCTGGCTGATCGATCCGCTGTTGGGATTGGAACAAGCCGAAGCGGACGAGGCTGCCGCCAAAGCGGCTGAGGAATCCGAAGCCGCCGCGATGGAGTCGGAAAGTTCCTCCGCAACTCCGTCTTCGGGGGCACCGCTATGATCCGTCGCGGATTCACGCTCCTGGAAGTCGTATTGACACTCGCCATGGCGGTGATGCTGATGACGCTGATCGGCGTCACGCTTCAGTTTTACGCTCGCGACATGAACGTTCGCAACATGGACGTTCGCCGCGTCCAGTTGGCGTCGTCGGTGATGCAGATGATCTCGGATGACCTGCGGGCAACACTCTATGCCGAGGCTTTCGATGCGTCGGCCCTCGAAACCTTTCTCGCCGGTTCCTTGGGCGAGTCGATGGCCGCGGCGATCGACCCGGCCGCCAGCGCAACGCTCGGCTTGGATGATCCCAGTGCCTTGGCGTCTGAAGCGACGACGGAAGATCCCGCGGAGACCGACGAAGCGGTCGACCTGATGTCCTCCATGATGACGCTGGAACAACCCGGGTTGATCGGCAGTCAAAGCCAAGTGCAATTCGACATCAGCCGGCTGCCTCGGGTAGAGCAGTGGCGAAGACCGCAACCGGGCGAGACGGGCGAGGTTGGCGAGTTGATCGACATCCCCAGCGACGTCAAGAGCGTGACTTATTTCATTCAACCCGAAGGTTATGTCGGCGGCGTCAGCGACCCGCTGCAAGCCTACCTACCCCAGGATCCGTCCCTGGCGACCGCACCGGGCGGCACAGTTCCCGCCGGATTGGTGCGGAGGGAATTGGACCGAGCCGCCAACAAATGGGCCGTCGAAAATGGTGGCATGACCCGCGCGCTGTCGGGGGGCGATCTGGTTGCGACCGAGGTGACGGCGATCGAGTTTGCTTACTTCGACGGGTTGATCTGGCAATTAGCGTGGGACAGTGACCAGATGCAAGGCTTGCCGCTGGCGATTCGCGTGACCCTAACCCTGAGCGGTTTGGACGGAACCGCAACGCAGCCAGATGACGGAGCCGTCGCGGTTGCCCGGACGTTCACCCAAATCATTCAGCTTCCAGCCGGCCGATTGCCGCTGACCAACGATCCGTTAGGAACCACCGGCACGACAGGAGGGGCGTTATGACACGAATCGGTAAGGCCGCGCCACGACGGGGCGGTTTTTTTCTGGTCATGGTGCTGGTCGTGATCGCCGTGGCGACTTTGGCGGCGTATTCATTCACCGAAACCATGCTCGCTTACAACGAAGCGAGCCATCTGACCGGCGACCATATTCAGACGCGTGCGGCAGCCGAATCGGCCATCGAAATGGTGCGTTTGATTTTGGCCCAACCGGCTGATACCCGTGATTCTTACGGTGGCCTTTTAGATAACGCCGCGTTGTTCCAGGCGGTCACCGTCGTGCCACCGGAAGTCGATGGCCGGCCGGTTAATTTTTCGATCCTCGCGCCGGGCATGGACGAAACCGGTCGGCTTGCGGGCGTCCGGTTCGGACTGCGAAACGAATCCGCCAAACTGAACGTCAACGCGTTGATCGCGTTGGACAAGAACTCCGAATTGCTGATGCCGGCCATGAGCGCGATGGCGGGAGACACAGCCGGTTTGGCAGCGAGCCTGGCCGGAAGTTTGGATGGCCCCTCGACCGAGGGTGAGGCGACCGAGCTGAGTCTGACGCAAACGTTGCTGATGTCGCTACCGGGCATGACGATCGAAATCGCCGACTCGATCCTCGATTGGCTCGACGAGGACGACGAGCCTCGTCCCTACGGAGCCGAAAGGGAATTTTACTCGGTCCTGCCGACGCCCTACGCACCGAAGAACGGACCGATCGACAGCGTCGAGGAATTGCTGCTGGTTCGCGGGGTGACCCCGGAACTGTTGTTTGGCGTCGATGCTAACCGCAATGGGGTGATCGATGCCGCGGAACAACAGATGACGATGGTCGACGTCAATTCGATGGCCTCGCTCGGCTGGTCCGCGTTCTTGACCGTGCATGCCCTGGAAGCCAATCGTCGGCGCGACGGCACCCCCAGAATCAACGTCAACCAAGACGACCTGGAAGTCCTGTCCGAAGAAATTAGCTCGGCGATCGAAAACCCGGATTACGCGACCTTCGTCTTGGCCTTTCGCATCGGTGGCCAATCGACGGCGGAGGCGACCCTCGGCGGCAGTTCTGGCTCGGGACCAAGTTCCACGGGAAGCAATCCGTCTGGTTCGGGCTCGAGCCCGGGGACCGGCTCAGGCAGCGCGACAGGGCAATCCGGTGGCGGGGGAGCCTCCGCGTCCGCAGCTAGCATTTGGACGGCGGACGAAGCCGACAAGCTCGATCTGACCGGCGGAGGGGGAACCCAGCTGACCCAAATCCTGGACCTGATCGACGCCACGGTCACCATCGAGAATCAGACCTATCGATCCCCCTTCACCTCCGACCCGATCCAAATGGCAGCGTACATGCCTCTGCTAATGGAATCGTTAACGACGCAAGACTTTGACAAAATGCCGGGTCGGATCAATATCAATGAATGCCCGGCGGAACTTCTCTACGGAATTCCCTTGATCGACCAGGAAACGGCTGACGCCATTCTGGAAGCCCGGGCTCAGCCGAGTGAGAGCGAGAATCGTCTTTACGAAACCTGGCCTCTGGTAGAAGGTTTAGTCAGTTTGGAGACGATGAAAACGTTGATGCCGCTGATCACCGGGGGCGGAGATGTCTACACGGCACAGATCATCGGTTATCACGAGACGACGGCTACGGCGACCCGCCTGGAAGTGGTCCTGGACGGGACCGGCGTCAATCCGAAAGTGATCCAGTACCGCGACCTCTCACACTTAGGCCGCGGCTTCGATTTATCCGTGCTCGGCCTCCGACACTCCATCCCCACCGCAAACTGAAAAACCCCATGGCCAACCTGATCGCGATCGACTGGGACTCGCATGAACTGCGTGCCGTCGCGGGACGGACCACCGGGTCCGGCACCGTAACGTTGACCGACGCGGTGGCGATTCCACTCCCCTCGGACGACCTTGCCGAGGTGACCAAAGCCCTGAAGGATTGGGTTTCAACGCTGGGGGCGGTGAAGTCCAAAGCCAAGCTGCTGGTGGCGATCGGCCGCGGCAAAGCGGAACTGCGGCAGCTGAATCTACCTCCGGTCCCCGAAAACGAATTGCCCGCGGTGGTCCGCTTCCAAGCGATGCAGACCCTGAGCATGGCGAGCGAATCGGTGGCCGTCGATTACTTGCCGGTCGAGGTATCCGACCAATCGACGTCCGTCATCGCCGGCGGCGTATCCGCCGCCACGATCAAGCAGATCGAAGGGCTTGCCGATTCCGTTTCACTCGAGCTCAAGCGGGTCGCCCTGCGACCGGTGGCCGCCGCCGCCCTGCATTCGCTCAAAGCGAGTGACTCGAGCACCGCCGGCGACTACGTGCTAGTCGACTTGCTGGCCGATGACGTCGAGTTGGTCATCTTTCGTAAAGGCAAGGTCATCTTCGTCCGTTCCGTTCGGATGCCAGAGCAAACGTCTGGCAGAATCACTCAGGTCACCGGCGAGATCCGCCGCAGCCTGATGGCCTGCGGCTCGGAACTCTCCGAGGAAACGCCTCTCCGTGTGGTCCTGTGGGGCAAAGCCAAGACCCATGAAGCGGAGGTGGCACACCTGCGGGAGGCGCTCCGCTGTACCGTCGAGACAATCGATCCGCTCACGCTCGTCACGATTGATGCTCGTAATGCCAACTTGGCAACCGGCGACCATACCGGCAGGCTGGCGCCTCTGATCGGCTTGATGGCGGCCGATGGCGAGGCGGAATCGACAGGCGGTCAATCCGCTCGGCTGGTCGATTTCCTCAACCCACGGAAAACGATCGAAGTCGAGCCCGACAATCGAAGCCGGATCGCCGCGGGCATCGGCGTGACTTTAGCCGCCTGCCTACTTGGGTTTCTGGCTTGGTCGTCCTTGCAAGCCAGGAACGCTCAAATCACGCAGCGGGAGCAGGAACTGGCCAGCTTAAAGCCCCAAGTCGAGACAGCCGAAGCGAGCCTCACGCGGACCGAGTTGGTCGACAAATTCCTGGACGGCGGTGTCCTGTGGCTGGACCAACTCCGCAGGCTCGCTGAGCACATGCCCCCCGCGGATCGAGCCATCGTCAAAAGCATATCGGGATCCACGCTGCCGGTTGAGGGTGGCGGACGTTTGAATCTGCAAGCGGCAGCCGTGTTGCCCACCGTCGTCGATGAGATGGAACTTTCGTTGCGAGATGAAATTCATGTCGTCAGCGGGACCGGGGCCAATGATTTAGGCGATCGCGAAGCCTATCGCTGGGGGTTCAGCCAAAGCGTTACCGTCGCGCCCGAATCGATACGCACGGTTCGCTACGACGCGATTAGACGGGTCATGGAGGCTGAGGCGGAAGCGGCAAACACGAACCAGACGAGCGACGAGCGAGGTTCACAGCCACCGAGCGAGGACGCCGAGAGCTCATCACCGCTGACAGAACCTGGCCTGGCATCAGAACCGACGCCCGCGGACGTGCCAGCTTCTGCCCCACAACCGACCGAACAACCACAACCGACCGAACAACCACAGCCCACTGAACAGCCACAGCCCACTGAACCGGCGCAGGCAAGCACACCGACCGTAGCAGGAGAATCCCAATGACACCTCGAGAAAAGGTCCTCGGCTTCGGGGTTGGCGGGATCCTCTTGCTGGCCGCTTGCCAGTACACCTGGATGAAATACCGGGACGCCGTCGCCGCACGACAAGCTCGGATCGAAGCCCTCGACAATCAGATCCTCCAAGCCCGCGACCGTCTGATCCAGGGGGCTTACGCCGACCGCATGATGGGCGAATACCTGGTCCGCTCGCTCCCTAGCAATCTCGAGACCGCCCGCGCTGATTACTCCCGCTGGCTCTACGAAATCATCACCCTGGTCGACCTCCAGGATGCGGCAGTCAAGTACGTCAACACCATTCCCGTTCGCGACCCCAACGCCGATCCCGCGGGCAATCTTTATCTGCGGCACGGGTTCAAAGTTTCGGGCAAGACAGACCAACGTGGCTGGATCGAATTGCTGCATCTGTTCCATTCCAAGGATTATCTGCATCGGCTAACGGACTGGTCCGTGCGTCCCGCCCGGGAAGGTGGCTTGGCGATCGAGATGACGATCGACGTGGTCGGGCTGACCGCCGCGTCGCCCGACCTCAAATCGCCCGACTACACATCGCCGTTGGTGGACGACTTTGACGCTTATGCCCAAAAGATCTGGAACCGAAACTTCTTCTCCCCGCCGAATCAGCCCCCCCGGTTCTCGGGCGAAACGCAACTGACTGCGAATCGGGGCGAGGCCTCGTTGAAACTAACGGCGGAGGATCCGGAGAAAAATCGCCTCACTTATGCCATCGTAGGCGAAGCCCCTGCGGGTTTGGAAATCGACCCAGCCTCCGGCAACATCCGCTGGAGTCCCCAGGAACTGGGGGATTACCGTGTCACGGTGCGAGTCTCGGATGACGGCTATCCCTCGCAAAGCACTGAGCAGAGTTTTGCCATTGCCGTCGTCGATCCGCCACCGCCGCCGGAGCCCGAAGCTGGGCCACCCAAGTTCGATGATTCCACTCAGACGGTGCTGACCGCGCTGGTTCAGGGCGGCGGCGACTGGACCGCGTGGATGAAGGTGCGGACCCAAGGGACGACGCTCAAGCTCAAACCGGGAGATCCGTTCGAAATCGGGCGTCTGTCCGGCACGGTTGTCGATGTGAACGCCCGGTTCGTGACTCTGGAGATCGATGGGAAACGCTTCGAACTTCGTCCCGCCGGCAACCTATCGGAAGCGGCTCGGGCGGTTTCTAACAACCAGGGCCAGCCGTAACCTGGGATCGTTCGCCCGCGTTTTCTCAGCTCATACGCCGGGAAGGAACTCGTGGGGCAGTTGCCATCCCTTGGCAGCCGCTTGTGGACGAGTCGTAATGAGGATGCCGGGTGCCTGATCGGTCGCCTCGGGGTCAACGACCCAGACCAAAGATTGCTTCTCATCTGCCGTGCTCGTCGCGGTCTTGTCCGGGTTTGCCCCGGCGACCAATCGCGTCAGCACTTCGCGGAAAGGCACGGCACTCATTTTGAAGTCACGCACCTGCTGATTCTGGGTGATTCCCGACTTTTCGAGATCGTTCCCTAAAATGGTGATCTTGGGACGCGGCTGCCCCTCGGACAGGCTCCTGGCGAACTCCTCCCCGATCATGTTGATCGCGAACTCGAGTGACTCTTGCTCAAAACTGATCGATAGCTCGGATTCCAAGAGTTGCTCGATCGACATCATCTCCGCCGCGGGCGAGGGGGTGGCCGGGGCAGCGGCCGGGGCGGTGCCAGATGATGACATGGCGAGTAGCGATGCCAAAGCGACCTGCGGTGCGGCCGGGGCTGGCAGGTAGAAGTTGGCCAGCGGCATCGAGTTCGAAATCCCATAGCGGCTTTGGGCTTGGAGGGCCATCAAATACTGCGGTAAGCGAATCGCCATTGGCCGCCAAGAGGCATCGATGTCGCCGTCGATCAGAAACCCCTCGGCTAACGCGGGAAGCCCCTCGACACGATCCTGCAAGGCTCGCAGCAGCCCCGCCACGGAAAGACCACCGCCGGGCACCAAGCGAACTTCGCCGTACCAACGCTCGCGAGTGTCGATGGTCACGGCCATCGCGAGCACATCCGGAATCAACCACAGTCGCAACGATTCAACGGCCCGTGGCGCGAACCGATTCAACAGTTCACGCCCATCGGCAAACAGAAAGTTAGGACTGACCAGGGCGACCAATTCGGCCTGGTCACTGGTCTGGTCCCAAGCCGATTGCATCGCGACCGGTATCGGGATCGCCCCCCCATCCCCTTCGGCAATCGCTCGAATCGACTCCAAGCTGCCGACGGCAAAGGCAGTGACCTCGGTCGTATCCCCCACGACATCCCCACGGACAAAGTAAGCGTCGGCGCTGGGGTCATCCGCCGCCCAGATGGTTTGCCCCGTCGGCATTTTCGAAGCCGACACGCCCCAACGCTCGCGCAAGGTCCCGAGAAGGATGGGTTGAGCCAGCCAAATCACCCACGAGACCTCAGCCTGCCCGTCGGTCCCGGCGACCAATCCCAGGACGAGGCGGTCGATCTGCTCCAGATCCACACCAGCTCGTTTCGTCAAATCGCTGATCGCCGGGTCCAGTTCGCGTCCGAACCAGCCGCGCCAGTCAGCGGCGGAATCGCCACTGAGAATCGCCTGGGGGCGCAACGACACGACAGCCTGAGCGCCGGGAACGAGCAGTTCCAGGGGTGGGGCTTGCGAACCGGCGGGCCATGGCGGCGCCCACAACAATCGGTCATCACTGACCAATTCAAAACCGCTGGGCGAAGCGGTCTTCGAGGGCACGGCGGCGTCGACCTTTCTGGGGACCTCCGCCGTGGCGAGCGGTACCAGGGGCCGAGGAGTCGGACGCTGAACCGGTTGTTCTCGCGGCGACTGACGATTCATCAACACCAGGGCCAACCCGAGCAGGAAGGCGGAGACCAATCCCGCGCCGATCAGAATCGGCCCTTTGTGACTGCGTCGCTTGCGTTTTCGAACCGGACGCCGAGCAGAGTCGGCACCCGACTGCGAAGCGGTTACCGCGCCGACGAGACGGGCATGCTCCGCGGCGACGGGGGAGTCTGACCGCGGGCTTGCTGTCGAAACTTCGGCCGCCGGTCGCGAAGAGGCGACAGGCTTGGTCTTGGGCGTCACTTCGCGAAGCGGCATCGGTGTCGACCCGGGTTTGTCAGGCCGAACGACGCTAGGGCGTTGGCCGGATTGCGGACGAGCCTGGCTGGGAGCGTCCGCCCCCGATCGCGATTCGACCGGCATATCGAGGCGAGAATCTCCTTCCGACACCTTGGTCACGGCGACGGACGGGCTGGGTGCCAAAACGCTCGTGCCCGACCGCGGAGTCGCCGCGGAGCGATCTTCAATCACCTGCGTCACCGATTCGGACGGACTGTTTCGAACCGATCTCAGCAGGGGATCTGACTCCGCTCGATCCATCGCTTGAGGTGCCGATGATTGAGCGCCCTGTGGCTTGTGTTCGGCTACAGACGGAGTTTCGTGAGGGGATTGGAGCACCCGAATCGCTCGTAAAAAGCGATCGACATCTGCAAATCGCCGTGATCGATCCGGCGCCATGGCGGCCCCCAGAACGCGCATCAACGGATCACCCAAAGTACCCGCCTGAAGGGCACGCCGAACCTCCTCAGGTAACTGATGCGACTGGACCGGTTTGCCCGTTGCGACGTATTGGACCAGGGCTCCGAGCGAATAGACATCGGAACTCGCATCCGCGTGGATCTGGCCGCTGAGCCATTCCGGCGCGGCGAAGTTCCCGGCTTGACCATCATCCTCGAACCAGTCGTAGCCAGGGGCGACAGGATCGCCGGGAAAAATCGGCGGGCCACCTCCGCAACGCAACAAGAAGACCGCACCCTCTCGTCCGACCCACACTCGGCCGGGTCGCAAGCCGCCGTGGAACAACGAGGCCCGGTGCATCGCCGCCAAGGCACCGCCGACAACCGTGGCGATCGACAATGCCGCGTCGGTACCAAAACCATCCGATTCCTGGAGCCATCGGTCGAGCGTCTGTCCGTCAGGCAACGCGGACACGATGAGTCCCCGCCAAGCATCTCCATTGGCGGGATCCTCCTGGTTCAACTGAACAAAATCCAGCGGTTGCAAGGCGTCGGCGGTCAACGCGAGGTGCGGCCGCAGCCACTGAAGATCGACATAGTCACGAGACTCGATCGCCGAACCGCAGGGGTAGACGATCGCCGCGGCCCCGGAGGCGAGATGGTGGGCGCGATACCAGCGAGTTAGCGGCGGGAGCTTCAGCCGATCGACTATCCGGTATCCGCCGACGAGCAGGTCGTCGACCCTACCAGCAACGATCTGTTTGGCTTGAAAGGGAGTCAACAGCCGCTGCGCGACCAGAAGCTTGGCGAGGCCAAGCGGGTCCTCCACACCGGTGTCGCCCGCGGGACCCGTCTGAGCCACAAGGGAGCCACGAAGGCGAGTCGACAGCGCCTCCGCTTGGCGGGCGTCGCACAACCCCAATCGAATGAGGCTGGACCATAATTCACGAACTGAAACTGCCATCGGGCGATCCCCTTCTTCCCCGGGGCACCGCCTGCAAGCGGCACCTAAACCTTCAGTCCCAGTTTACCACCGGGGCGTTGTCCCGAAGGCCACAAGCCCAGGGCGGAAACCGATGGGACCAGCTGGGCTTCACTGTTGGCGGGTCCAGCACAACAGACACTCGTCTGAACTTGCGGCGGCAATCGATGACGGATCAATGATCGCTGGACGGTGGCGGCGACACGAACGAAAACTCTTGCCACTTGACCGCCTTGTCCATCGGCTCGATCCGGATTACGAGTTGCCCATTCTGGAATAGACGAACCGTCCCCGTCGACTGGCTGACGACCACCGCCAACGCCTTGGTTTTCTGCGTGATCGCGGCCGCGGCCCAATGCCGAGACCCCAAGCCCTTAGTCATGGTCAGACTTTCGTGGGTGACTTCGAGCATCTGCCGACTGCGTTCGATGAACCCCTCGGGACTAACGATGAACGCCCCATCCAGTTGGGCAATCTCCTTCGCGTCCTCTTGGATCTTGGGGTCGAGCAGATAGCGGTGCTTGCGGTTATAACCGCGAAAGGGGTCCGCACCACCGTCGCTGCAGTGTTCCAGCACCCGACGCGTATCCCCGACGATGAACATCGTCCCGACCGGCTTCCCCTCGCGTCCCTCGCGGCCGATCTGCACGGCCAAATCGACGACCGCCTTGACCGTCTTGAGCGGAACACTGCTTTCCAAACTTTGCAGGTCCCGGACGGTCAATCGCCGCATCCGCTCGTCGAGTTGCAAGTGGCTGATCGAATCGAATCGTCCCTGCTGAAAACCGCCGTACACAGCCACGACCGCCCCATCGGGCTGAATCATCTCATCGGCCGCCGCCTCCAAGAGCGCGTGCTGAAGCCGTTCCAACAAGGGCGCTTTCTCCTTGTTCAATGGCACGGGGCGGAGGCCAAATTCCGCGGCACCCTCCAGTTCGGCCATGCTATCGGCAGCCACAATGACCGGCTTATTCGCTTCGGCAGTCAGCTCGGAGATTCGCTTCCAGTCGGCAGCTCCCTCGAGCAGCAGCAACATGGCGTCCGCCCCGGGATCTGACAGCAGGGTCACCGCGGCCTTGACAATGGCCGCGCTCGATTTCGTCAGTCTTGGAGGAGCCATGGAGACACCGGGCCGGAGGTCATGGGGTCGGCAGCAGGCCGGAACCCGAAGGGGAGCAGAATGCGACTTCCGACGTTGTTTTACGAAACGCCTGGTAAAATCGCAATTCGCCAATGACCTCGTTTCCGAGATTACCGGACCGACCTCACCGTGGGCCGGGGACGGCTGGTCGATCGCTCCACCGGGGCATTTCGCCATGGGGTGGGATCCCGAAAGACTCGCTGGTAGTACATGGCCAGCGAGCGAAGCGCATGTCCCTTCGGCCCGACCTCCCAGTCGTGCCCTCGCTCCGAATACATCGTATTCGCGAGGAATTCCGCGGTTCGAAGCAACTGCGGCGATTGCAACTGGTCGTCCGGCGTGACGACCATGAGCATCTCCAACATGTGCCCCGTCGTCTGAATCTTGCGATCCACTTTCCCATTGTCTTCGCGACGTTCGAACCATGCGGTGCTCATCGAACCGTCTCGATTCTGCAACGTCCAGGTATAGTCGACAAAATCTTTGATAAATCGATCCGCACGGTCCCATTCGCCCGTGATCGGTTTGCCCTCGGCACGTCGACGCCGAAGCGCGTGACCAAAACCCATCAAGCGGTGGGTTCCGCCGCAAGCCGCACCGACAATCGGCTGCTTGAGTTCCTCGCGGATGACCCGCTCGACATCCCAGGACTCGCCGTCGCGAGCGATCCAAGAGGAATCGCTATCCGCATAATGCGCCAAACCGATCAACGTGAATGTTAGCTCATTCCCTGATCTACAATCCTGAAGCTCCCGTTGCAGGATATCTCGGACGGTAAACTGCTTCTTTCCGGCGTAGACCGGGTACTGCACGGGAACGTCAATCTGTCCAAAGATCGCGAGCAGTTGCCCTTGATGACCTTGCAGCCCAGGACCGGTACGAACCGCGATTCCGTGCGCGTCTTCGCTAAATAAGATCTGATTGCGGCACGGATTGTTCCCAGCCATCCAGGCAACCGCGTTGTATCGTTTCTGGCGATCGATGATCTCCGTGTCCTTATCGAACACCATGATCGAGTGCATCATGCCCCAGTGCGTCCGAATCGCGGCATCCTCGGGTCGATCCCAGTAGTATTTTAAGCCGCGTTCGATAACTGGCTTCATCTTGAGCGCTCGGCTGGACAACTCCAACTTTGGGGTGTCGGCATGGGGTGAGAGGACGAGTTCACCGGCCGCGGTAATGCGGTCGCCGATGAACAAAGGGCTCCGTCCGGTAACGGCGATCTTCGCGTCAACTTCCGTCGGTTCCAACGCCCCATCACCCTCGTCAGTTGGGGCCGCTTCCGTCTCGGCCTCGCTGTCATCGGCATCGCTCGACAATTCCCTCATCTCTTCTGACGAAAGCTCGCTACGCTCCGCATCGGATAGCTCGCCAGCATCGCCTTCCGCCCGCTCCGTACCCTCCGCGGTGAGGTCCTGGTCAACCGCCTTCGTTTTGTCCTGACCGAGATCTCCGATGAACGACCCGGACAATCCCGCGGCACGGCCCGGGCGTGCGGCCACACGCGCGTTCGGGGTCGCTGGCGAGAGGGAAATTTTCGGCCTTCGAAGCATCAACGGTTCGGCTTGCTTCGCCGGTCGGCTCGCAGGCAATTCCTGCATCGTCGTTTCGGAACTCTCCTGTGAAGGTACATCCTGCGCACGTTCCGCGGAAGCCTCTCCTGGTTCACCGCCACCAATGGCCTCAACCCCTCGCGAATCAAGGGGTCCGGACAGGGATAACCCGGATTCCGCGGGCGAGGTTCCGCGATCCGCTGAGATCGTGGGCGATAATTCCAAGGTCGGCCCCTCAGCACCCTCTGTCGCGGAATCCGAGATCGAGGACTTCGCCCCCGAGCCGCTCACGATGATCTGAATGGTACTCTTGGGGCGGTTGCTATCATCCCCGACGGGAAAGGAAGCCGGTAAAACCCATGGAAACAACGATGCGTCCGCCCAGGCTGCGATCAGCGGGCCGGCCTCCGTTCTTTCAGGGACAGCCCAAGCCGCCGATGTCGGAATCCGAGGTACCCAATCACCACCCGAATGGAGAGCGGAGTCGCTAGGGGAAAGCGGCTCGGATTGCTCACGCTCCGTCGGGATGTCCGTGGAGTCCGCGGTCGGCTTGCCCCATCGCAACGCGGGCGTAACGACTCGGGACGCCTCATCCGAGAGCGGAACCAACTTGGCGGCCTGATCGGACCGAAGGCGATTCGTGAGCGAATCTGCAGGCTGCACGCTGCCTTCGACAGGCATGACCGCAATAGGGTCATCCGCCCAGCCGATTACGGGAGCGAGCATAGCCAGACCGATCGCCAATTTACTGCGTCTGGTCAACGAAGGCCTCCGAGACTGTAAACCCATTTGTCTGCTTCTGCTTCCCGCCGCGGCGAACGCCCATATCCCAAAACGATGCGATCGGATCGCCTTCGCCCTTTACCTAAGGATTCGTATCGGCTAGGGAGGGCCTGGTTATCCAGTCCGCTTTTCCCAAGCGGTTGCTGGTTAGCCATCGGCCATCAATTCGGGCGAGGCAGAGAACAGAAGAAAGGCCCGTCGACACCGCCCCCGTGGTTCCCATCATCTCAATAGGGAATGCCCAGCTGGGGCACGGCGATTCGGGGGAAGCCAAAGCTACTCCTCCCCGGGCCGGCAAAGTCACTCCGGCTGCTGCCAGGCGACTTGAGGAGCCCGACGCCCATTCGGGAGATTTCCGACCGCCCCGATTGACCTGCGGAGACTAGCGGGTGGGGCCGACCGGCACGGCTACCAAGTCATAACCGTCAGCCGCCACCAACTCACAGGCGACTAGTTTTCCGATGGCGAGCGGGTTGTCGGGTTGCGATGTGACGTAGACCAAACCATCGATGTCCGGAGCCTCAGCGGCAGTCCGTCCGATGAAGACCCCGGGCTGATCGCGGAGCTCACTGTCGAGCAGGACATCCGCGACCGAACCGACTCGGGCCCGTGTCCGCGAGAACGCGATCTTTTGTTGAACCGCCATCAGCTCGTCGTACCGCCGCTGCATCACTTTCGCGGGCACCCGGTTGGGCAACTTCTCAGCCGGCGTACCCGGCTCCACCGAATAGGTAAAAACACCCAAATGTTCGAATCGCTGCCGCCGGATGAAGTCGGCTAGTTCACGATGCTCCGCCTCGGTTTCGCCAGGAAAACCGGTGATCATGGTGGTTCTCAGCACGACGCCGGGAATCGTTTCGCGAATCATGCCGACGATCTCGCAAATCGCGGCGTTATCGACCCGCCGAGCCATCCGCCGCAACATAGTGCTGTTGGCATGCTGCAAAGGCATATCGATGTAGGGCACGATCCGTTTTGCCTGCGCGATGGTCTGCAGCAGTGGCCGATCGATGTACATGGGGTAAAAATACATCAACCGAATCCAATCCAAGCCCTCGACGGCATCGAGCTGCTCCAAAAGCTCACGCAACCTCGGCTGACCATACAGATCCAGCCCGTAGTAGGTGGTGTCCTGAGCGACAACGACCACTTCACGGACCCCCGAAGCGGCGAGCATTTTTGCTTCGGCAATGACCTGTTCGATCGGCTTGCTAGCATGCTTGCCGCGCATCTTGGGGATAGCACAAAAGGTGCACAAACGATCACACCCTTCGCTAATTTTGAGATAGGCGAAGTGCCGCGGCGTGACCGCCGCGCGGACGTTGTCCGCTAGCGCGCGAATCGGCGCTGGACGAAAAACGGAACGCTGCTCCTCAAGACCGCTGAACAGCCGATCCGCGACCGACACGATCTCATCACGCCCGAACACGCCGACCAAAGCATCGATCTCGGGACGCTGTTCTAGCAACGCCTCGCGACTCCGCTCCGCCAGACAACCGGTGACAACAACACCGCGGATTCTCCCCTGACGCTTCAGTTGAAGCATCTCATCGATCGCGCCGAGCGACTCTTCGCGAGCCGATTCGATGAACCCGCAGGTGTTGATGACGACGAAGTCGGCACCCTCGATCGTGTCGATCATCTGATAGCCATCGGCATCCAGACGGCCGAGCATCTGCTCGGTATCGACCAAATTCTTCGGACAACCCAAGCTGACCACGGCGTAACGCCGTCCCGGCCCTTCGGTCCCTTCTAAGGATTGTGTCGAAGCCAGGCGGGCCGGGGCGGGAGAATCAGTGACAATCGGCAATTTCATGGAACGGGCGAGCTGACGCGATGGATGCGGGACGACGGACAAACGGGAACGAGGCAGCCGCACGGCCATAACGGTCCCCGGTTCCAGCGTATCCGACCCAGCCCTCATGGGACAGTCGAAAACCAGAGTTTCAGCCTTGCGCCGCGGCAGCTAGACGCCCGCGGACCCCGTGGACAATCCCTAACACCTGCAACAGCACATCTTCCAACGAAAGCCCATCACTGTTCACGATTACCGCATCGGCGGCTGGCCGCAACCTCCCCACGGGGCGGCTTTCGTCTTCCTGGTCACGGCGGGTCTGCTGAGCCAAGACATCTTCGAGCGGAACATAGCGTTGGGATTCGGCAAGCTGCTGCTGACGCCGCCGCGCTCGTTCCTCGGGCGAGGCCGTCAAAAAAACCTTGCAGTGGGCGTCAGGAAACACCTCGCTCCCTTGGTCCCGGCCTTCGGTTACCACGTCTCGGCCGAGGGCAAAGGCACGTTGTTTGGCGGTCAAAATCTCCCGGACCTCCGGCAGATCCGCAACATGGCGAATCACATCCGTCACCGACGGCGTGCGAATCAGGTCGGTGACATCGGCACCATCCAGCAACACGCGTCGATCGACAAACTCGATCCGAGACCGCTTCGCCAGCTTGACGATCGCATCCTTGTCATGCCAACTCAGGTCAGCCCGGATACTGGCCAGCGAGATCGCGCGATACATCGCGCCGGTATCCAAGAACTCGAATCCCAGAGCATCGGCAACTTGTCGGGCGATGCTGCTCTTTCCGGCACCGGCGGGGCCATCAATCGTCACGATCACGCTTCAGATTCTCTCGGTCGGGTCAGAAGGATCTCGGGGTTGGGATTCAAGACGCTCAATCGCTTCGCGAACATCGGATAATGCGGTATCGATGTCCGCGGTTTGCGGGGCAAGCACCGTCGTCGCCAATCCATCAGCGACACCAAACCGCCTATGGTAGAACGCTTCGGTCAGAAGACGCAACGGCTGCTCCAAATTGGGACAGCCCCTCAGCCGCAACGCGATCGCGCCCTGAGCCGTCAATTCCAAAGGGGTTTGGCTGGCGGAACGATGCACGCCGGCCCTCTCCAGCAGTCGCACGGTTTCCAAAAAGAAAGGCTCCCGAGGGAGCGCCAATACCGATCGCCGCGGCCGGCGTACCAGCATGCTGCGCCACTCCAGACCGCCCCAACGGATTTGCCAAAGTCCGACCAGCAGGCAGCCGAATCCCACCCCCCAGAGAGCCCCGACCCATGAAAATTGTTGGACCGCTCTCTTGAAAGAGGTTACGGGCGCACTCTCGGAGGCGACTGACAGCACCGCCTCAAAACGTTCGATCCATCGCCGATAGGGGCTCGCTTCTGACTCTTTCCCGGCCAGGTCCTCCGAGGAGCTAATCCGAGAACCTCGCTGGACAACATAATCCGCCCAAATGCTGTGGGCCAAGTCGAGCATTTCGGAGATGGCCCCCCCCGCAGGTCGCTCCACCCCGCCACCGCCGGGCGTCGGATCGAAGCGAACCCAGTAGGCATCGGCCAACTGGGTCGGACGAGACCCGCCAAGGTCTTCCGGGCGAAGCCATTTCGCTTCGATCAAGGCTTCGACCCAAGCGTGGGCATGCAATTGGCGAGCCACGTAAAACCCACCGAGCGAATTGAACTCGTTGGTGCTGTAGCCCACGACCAGCCGCGTGGGAATTCCCTGACTTCGCAGCATCAACGCCATCGCCGAAGCGAAATGCTGACAAGTTCCCCGGCGATGGATCGTCAGAAACTCCTCGATCGGATCGACACCAGGAGTGTTCCGACCGCTCAAATCGAGCGTGTATTCATAATTTCCCGACATGACGAGAAATTTTTCCACGGCGAGCGCCACCCCCAAGGGATCGAGTTCCTGCCCCTCGACCAGCGTATCGCTCAGTCGTTTCGCGGCAGGGGTCCACGCCAAATCCACATCCGAACAGCGCCGGACGTAAAAGTCATCGGGTAGCGAACGTTTCCCGAAGAAGCTGGACAGAGAAGCCGAACCGAATCCGTTGGCGGCGAGCGGAACCTCGCCTAAACCCTCGCCGCGAAACGGGACATAGGGCAACATTCGTGTCTGGCGTCCGCCGCGGAAGGCGGTCGAGCCAAACTGGTATTCCATCCGATCCGAACGAACCACGTTGAACGACTGACGCCGCCGAATTAGCCATCGCCCGTGATGATGCGCCAGGCCGCGCCCCGTCTCCAGATCATGGTACGGGGCGACCGCGAACAAAGCAGGGCTGTTGGTCGACTCGGCGGTGATACGGACGCGAATGTCATCGGCCAGCCCCTCCGCGAGATCGCTTTCCGAAAGCGTTGGTAGAACTCGCTGCCAAGATGACTGGGAGGTGGGGATCGCCGCCCAAGAACCGGCCATTTCCGGATTGGGCCGATAATCTTCCAGGACCGCGCCACGCAAATACAACCTTCCGACGGAAGTGTAGGCCTCTCCGCTCTGCCGATCCCGCAACTCGATCTTGAGCGCGGGAGCGTCGCTCTGAAGCATCCGGCCGATCTGGCCCAACCGAATGCTTTCGCTGAAACCGACCAACACCCGCCCCCCACTGCCAGCTTGCGCCGTGGGGTTGGTCCTCGGCAGACCATAGAAGAACAACAATGAGACCAAGAATACGGCGGGGGTCAGGACCGCCGTCGTAACCCGCGGCATGATCAAACCCGAGCGACGAAACGAGTCGGCCGACCCAGCAGAGTCATGGCCGAGTAGGCCGACCTCGGGAGGCGTCTTGCCACGGCGCCGTGACCGCGGTGGCGAATCGGTAAACGCATCCTCGATCACCGCCTGCGTCTGCAACAGTGCCAACGCCGCAGCGCCGATCACGCCCAGCGGCAAGAGCAATAACCCGAAGCTGATCGCATCATTGAAAATCGCGGAGACAACCAATTCCAAAAGACAGAAGATTGCCAGCTGTTCGTAAATCCGTCGATTCTTCGCCTGCATCATCAAGACCGCTTGGACCAATACCAGCAGTTCGGCAACCAAGACCATTTGCATGTCGTCGGCGACCGAAATGCCCTGATCCAAGAATCGGGTCACGCTGTACAACGCGATCAAACCCAATGACCCGTAAGCCGCGATTTGTGGCAGCGCGAACCAACCTAACAAATCGACGAATACGAGTCCGACGATGGCGAAGAAGCAGGCGATCACGGGCAACATTTCCGTATCAGGGTTTCCCGATAAGGTCAGCCCGGCCAGGCATGTCGCCAACGCAAAATAGATACTCAAACGGATCCGCAACCGTTTGGCCAACTTGTCGGACGCACCCCCGGCGGATGGTATCGAAGTGCCGACTCCCATCACGCTTGCCTCCCCAAGATGACCTCGCGCCCGCCTCCGAGGGCAGCGGTCTCGGCCCCAAACGATTCGGGCAATCCGGGATCACTTCCCGTCATCGGATTTTCGATCAACCGATCGAGTGAGCCGTCATGGGTGCTCATCCAACGGCAATCCGCGGCCGACTGACTGCCGAATAGTTGGCGATGTCCATCGTCGGGCAACCGCGGGCTGAGCACCAGCCAGGACCGCGGCTGGCCCAGCAACCGATGAGTCTTTCGCATGGCATCCGTCAAATCGGGTCGCGGGTATCCCGCCAAACCCGCTAAGTGCCTGAGCATCGCCTTCGTTTGCTCCAGACCGCCAAGGCTGGTCAGCGTCACAATCTCGCGACCGACCAGCACCAGCCCGATACGGCTGTTGGAGGCCCCACCCATTCGCGTGATGATGGTCGCGGCGACGCTCAGCACACGTTCTAAGGCAGCCTCCTCCGCAGTCAACTCACCCCCAGTCGTCCGTCGTCCGTCGTCGCTGGAAGCAACCGCCGAAGGCAGATGGGCGTCAACCATGACACAGCAGCGGAGCCTGCGGTCCTGTTCAAATTGGCGGACAGCCGGTTCCCCGATCCGGGCCGTGGTTCGCCAATGGATCCACCGCCGACTGTCGCCAGCCCGCCAACCTCGAATTCCGAAGAATTCGCCGTCCATTCCGCCACCACTGCGAGCATTCACGGAATCGCCCGCCGATGGAGACCAGATCTGTTGTCGCCAATCAGCCCGCAGTCGGACGAGTTGCGGGTAAACATACAATGCCGCGGCAGCGTCGATCGTACGCCGCGCGATCATCAGCCCTAGCGGACTCCCGCTGGAGGCCCGGACCGGACCGAAATCATAACGACCGCGACGGGCGACCACGCACTGATACTCTGCCATCATCTGCCCGCCTTGGGGGACCAGCCCCACACCACAACTGGCGGCAAATTGACCTCGCCGCCCGAAGAGACGCGGAACCCAGCGCTCCTGCGCCGGCCTGGCCGACTCCGGCCCGCGGATCGTATCGTCGATCTGAACCAACCAGGCGGGCAACCATCGCGAACGGTTGGCAATCCGAAAACGGACGGTCAGGGGCTGGCCGACGTAAGCCTCATCGGGGAGTTCACGCTGCAAACCGATCGAGACGACGGTATGACGCGACCACCGCCAATGGATCAACAAAGCCGAAAGGATCAAACCGGCGAGCGCGAGTGGCAGATTGTAGGCGCGGATCACTCCGCCGATCATCGCGAAGAGACCGATGAACAAAAATTGCCAGCCCAGCCGGGTTAGCAGGGTTGATGAAGTTTCTCGGTTTCGACTCAAGGAACCCTCCGCGAACCATCACCCTAGCCGCGTGAGTCGGCCACCCGCTCCGACGCTCAAACCGGTACGACGAGTTGCTCAACCAAATCTCGAATCCGCTTTTCGACCTGCCCGCGACTAGTCACCCCCAACACCGATTCGGGAACGATCCGGTGTGCCAGTATCGGAACAGCCAACGACTTGACGTCATCAGGCGTGACGTAATCGCGTCCCTCAGTGACCGCCCGAGCCTGACAACCGCGATAATAGCTCAACGCCCCACGGGTACTCACGCCCACCTGAATACCGGCCGAGCGCCGGGTCGTGTCAACTATCTCCAGCAGGTACTCCACGAGCGCGGGATCGAACCGGACTTGCCGCACGCTCGCTTGAGCATGACAGACATCGTCGATCGAAACCACGGGCTGCAACTGGTTGACCGGCTCCCCCAGTCGGTGCGTGCGAAGCACGTCGCGCTCCACCTCGCGGGTCGGATAACCGATGCTGGCCCTCATCAGGAACCGGTCCATCTGGCTTTCCGGCAACGTGTAGGTGCCATCGAACTCAAACGGGTTCTGAGTCGCGACCACGATGAAGGGTTTAGGGAGCGGATAGGTCGTTCCCTCCACAGATACCTGCCCTTCGCTCATCGCCTCCAGTAAGGCGCTTTGTGTCCGCGGAGGGGCGCGGTTGATTTCGTCCGCGAGGACCACGTTGGCGAAAACCGGACCACGGCTGAACTCGAAGTCCCGCGTATCGGACCGATAGATCATGCTGCCCGTGATGTCGCTGGGCAGCAGGTCGGGCGTGAATTGCAACCGATTGAAAACGCCCTCCAGACTGCGGGCCAGCGCCTTGGCGGCCAAGGTCTTGCCGACCCCGGGAACGTCTTCCAACAACACATGGTCACCCGCGAGCATCGCGACCACCAACGAACGCACTAACTCGGGCTTGCCCAATACGACACGCTCGATATTCACCCGCAGCGTGCTCGCCGTCTCAAATGCTCGACGCATACCCGATTTCGACTGGTGTTCACTCACTGGTGGCCGACTCAGACGAACAGTTTATGCGGAAAACAATGCCAATGCGAGCGGCCCAGTATCGACCGCCCGCCGGCGGGGCTCAAGCGGATGCGATCAGCCGCGCAGCCGCATCACACAATCCCTCGGCTTGTAGTTGCGTCGCCGCCTCGGCGATCATCCTGACGATCGGCTCGGTGTTGCTACCTCGCACCAATAACCAGGCGTCCGGCCAGACCAATCTCAAGCCATCCCCATACTCCGCTCGCGCTGCGGGATACGCCTCCGCTAAAGCCGACAGGATTGCTGGCAACCGGGCGGCATCGAGCGTGACTTTGGACTTGTGGATCGCCATCGACGGCAGTTCGCGAACCAATTCGGTCAACGTCCGCCCCGTGGCAGACATCAGATCGAGAACCTGGGCCATGCCGACGAAGCTGTCACGAACCATCCCGACTCGCGGGTCGATCGGACCGCCATTCCCCTCTCCGCCGTAACTCGCGCCCACCGCCAACATCTTGTCAACGACATTCGCTTCCCCAACCGCGCTCCGATGAATCGGCACGCCAGCGGCGACCGCCAATCGCTCGTTGATGCTGCTCGTGGCGGCATTGATCACGACCGGCCCCCGAGTCCCCGGGTCCGCTAACGCGCGCCGTACACACAGGGCGAGCGTGTACTCCTCACCGATGTATCGCCCCGAAGCATCGATCAGCGCCAAACGGTCCGCGTCAGGGTCCTGACAAAATCCGATCTCGCAACCCGCCGCCGCGACCTGTTGCCCCAGTCCCGTCAAATTCTCGGCCGTCGGCTCGGGCGGATGTTCGAATCGGCCGTCTGGCTCTCGGCCGACCATGACCACTTGGCACCCCAATCGCGCCAGCAACCGTTCACCGAGTGCGCCGCCCGCACCATGATTGCTATCCAGCAGCACGCGGAATCGCCGCGCCGCGATCCTCGCGACATCCACCGTGGCCAAAACGGCATCCAAGTGCGCCGCATGGGGATCGGCGATCTCGACACGCTCCGCGATGCGATCGTGCGACACCCACGCCGCTCGGCCCTCGCGATAAGCCGCTCCGATCTCCGCGCCGGTCTTGGCATCGAGCACTCGCCCGCTGGGCCCGAACAACTTGATGCCGTTGTAGGGTGGCGGATTATGGCTGGCCGTGATCTGGATCGCACCGTCCGCCGATCGTTGACGGACCAGCACGCCGATCGTGGGCGTTGCGACCACCCCCGCAACCCAAGCATCGCATCCCGATGCCCTCAGGGCGGCGACAACGATGTCCGCCAACACCTCCCCGCTGTCCCGTCCGTCCCGACCGACAATCACCCGCGGCCTAGCCAGGGGATCAGGCCCCCCGGCCACCAACGGATCCGCGGTGCGACGCAACTGGTAGGCGAAGGCAGCGACATACCGGGCGATCACATCCGGCGTTAAGGACTGGCCAACGACCCCACGCAGGCCGCTGACGCTGATGATCAGGTCGTTCATGTGCTTCTTGTCCCTCAGTCGTAATCGGTATCGTCTTGGCACTGGCCCAGTTGGTCAACGACATGTTCGCCAATCGCCAACGAAGCCGTCGCCGCCGGGGAAGGGGCGTTGAGGACGTGGATGGCATGAGGCGTTCGGTCGATGACAAAATCATCGATCAAATCCCCCGCCGGCGAAACCGCTTGCGCGCGTACCCCGCTGCGGCCAGGCTGAAGGTCGGAGGCCCGAATCGCCGGGATCAGACGCTGCAACGCGGTCACAAACGCCGCCTTGCTGGCCGACCGCCAGACTTCTCCCCAACCCATTCGCCAATGTCTCCACGCGAGTTTGCGGAAGCCTCCGAACGCCAAGGTCTCAGCCAAGTCTCGTGGGCTTAGGTCGCGCCAGCGATAACCCTCGCGGGCTAACGCGAGCACCGCGTTAGGACCGCACTCGACCCCACCGCCGATCATCCGGGTGAAGTGGACGCCGAGAAATGGAAATGCCGGATCCGGCACGGGATAGATCAGGTTCCGACACAACGAATGACTGCTGGGCACCAAATCGTAGTATTCGCCTCGAAAGGGAATGATCTTGGCTGACGGGCTTCCGCCAGCCAGTCTCAAAATGCGGTCGCTATGCAAACCCGCGCAATTGACCATCCGAGCGGCGCGCAACTCCCCGTGTCCAAAACCGATCCGCAATTCGTCGTTGGCAAGCTGAATGCGATCGACTCGGGCCCGGGTGATCACCCGTCCGCCTGCCCGTTCGATCACCGCTCGCATGGCGAAACAAACCTGGCGGTAATCGACGATCCCCGTCACGGGAACATGCAGCGCCGCAATCCCGGCCACCGCCGGTTCCAGGGCTCGGAGTCGGTCCGAATCGATGCGTTCGCATTCGACGCCGTTGGCGACCGCCCGGCCCTCGATTCGGTCCAGCGCCTCGAGCTCCCCGGCCGAAGTCGCGACGACGACCTTGCCGCAAATGTCGGTCGGCACCCCATGCTCGGCACAGAACGCCTCCATCATCGCCTTGCCCGTTCGACAGGTGGTCGCTTTGAGCGAACCGGGCCGGTAGTACACCCCCGAATGCAGAACACCACTGTTGTGACCACTCTGATGCCGGCCGACATCCGCTTCCGCTTCCAACACGACCAATCGGGTGCGGTCGTCGCGGGCCAGCATCCGAACCGCTGTCGCCAAGCCGACGATCCCGCCGCCCACGATCGCCAAGTCGTACTCGCCGCTGATTCGCTCGGATGCAACCAAACTCAGATCTCCCCAAAAACTTGCCGAAACTTCGTACGGAAATGTAATGACTGGGGAGCATCCGCGGCAGCCACCCGACCGCGCCCGTCCCTTAACCTCAGTACCACTGGCCGCAGTTATCAACGGCAATAGCTCGCGGCCACCGCGATGGTGGCCGCGTGAATTCGAACGATCGTGTCAACATCGGGACAGTACCCACCTGCCATCGCCACGGCGACGGGTATCCCCGCATCGCGGCAGCGGCCCAGGACCAACTCGTCCCGCCGTCGCAAACCATCGAACGTCAAGGACAACCGCCCTAGCCGGTCCCCTTCGTAGGGATCGGCGCCAGCCAAATAGATGGCCAGGCCATAGGGTCCGGCCTGGAATACGTCGTCCAAACCGCCTCGCAGCGCCTCCAGGTAAGCCTCGTCGCCCGTCCCGTCAGGCAGGTCGATGTCGAGGTCGCTGGGGAACTTACGCAGCGGAAAGTTCCTGGTGCCGTGCATCGAGAACGTGAAGACCGAGTCATCCCCTGCAAAAATCGCGGCCGTTCCATTTCCCTGGTGAACATCGAGATCGATCACGCAGGCACGCCCAACCAGCCCCTCCGACTGGAGCACGCGAATGGCCACTGCCGCGTCGTTGAAGACGCAATAGCCTTCGCCGCAGTTGCGTTGCGCGTGATGCGTGCCTCCCGCCAGGTTGACCGAGACCCCATCCCGAAGCGCCGACCGCGACGCCGCAATCGTGGCACCGCTGCTCCTGCGTGATCGCTCGACCATCTGCGGCGACCAAGGAAAACCGATCCGCCGCACCTCATCAGGACTCAGGCTCCCACTACGGACCCGCGCGATGTAGTCCGGGTCGTGACAAGTCGCCAGATGGTGATCTTCCGCAGCCGGAGGAACCAACAGGGGGTCGTGGGCATGCTTCTCACTGGCAACGATGTGCCGCCTCAGCCGACGGTATTTGTCCATCGGAAAGCGGTGCCCAGGCGGCAAGGGGAGTTCGAAATGGTCGGTGTAGTACAGGTCCAAGGCTCGACATACCTCTCAGGTCTGCCACAGGTCTTCCGGCCGCGCCTTACCAGTCGGTGAGCTGTGCCCCCTGGGTCACCGTTCCAGCAGGTCCCGGCATCTGGATCTTGACATCCAACTCCCCGCGAGCCTTCGTCGCGAACAACGTCTCGCCCAAAATGCCATCGGCATCCTTATCAGCTTCCAGACGTCGATAAACTTCGGGTGGCACCTGTTCGGCCCATGTGGTGACCGTTTTAAAATTCCCGGTTTCCGCGTTGCGAATCGTTCGCGGGACGACGTTACCGCTCGCATCGCGAGCTTCGACAATCACATAATACAACGAGTCGAGATCGTCCTTCCCGCGTTCTAAAGCGCTGGCAAGGTCGCCTTTCGAAACGACATGAACCTCGTAAGTTTGCGTCAGCGTCTCGGCCATTCGGGCCAATTCCTGGCGGGCCGCGATCGCCGCCGTGACCTCTGCGGCCGATGAACCGGTAGCATCGATCTGCCGCTGCAGCGTTTCAGCTTGCGCGATGACACCCGGATCCTGGGAGACCGCACGAATCTGATCGACAAAACGCTGGGCGGTCTCCTGCTCGGCCGCAACCGCCCGCTCATTCACAACCGTGGGCGAAATCGCAAACGGCGCGAGCGGAGACAGGAACAGGTACCAAAACCCGCCCAACGTGATCGCCGCGGCCGCGATCCCGGCGACGATTCGGCGTCTCCAAACCCAAGTGTGCGCCAGCATCCGCGTAAAACTCGGGGGCGGATCCGAAAACGTATGTAAATTGGTCAAGTACTGATCAATCGCCGCATCGACCTCGGCCGCTGTAACCCGGTCACCAGCGATCTCCGCCGACCGCATCAATTTGGCCCGCAGTTCTGCACGCACCTCGTCCCGCCGAAACATCTCCTCAGCGACGTCGCGGTTGCGCCGCATCTCCCGCGCGACGTCCATCACTCGCAACATCTCGTTGAGCGACAAATCCTCGCCAGGAAGCCTCACCGATCGAGATTCCGCCTGGATGGATGTCCGAGGCGCCGGCGCGGTCGCCATCGCCGTCTTGGAAGCAGCACCCGATTTGGATTGTTCGTCACCCATCGCTTATCCTGTCCCGCTTACGATCACGTCCTCACGCCGAACGGACGCTCGCCCGAGCGCCCGAACATGCCCAGCGAAACGAGCGACCGGAACAGCCCAGAATGGGAAAGTTTTCGGCGCGCTCGATTGCCCGACCATTACCAGAACTCTAATCTATTACCGAATGCCCCTCACGGCGAGTCGGCCTTGGCGGCAGCGGCTTCGGCTTTCTTCCGGGGTCTTGCTTTTCACGGCTCCTCACGACCCTTTCGTTTCCCAAAACAGCAGCCCAATCGCGATGAACCAACAAGCCCAGTCGACTCAACCGGCCCCCAAAACCGAATACGAGACTCAGCCCGTGGGCTCCTCCTCGGGACACGAACGCACGATGCGTCAGTACCTCGATCGCGCCCTCAGCACGCTCGACAAGTTCGGCCTGGGAAAGAAAACGGCCGCGGATAACGAGCTGATCAATCTGCTCGAGGACGTGAAACACCTCGATGAAAGCAAAGTGCTAGCGATCGCCGAAGTGCTCAAACACATGAGTACCTTCAACCAGTTGGTCCGCGACAATGTGGAAAACATCCAGGTCGGTGATCGATATCTGGAAATCAGTCAGATGTTCGACTCGATCCGCGAGGACAGCAAACGGCTGATCAACCAACTCGACGACGGCAGATTCAGCACGAGCGAAAAGATGTCGAACTGGTGGATGAAGATTCGCCGCGGCAGTCCCAGCGATCGCTTCGACAAAATCGAAGGGCTTTACAAGGATGTCTCGAAGGATACCAAGGACGCGTTGTCCCGCGAGCAGGAGATCATGGATGCTTACATCGATTTCCGTTTTGCCCTCAAGGAAGCCGAAGTGCTCGGCAGCGAACTGTATGACATGCAGATTCCGATCTTGGAGCAGGCGCGAGGGGCACTCGCCGAATCCCAAACCGCGATCGACAACTACACGGGAACTGACGCCGGGGCCAAAAGCCAGCTCGAACTCCGCCGCGACCAAGCCCGGCACGATCTCCAAAAGCAGGATGAGACCTTCCAGTTGCTGAAGGACATCACCGAGAACCTCCGCATCGGCTACGACGTCGGTGAAACCCTGGTCGCGAAATTGAAGCAGACGAATGACGTCAAGACTCGAGTCTATCGTCGCGCGGTGACGTTCTTCACCACGAACGAACATGTCTTCACCATCCTCCGTACCGTTTACACCAGCCAACATGGCCTGAATGAAATCACCCAGGCGACCGAAGCGATGAAGGACGGAGTGAACAAGGGCCTCGAGGACATTTCCACGCTCGGACGCGAATTGGAACGGGCCGCGCTCAAGGCAGGCTACGGCTCCACGATCGACCCGGCCAGCGTCCAGAAATTGGTCGATGCGATCAGCGATTTTCAGATCGAATCGATGGAAACGATCGTCCAACTCCGCAAGGAAAGCGAGGAAGCCGCCAAACAAATCCGCTCCACCGTCGAAACGGGCAAGAAGCGATTTCAAGAGACGATCGCCAAACACGCTCGGGGTGATCAGGTCAGCTGATCGCTGGCAATCGCCCTCAGTAAAACCGTTATGCCCCACGAGACGGGTGGGGGAAACGGGCGACAGAGGCGAAACGGACGTGACGATCAGGCCGGGGCCGGCATGAAGGCCGTGGCCGCCGGTGTCCACGCCGTCAGCGGATTGCCAGCAGGTATTCCTGCCGATCACGGTCGGCAAATCTGGCAACTCTCAAATACATCGTATCGCCAACGACCGCCGGGCTCGCGAACACCTCGTCGCCGACCTTCGCCTCTCCGATCGACATGAAGCCTTCGGGTGAACTCCGGAACGCGAAGCTATCTCCATCCTCGTTGAACGCATAGATCGCGTCGCCGACGAGTAGCGGCGAACTACTGTACTTGCCGCCCAATCGTTCCCGCCACATCGTCTCTCCATCGCGCGCTCGCCAGCAGTAGGCTAGCCCCTGATCCGTGACCGCATAGACATAACTACCGGCACATAGCATCGACTGCTCATAACACTTCTGATTGTTGGACCAGACGATCTCAGCCGATCCGTCGGCCCGAACGCAGGCCGTCTGGGACTCCGGAAACCCGCCGCTCGCGTAGACGTGCTGATCATCCCACACGACCGTGCCACAGGTGGCCATCGCGATCGCATTCGCTTTCCACAGCTGCTTCCCATCGGTCGGATCGTAGCTGGCGATCATCGATAAACCGCTCACAACCAATTGATCCCGCCCGGCAACGTGCGCGACGATCGGCGAGGAAAAGCTGGTCGACCAAATCCGCTCGGTCTTCCAAACGACCTCACCCGTATCTAGCGAGATGGCGGCCAGAAAAGAAGGCCCATCCCATTCCCCGATGATGATCGCGGTGTCGCCGTAAATCGCGGGAGAGGCGGCGTAGCCGTAACGATAACGGTTCGGCACATAGCGTCCGATCGACTTCTGCCACAACCGGGTCCCATCCAAGCCATGCGCGCTGAGCCAAATCGCATCGGAGTTGTAAAACGATGTCAGCACTCGTTGACCGTCGAACGCAACCGACGGGCTGGCCTCGGTGTTTTTCGGATGGTTCTCGACGGGCAACCCACCTCGGTGTACGACCTGACTCCACAACGGCTGACCGGTCGCGCGTCCGAACGCCAACAACGACTGCGTGCCAGCTTGGGTGTCGGCGGTGGTCAAATAAATGGCGTCCTTGGTCACGATCGGCGAGCTGTGCCCGCGGCCCGGCACGAGGGCCTGCCAAAGGACGCGCTCGGGAGTGATCGCGCCCGCGACGAAATCAGCCGTCGCTGCGACGTTGTTTCCCAAGGGACCACGCCAGGTCCACCATGCGGACTGGGCATCGCTCGCCTGCTCCGCAATCGCGGGCCGCAAATCTGATGCCGCGGCGGCGATGGAGGAGACGGTCGCGACCCCACCGCGCATCCAGTCGCGGCGCGTCAGGCCGACGCGTTCACCGCGGACAGCCCGCTCGAAACTCAGCTCTCGTCCCTCTCGCATCATCCGCCTCACCATCAACCAGCCGGAAGAAAAGTCCCGTTCATAATCGGACCTCAAAACCGCCCACGGGACGCTGATCCCAAACGCTCGGAGTCCCCCGCGGGCGATGCGTCAACAATCGCCGCTTCAAAGGGCTACGGTCACGGTCTTGTTCTCGGTATAAGCCCGCAGGCCTTCCTCGCCGAGTTCTCGGCCATGACCACTGAACTTGAACCCGCCGAAAGGCGCGGCCGCGTCAAATGCATCGTAGCAATTGACCCACACCGTCCCCGCACGGACCTGCGCCGCGAAACGATGCGCGGTCGAAATATCCCGCGTCCAAATCGCCGCCGCCAGGCCATAGAACGTGTCATTGGCTCGGCGGATCAGATCATCCTTGTCGTCGAACGTCAGCACGCTCAACACGGGTCCGAAAATTTCCTCACGAGCGATCGCCATGTCATCCTCGACTTCATCGAAAATCGTCGGCGCGATGAAGAAACCGCGATCCCCAACCCGCGTGCCACCGGTCAGCAGTTTCGCACCTTCGCTCTGACCCTTCTCGATATAAGACATGATTTTCGTGAATTGCCGTTCATCGATCTGAGGGCCTTGCTCGGTATTGGTATCGAATGGGTCGCCGACCCGACGTGCCGCGGCCAAGGCGATCAATTTTTCGAGGAACTTTTCGCGAATGCTCGATTCGACGAACAGTCGGCTGCCCGCGCAGCAGCATTGCCCCTGGTTCAGGTACAGCCCGATGTAGGCCCCTTGCGCGGCAGCGTCCAAATCGGCGTCGGCCATCACCACGTTGGGGCTCTTCCCGCCGAGTTCGAACGTCAACCGCTTGAGCGTCGCGGCCGATTCCCGGGTGATGATCTGCGCGGTGGTGTGCTCGCCCGTAAAGGCCACCTTGTCGATCAACGGGTGCTTGACCACCGCCGCCCCGGCGGTCGGACCGAAGCCGGGAACGACGTTGATCACACCGTCCGGGAATCCGATTTCATGGGCGATCGCGGCCAACTTCAAGCAGGTCAATGGCGTCTGCTCGGCCGGTTTCATGACGATCGTACATCCGGCTGCCAAGGCCGGCCCCCATTTCCAGGCCGTCATCAGCAGCGGAAAGTTCCAGGGGATGATCTGGCCTGCGACCCCCACCGGCTCACGCCGCGTGTAACAAAGGAAATTGCCGCGGATCGGAATCGTGCTTCCCTGAATTTTGTCGGCAAAGCCCGCATAATAGCGCAGGCAATCGATGACCAGTGGGAGGTCCCCTCGACGGCTTTCGTTGATCGGCTTGCCGTTGTCGAGCGTTTCCAAAGCCGCCAAATCATCCGCCTGGCGTTCGATCTCGTCGGCCAAACGATAGAGCAAGCGGCCCCGATCGCGGGCATCCATTTTTGCCCAAGGCCCCGAATCGAAGGCGCGTCGCGCCGCCTTCGCCGCGCGGTCGATATCGGCCGCGTCACCTTCGGCGACCTGGGCGATCTCTTCTTCCGTGGCAGGGTTGTAGGTGGCAAAAGTCTTGCCGCTAGCGGCGTCTTCCCAACGTCCGTTGATGAAACACTGGGTGTGTTCGATCCGGATCGGACGAGGGGGTCGGGCGAGAGTTGTGGACATGATGAGCGTACTCCTAAAAATTGAATGGAGAAAATGAATAGGGCAGGGGGGGGCTAAGCTGTCAATCGTTCTTGAAGCCGCGTCGTCGCCTTAACGCATCCCTGCCGCCAACGCACGATCGAAGCGGGCCACAGAACCGCGGAGCTGCATTGTAAGCGCCGCTGAGAGTAGCTGTACACCTCGCCCGAATCAGGGACGCTCGTCGGAGAATCGCAGTAATTGCAGCGGATGCAGATCCTGCGCGGTCGGGAAAAAGCCCTCGACCTCGGTTTTTACCAAATTGATCGACGTGTAGAAATAGATCGGGACGGCGGGTACTTCATCGACCCAAATCTGTTCCGCTTGTCGCAACATTTCCAAGCGTTGCTTGGGATCGGTTTCGCTCGCGGCGTTCCTGACCAAGTCGTCATAACGCGGGTTCGACCAGTTGGTATTGTTCTGCGGGTTGCCGGTCATCCACATATCGAGAAACGTATTCGGGTCGGGATAGTCGGCGATCCAACCGGCACGGGCGATCTGGAAGTCGGTCTGCTGAACTTTATCCAGAAAGCTGCCCCATTCCATGTTTTGCAATTCGATCGAAATGTTGAGGTTGTTCTGCAACTGTTGCTGAATGACCTCCGCGATCGAACGATGTCCCTCGCTCGTGTTGTAGAGAATCGTCATCCGCGGAATACCGCGACCGCCGGGAAAACCGGCTTCGGCCAGCAATTCCCTCGCCTTGGCGACATCGGGCTTGAATCCGTCGGCGCTGACGTATCCGGCCAATCCTGGCGGCACAACCGTCGTCGCCGGGATCTGGCCCGTCTTGGTGACCTCTTCGACGATTTCCTTTCGGTCAATGGCTAGCGCGATCGCGCGCCGCACCAACACGTTGTCGAGCGGCGGTCGCTTGACATTGAGCCGGTAGAAGTAAACCGACAACTGAGGCGCGGTGTAGAAATCGTCACGGTGTTTGAGCGTCTCCAAGAGCGTCTCGGGCGGATTAGTTACCCAGTGCAACTGGCCGGTCTCGTACATATTCAGCGCCGTGTTTTCACCCTCCATCGACAGAAAATCGACGGTCCGCAAAGCGACCCGATCCGCGTCGTGATAATCCTCGTTCTTGACCAACCGCAAGCGGTCGCGGAGACGGCGCAGTTGCAACTTATAAGGGCCATTGGTAACGATGTTTTCGGCCTTGGTCCACAGCGGGTTGCCGTGTTTCTCGATGCAGCCACGGTGCACGGGGAACAGCGTATAAAAGGCGACCAGGTTGGGAAAATAAGGCAGAGGATCGTTCAAGTTGACGATCAATGTCCGATCATCTGGGGTTTCCAGTCCGCCCAGCTTTTCGAACGCAACCAGCACGCCGTGGGTTCGCTGCGTATCCTGATCGGCCAGTGGCGAATCGACCGCCGACGTGAAGGTTTGCCGTGTGGTCGCCCCGTCCCAGCCGACGGTCCCGTCCGGTGCGACTTCGGCCACATCGACGACGTAGACGAATTGCTCCGACCAAATGCCGTCGGTACCCGGGTCCGCCTCGCGTTCCGCTTCGGTCGGTGCGGGCGGTTTGCGGATCTCGCGGAGCGTCCCAAACAGAACGGTCCCGCGAGGGTAGTTTTGATAGCTACCCCGTCCCTTGGGCTCATCGCCAGGCCGGTCCCATAGTTCCACCTCCACCCGATCTCCGACCTCCACCTTGCCCTCGTTGTAAGCTTTGGCGAAGGGGATCGCGTGCAAATGGAAGGCATACTCGGATGCGGTCGCCGGGTGGAGCACACGCTGCCACGACCACGCGAAATCGCGGCTCGTGGTCGCCGTGCCGTCGGTCCAGCGAATGCCTTCACGAAGCCGGAAGGTATAGCGTTTGTTGTCGTTGGCGACTTCGTACGATTCCGCCATCCCGGGCTGGGGAGTCATCCCCTGCAGCCCAGTCACCGGGTCCGGCTCCCCCTCGGGCAGCATTCGCAGCAAGCCTTCGAACAACTCGAACAACACCCGTCCTTCGACGCTGCCAGTCGATCGCGCCGGATCGAGCGTTTTGACGTCCGATCCGGCTTGGAGGCTGAACTCGGCCGGCGGCAACGATTCGAAAAAAGAGGCCCACGTGACCGCGGCGAAAACGCAGACCGCGGCGAACGATAGAAAGACTTTACGAGCTTCGGGAGACACGGCAGTTGTTCGCTTTCGGCAAAGGGACCCCAGCGGGAAAACAGAAGATCCTTCCGTTATAACGTCTGCTCTCCGCTCCGGCGATCAATACACGTTCCGTTCGACGCCATCGTCCTCGGTTCGCATTAATTTGCTGGTCACTGCCTGGCGAACGGTGCGAGCAGCGATCTCCTGCTTCAATTTGGCGATCGCCTCCGCAACCGGCATCGTCCCCAAGTCACCGTCGATCCGATCACGCAACGCGATCGCTCCGGCCTCAGCTTCCTTGGGCCCAACCACAGCCATGTAATTAACCAGGTCGAGTTGGGCATCGCGAATCTTGGCCTGAACCTTGCCGTCGCGGGAATCGACCGTGACCTTCAAGCCGCCATCTTCCAGTTGTTTGGCAACGGCCATCGCGTAATCGAGTGTCTTGTCGGAAAGCGGCAACACGCGAACCTGTTCGGGCGACAGCCACAGCGGGAAAGCGCCGGCGAAATGTTCGATCAGCATCCCGGTGAATCGCTCCAAGGAACCGAAGGGTGCCCGGTGGATCATCACCGGCCGATGCACCTCGTTGTCCGTCCCCTTGTATTCCAGTTTGAACCGCTCCGGCAGGTTGTAATCGAGTTGCACGGTCCCCAACTGCCAAGAGCGACCGATGCAATCACGGACCATGAAGTCGGCCTTCGGTCCGTAGAATGCCGCCTCGCCCGGTTGCTCGTTGAAATCCAAGCCGCTGTCGTTGAGCACGCCGCGGAGCGCCCCTTCGGCCCGATTCCAGTTGTCCTCGCTGCCGACGTACTTGTCACTGTCGGGATCTCGCAGGCTCAACTGCACGCGGTAGTCGTTCAACCCGACCGAATCGAGCACAAACTTGGTCAGTTCAATCGTCGCGCGGAACTCCTGCTCGACCTGATCGCCCGTGCAGAAAATGTGGGCGTCGTCTTGGGTTAAACCACGGACCCGCAGCATCCCATTCAGCTCACCGGTCTGCTCGTGCCGATAGACCGTCCCGAACTCAAATAACCGCAGCGGCAGCTGTCGATAGGAACGTTGCTGCGCCTTAAAGATATGACAGTGGTGCGGGCAATTCATCGGCTTGACGAGATACCGCTCGTGCATGGTTTGCCACTCGTGCAGCACCGCGCGCCGGTCCTCGACCGAAGCCGAAGGGGCGTAGGCGGGTAACTTCACCCCCAACACTTCGGCAGCAGCCATCAACTTGTCCTCGTCATCAGCGCTCAGCGTCTCCGTGGCCAATCGCTGCATCCAAGCATCGATCAGCCCACCCGCTTCGCTGGCGAATAGCGGAGGAAACTGGCTGTCACGGTAGTAAGGAAAGTGTCCGCTGGTCTCATACAATTCGACGCGACCCAAGTGCGGGCTATAGACCGGATCGTAACCACGGCCGAGCAGTTCCTTGCGGAGGAAATCCTCGAGGGTCACGCGAACCCGGGCCCCCTTGGGCAGCCACAGGCACAACCCCTGACCCACCTCGGGGTGGATCGCGAAGAATCCGTGCTTCTTACCGAGCACGCGATGGTCACGACGCTTGGCCTCTTCGATTTGCTCCAGGTAATCGTCCAATTCTTGCTTGTCGAAAAACGCGGTTCCGTACAACCGCTGCAGTTGGCGACCATGGACGTCGCCTTTCCAGTAAGCCCCGGCGACATTCAGCAGCTTAACCGCCTTGATCCGTCCGGCATCCGGAATGTGCGGACCACGGCAAAGGTCGACAAACTCACCTTGGCGATAAATGCTCACCGTCGGCTGGTCCGCTAACCCCGTATCGATGTGCTCAACCTTCAAATCTTGCTTCAGGTCATGGCACAGATTACGGGCCTCATCTCGCGATAACACGAGCCGTTCGAACGGTTCCTTCGCCTTGATGATATTTCTCATCTCAGCTTCGATTTTCGGAAAATCATCCTCGCTAATCTTTTCCGCCAGCTCGAAATCGTAGTAAAAGCCGCCCGAAGTTGTCGGACCGAAGGCGAGCGAGACCCCCTTGTACAGACGCATCACGGCGCGCGCCATCACGTGTGCGGCCGAGTGCCGCAGGACGTCCAGCGCCTCGCGATCGCGACTGGTCAGCAACCGCAGCGGCAGTGGGTTGTCGCCCGAGAGTTCNNCGAGCCAAACCGTCGCTAATACCCGTGGCGATCAGCAGCGGAGTGGTATCAGCCGAATGGGTATGGACAGTGCCGTCAGGCAAGCGGACCCGAACCTGAGCGGGGACGACGGAAGAAGCGTCGGACATGGCAGAAAATCCTGAATTCGATCGAATGAAACACCGCCGACACGAAGGGCGATCCTTCAACGATACCGATTCCCCGGCGATCAACCAATGCCGGAAAACAGCCCCTGACGCAGTCGTCCCAAATTACCAGAGCAACCCAGAAAACTCAAATACCCGAATTTACCATCCCGAACCGCCGCGTTATACGGGGCGTTGCTCAGTCTCGTCGCATGAGCGTCTGCGCTGACGAACCAAGCTGGCCCACAATGCGCGATCGCGAGGTCAGCCAAGCCCAGGTCCTGCACAGCCCCGCTGCCGCCGGAGCGCAAACGAACGCGGTGCGGAACGATTTCGGACGTTTCAGCCAACGGACCTAATCCGCCGGACCAACCGGTTGTGGAGGTAAGTCGGCGACCAACAGCCAGAACCATTAGCACAGGCGACCGATCCGTTCGGTTAAACTGAAGATTGATCCGCTCGGATCGCACCCCTCATTTTCCGTTCGCGCTGGGCCGCATTCGGTCTAACCCCAGCTCAAGTTTCGGCGTCTAACGCAGTTGGAGTTTTCACCCTCATGTTTTCCCATCACTCCCCCAATTTCTCTCGCCGCAGTCTCCTGGCCGGCGCTTGTAGCGGTGCCGCCGCGACGCTTTTCCCGCACTCCGGCTACACGGCTGACACGCCCCAGCCGATCCCGCTGCGGCTCGGCCTGGTGACCTACAACTGGGGCAAAGATTGGTCGATCGACGAGCTTATCCGACACTGTTCGGCCACCGGCTTTTCCGGCGTGGAACTCCGCAGCACCCACCGGCACGGCGTAGAGATCCCACTGACACCAGCCCAACGGGAAGAAGTTCGCAAACGCTTCGCGGACAGCGATGTCGCACTGATGGGTCTGGGCAGCGCCTGCGAATACCACGCTGTCGATCCGGCTGTCGTGAAGAAGAACGTTGAAGAGACCAAGGAGTTCATCCACCTCTGCCACGACGTCGGCGCCAGCGGCGTTAAGGTCCGCCCCAACGGGTTGCCCAAAGAAGTTCCGATCGCCAGGACCCTGGAACAGATCGGCAAAGCGTTGAACGAAGTCGCGGCCTACGGCGCCGATTACGGCGTCCAAATCCGCTTGGAGGTTCACGGTGCCGGCACCAGTGAATTGCCGCATGTTAAAACGATCATGGATATCGCCGACCACCCCGGTAACGTGATCTGCTGGAACTGCAACCCGCAAGATCTGCAAGGCGACGGCTTCGCTCACAATTACGAACTGGTCGAAGATCGCATGGGAACCGTTCACATTCACGACCTGCGGAAGCAGAATTACCCTTGGGCGGAATTGTTTGCCCGCCTCCGAGTCTGCACCGCACCCGGCTTCACGGGATGGAC
>DITY01000110.1:0-1433 GCA_002422955.1 Planctomycetaceae bacterium UBA6172
GTTCGGATCGAACGAATCGTCTCGCAGGCTCATGCCTCGCCCGAGGGTTTCTGGTATGACCAACCGCAGCACGAATGGGTACTGTTGATCAGCGGGGCGGCAACGCTGCGGTTCGATGAAGGCTTGGTCGAGCTGCGATCGGGCGACTCACTCTTGATCCAGGCCCATCGCAAACATCGCGTCGAATCGACCGCTCAAGACCAGCCGACCATTTGGTTGGCCGTCCACTACGATGAAGTTGTTGAAAATGACGGAACCACGGAATGAATTGACGACGACTGCGGAACGCGTTAGCGGACACCATCCCGACCCTGCCGTCACGCTCGCTGCGGCCGACGTGAATACCCGTGCGACTTCAAGGAACTCCATGCTGGGACTTCTGATCGCCTTCATCATCTGCTTTTCGGCCGCGGCACTGGGCGGGATCGTGACCGGTCCGGCGATCGAGGACTGGTACCCAACGCTCGTGAAGCCTGCTTGGCAACCTCCCAATTGGTTATTCGGTCCGGTCTGGACGGTGCTGTATGCGATGATGGCCGTCGCGGCATGGCTGATCTGGAAACCGACCGGCTTGAAGGCGGCCGCGGTGCCGCTGACGCTCTTTGCCATCCAGCTGGCGCTGAATGTCGCCTGGTCCTGGATCTTCTTCGGCTTCCGCCGTCCCGACCTCGCCTTCCTTGAAATCCTGGTGCTCTGGCTGGCGATCGTGGCCACGATATTCGCCTTCTTCGGCAGGTCGCAGCTCGCCGGCTGGCTATTGGTCCCTTACCTCGCCTGGGTCACGTTTGCCGCCGTACTCAACTTCACCATCTGGCGATTGAACGCGGCCTAAGCCCCAGCTGACGACGCTCACAACCGAACCGGCTAGACTAGGCTTCGCAGTTCCTTCCCACACATACAGCCCCCAGCGTCCCTCCGGAGTCCTGCACGTGCGAGCGACACGCTTCTCCCTTGTCTGCCTCGCCGCCATTTCGATCGGGCTACCAATCCGGCCTGTCGATGGCGATGAAGCTTCCCAATCCGCGCGATGGAAAAAGCACACGATTAACCATCAGTCACCGTTTGAGGCCGTCGGTGTCGCCGACTTCAATGGCGACCAAAGGCTGGACGTCTTCAGCGGCGATTCTTGGTACGCGGCCCCCAACTGGACCCGGCACAAAATTAGGGATGTCCCTCGGGGCACGAATCCGCACTATCACGAAGACTTCGCCGACTCGCCGCTGGACGTCAATCGCGATGGCAACGTCGACATCGTGACCTGCGCCTACTTCAGTCAACGCGTGGCCTGGCTCGAGCATCCGGGCGATCCGACCCAACCCTGGACCGAACACACGATCGATACGCCAGGCTCGATGGAGACCGGGTACATGGTCGATCTGTATGGCGACGGGACACCGGTTTTTCTTCCTAACGTCGGCGGCCAAGTGGTCTGG
>DITY01000110.1:1456-25778 GCA_002422955.1 Planctomycetaceae bacterium UBA6172
GATCGCCTGGCGGAGTGGACCTTCCATGGCGAGTTCGACCTGGGAACGGCGAGTATCGAGATCGTCGCCCACGACTTCGATGGTGATGGCAACACCGACATCGCTTGGGGTATGGGGCACGACTTCGGGCTGCACTGGCTTCAGCAGTCGACCGATGCCACGGGGAAACGGTCGTGGACCAAAGCCGATATCGATACCTCGTTCTCTCAAGTCCATCACCTCCAATTGGCCGACTTCGATGGCGATGGCGAACTGGAATTCGTCACGGGCAAGCGAGTCTACGCGCACGCCAGCGAACCAGGCGCAACCGACAAACCCTGCCTCTACATTTTCAAGTTCGACCGACAAGCCGCGAAGTGGCTCAAGCAGGTCGTATTCGAAGGCGAGCCCGCTCCCTACGCACCCTTGAACCCGGAAGAACGCGACGCGATGAAGGATTTCCGCCCCGGTTCCGCCGGAACGGGCTTGCTGGTGGCCGTTCGCGACCTGGATCAGGACGGCGACCTCGACATCGTCGCCCCCGGCAAATCGGGGCTTTATTGGTTTGAAAATTTGCGGATCTCCAAGCCGACGACATCCGACTGACGGCACCCCACGAGATCATGACCTTCGCGTCCGAACCCACCTCTCCGAACCCACCACCCCCTGCGAGATCGCGATGAAACTCCTCGCCCCCTGCCTGGCCTTGCTGTTGGCATTTCCTGCGATTGCGGCGGCGGCCGATCCGCCTTCGTGGAAGGCCGGCGCGGTAGCGACACGCATCACGCCCGAGCAGTCGATGTGGATGGCGGGCTACGCTGCACGGACCGCACCTTCGGAAGGCGTCGAGTTGGACCTGTACGCCAAAGCGCTGGTGCTGGTCGATGCGGGCGGAGAAACGTTCGCGCTGGTAACGATGGATTTGATCGGCGTCCCCCGCAGCCTCCGACTCGCGGTCGCCGAACGGGTCGAACAGCAGTACGGGATCAAGCCATCCCACCTCACGATCAACGCCTCCCACACCCACTCCGGTCCCGAATTGCGGACCAGCAAATTGTGGGGCGTCGATGACGTCGCCTTGCGTCAAGAAGAAGCCGGCGAATACACCGCGGAGCTCGAAATGAAGCTCGTCCGCATGGTCGGCGAGGCGTTGGCCAAAGCGGCACCGGCCAAGGTCGCCTATTGCAGTTCCACCTGCGGGTTTGCCATGAATCGCCGGACGCCGGATGGGCAGGGGGGCTGGAAAAATTTTCCGAACCCCGAGGGGCCGGTCGACCAGCGCGTGCCGGTCCTCAAGGTTTCCGGACTCGACGACCAGGAACTGGCGATCGTCTTCGGCTATGCCTGCCACTGCACGACCCTCGGCCACCAGAAGTTCAGCGGCGATTACGCGGGCTATGCCCAACGACAAATCGAGGCGAACCATCCCGGGGCAGTGGCCTTATTCATGAACGGCTGCAGCGGCGATCAGAACCCCTACCCGCGCAAGACGACGGCATTGGCGGAAACCCACGGCCAAACCCTCGCCACCGCGGTCGAGGCGGCCTTGGGAACGACCACCAAGCCGATCGAGGGGACGATCCGGGCAGCCTACCGCGAGATCCCGCTCGCCTACGAATCGCTGCCGAGTCGCGCCCAGTTGGAGGAAGAGCAAAAGTCACCGGACAAATGGGTCGCCACTCACGCCACGCGGGTTCTCCAACGGCTCGATGAGGAAGGCTCCCTTCCGAAAGATTATCCCTACCCGGTCCAGGTATTGCGGATCGGTTCCGACCTAACCTGGGTAACGCTCGGTGGGGAAGTCGTGGTCGACTACTCACTTCGACTGGGACGCGAATTGCCCGGCCCGATCGTCTGGGTTAGCGGCTATAGCAACGACGTGATGGGCTACATCCCCAGCCAACGCGTGTGGGAGGAAGGTGGCTACGAAGGGGGTGGCGCGATGGTCTACGGAACCCACCCCTCACGCTGGGCGAGCCAGGTCGAAGAACAGATCGTCAACACCGTCAAAGAACTCCGCCAATCGCTGGATTGATAGACGGCGATCGGCGAAAAGAGTGATGCCTGGTTATGGCTGCGGCGCGGCCGGCAAGGGTTCCGCTGGCGGAACCGTAACGGTCATGCTGGCCATGAAGACGGCCTGCGGGTCACCGCGATCGACCAGCGTGCGGCTCAAGTCGGCGATGGTCCGTTCCACCCGGCCCGCGAACAGGGTCTGCCCTTGGAAGGTAATCTCGATCGGCTGTTCGAGGTCGACGAAATCGTCACGTAGCAAGATCGTCAACTGCTCGGCATCGCACCGCTGGATTTCGAACCGATTCGCTTCCCTGGTGACGATGATCAGCTGACGGGCCCGTGCCTGCTCGGGCGGTACCGCCAGCCAATAGAAGCGATTTTGCAGCACATCGTCTTGTAGCCAGGTGACCCGTTGGGGCGTCAGGGCTCGCGTATACTTTCCCATCCAGCGCACGCCGCTCGCATCCTGCCGGTCCATCCAGTGCCCCTTGCCGGCATGGATCTCGACCCAATGCTCGTAGCCCTCGTGATCTTGCCGCCGTAGTTTGGCCAACGCCTCTTTCCAAGCTTGGGCCTGTTGATTGCGACCATAGGGCGAGTCGTTCTCGCCTACATGCAACGTGAAGGGGAGGTTGCGTAGGCCGAGCGGCTGCGTCTCGTTGGGGTGCCCCGCCATCATCGCGGCGGCGGCAAAGCGATCGGCCATCCGCGGCGCGACTTGGTAGACGCCGTCACCGCCGGCCGAGTAACCGGTCAGATAAACGCGATCCGGATTGATCCCTTCCAGGGCGATCATGTTCTCGACCAGTCGGGCGAAAAAATGATCGATGTGAGCTTGATGCCACAGGTCCCACGTATCGGTCGGGGCCCGGGGTGCGATGTACAGCCCCTCGTCCAGTTGGTAGAGCCCTTTCTGGTTTTCCCACTGCTGTTCATTGACTCGCGGTGGGGCACCGCCGCCGCCGTGCAAGGACAGGTATAGGCTATGGCCGGCCTCCGGTCGCTCGCCAAACACCCGCACATCGTATTTCATCTTCAAACCATCGATCTCGATCAGTCGGGCCCCATGCTCGGCGCGGCGAGACTCGGTCAGACGCTGGCGATGAGCGGCGACCAAGGCCTCCCTCGCCGCATGGGCTTGCCCCGCGGTCAACGGCACCGTGGCGAAGCCTTGCTCGGGTAACTCCGCCCAATCGCCGTCAGCATCGAGATATGCCCGCAGCGACAAAAGCGGATCGCCGAGGAGTCGTATCGGCTCCTCGGCCCATAGCGTGCCACCCCAAACGAGGCTGATCACCCCTAGGGAGACCACGGTGAGGAACGTCAGATTCGAACAATCGCGATTTGGCATCGGAGCGAGGGTTAGTGGAGAAAGTTCAAGGGTCAAAGATCGGCTCGATCGACCAATTGACGATCTGGCGTTGGGGCGTGATCGCCGGCGGTAGGGGTTCGCCTGTCATTTGCATGATCGCCCAACCGCAACTGCGGCCGACCGGGGTATTCGGGCCATCGTACTGTTGCCAGTTCCGCAGCTCCTTCAACGAGGCGGGGTCCGCAATTCGCCCCAACGCGATCGCCGCCGCCGCCCGCACTTCGGGATACTCCATCGGCACCGAATTGGCATCCGCGAGCCGCTCCTCCAGCAGGCGAACCGAGGCGGCGTCCTCTTGGGGATTGAGCACGAAACCGAGCGACCAAATCGCCGCCGCGCGGGCTTCCACAACGTAGGGCGAGCCCTTGGGAAGCGGCTTGAGCAGCAACGCCACGGCGGGGCGATGCTTCAGCAAGCCCAGCGCCTCGAGCAGGTGCGCTTGGACGAACGAATCCGATTCGATCGGCCCCCCCCCTTCGATCTTGGTGGTGATCCGCGTCGCCAAGTCGAGCACCGTGGCCCCACGGTCGGGCTCGAACAGATGCTTGATCGCCCAGGCCGCCGCGATGCGAACCTCGTCGCGCGGATCATCCGTCAACGCCGGCAGTTGGTCGTTGATCGCGCGATGCTGCAGCTCGGTCAACACGATCAAAGCCTGCTCCTTGGCCCGCCATGCATCCGTCGCCAATGCCTCGGCCGAACGTTCGATGACCTCAGACCGCAGGTCATCCCTCGCCGCCAAGCGAAGCAGAATTCGGCGGGCCCCGCGGCGGAGGCTGGGGACGCGATCCCCCAGCGCCTGCGCGAGCAGTCCGACCGATCGCGGGGTCGGATCGCCCGCCAAGGCCATCATCGTGATGCGACGTAGATTTGCGTCGGCAGCGACGACCATCTGTTCCGCGCGGGCCAGCACCCTGGCCGGCTCAATCTTGAGCAGACGGTTCAGCGCTACTCCAGCGACACTCGGCGCCGGGTGATCGACGTAACTTTCCAACAACTCGATCGCCTCGGGCGAAGACTGTTCGGCCAGCAATTCTACCCCGCACTGCGCCTCCAGTCGGGCATCACGCGACGTGCCAGCTTGCAACTGCCGAGACCAGGCCAAAGCCTCCTCCGGCTTGAGCTTGGCGAGCGCGCGAGCCGAGGCCAAACGCAACGTCCCCGGCGTCAAGTTCGATAACAACATCCGACTCAGCGGTTCGATGGCCCGCGGTTCACCGACCTCGGCCAGCGATTCGGCGGCGAGCAGCGTCCATTGCGGGTCCATGCTCGCGTCAGCCAACCGCGCGAGCCAAATCTCTCGCATCGGCTGATAGTCCCAGCGGGCCAAACCCCGTTCGATGACCGTCTTCATGCGTGGCGAACCATCGGCCGCGTGAGCGGCGAGTTGCGGGGCCAAGTCACGGCAATCGAGTGCCACCAACGCGGCGGCGACGGAAGTCTTCGTGACGAGTGACTCGGCGGGATCCTCCAGCACGGCCCCCAGGGCCTCCTTCAACTCGACCAACCCGGGCATCCCTGCGCGATGGGCTTGCAGGATCGACTCGGCGACCTCCCGCCGCAAGTCTGACTCGGTATGCCGCAACGACGCCAGCCAGATCGGCTTCACATCCAACGCCCAGCCGAGCTCCGGCTTCCGCAGCCCCAGGGACGGATTGGTCACCGTTTCCCAGTCGATCTCGCGATCCACGCGCGGCACCGCTGCCGCCGGCCGCTCGGCGACCGACGCCGCGGGCGCTTGGGCGTTCGCGAGGCCGGTGTTGCCGAGGACGCAGGCCGCAAGAACCAAACCCAGGCTCAGCGTGCGTGGCTGCCAGGATAAGTTCGCGCGAGCCAACCGAGTAGGAAACGGGGAACTCATTCGGGCCTCGTCAAGCTCTGCACACGGAAACGCATCACCACAAAACAGATCACGATCACGACGCCCGCGACCCACCAGCTGGCCGGAATCAATTGGTAATTGCGAAATCCCGGCAGGTTGAAGACCGATAACGCCGCCGCCATCGGGTTGAGCTTGAGCGCGTTCTCGACCGTCTGGAAGCCGAACGGGGCATCGCGGGCGAGCCAGATCAACAGCGTGCCACCGAACAACCCGAGCACCGCGACATACGCCGCCGTGGTCGCCGCCGCGGTCTTTCGAAACCAAGAACCGACCATCGCGCTGATCATCAGCGCCATCAAACCGGCCAGAAACAGACAGACGAATGCCCGAATCACTTGCAGCCACAGCGTCGGTTGGATGTAGATCATCACCGCATACCCAGGCAATGTCGCGAGCAACATCAACAGCATCGTCCAGAGCGCGCTGAGCAACTTGCCGCGGACGATCCGCCCGCCGGACAACGGCGAGGTCCGCAACAGCGGCCAGGCATTGTTCTCCTGCTCACTGCTGATCAAACCCGCGGCCAAACTGGGCATGAAGACGACCATCAGCCCGACCTGCAGCAACACCAACGGACCACCGACCGATTCCAAGTCCCATTGCACCGTCCCCGTGGTCACGGTGAAGGCCAGGAACAACGACAGGATCGCACAACCGCCGATCAAACGCAGCATCCAGTGAGAACGTCCGAACCGTCGCGAGCGAAACTCCTTCGCCATCACCGGATTGACCCAGTTGCCGATATTCCGGCTGCGCCGATTCGGATCGACGATGAAAAATGCCCGCCGCGCCGCTCGCGTCCCCAAGCTGCGATTGTCCGTGATCAAACCCTGGCTGCGGGCACGATCGAGCAGGTGATAGCGCAAGCGTGAAATCGTGATCCCGGAGAACAGGCTCGCCAACAGCGGCGCCAACAGCATGAACCGCACGACCGCGGAAGGCCCTTTCCAGGCCGCCTCCGAGCCGACATCGCCATGCCCCACGATCTCCATCATCGCCGGAACCGGCGAGATGCAGCGGACCCACGCCGCCAGTTCGGACAACCAACCGCCCGACTGCTGCAGAAAAAAATAGGGAGCCAGCGTTAGCACGGCCAACGCCAACACACAGCCATAGGTGACTCGGACAGCGCCATCGGCCGAATGGGCCAAACTGCTGACCAACAACCCCAGGCTGATGTACAGCATCGCCGCCAGGAGCAGCAGGCCATAAACCGCCAGCAGCTGGCCGGTCAGCGAGATCCCGCCCATCGCGTAGCAGGCAGCCGCCGCGGGAAGGGTCAGTACCAACAACAGCGAGATGAAACCGAGCACGCCGAACCATTTGCCTGCGTAGATCGACCAGGCGCGAAGCGGCGAATTGAGCAGCAACGCCAACGTCCCTTTCCGCCGTTCGGTCACGATCGAGGTCGCGGGAAAGACGGGTGCGAGCAGGGCCACGGCCGCCAACAATCCGTACGAGAACAGTCCGAACACCTGGCCGGAACGTGTCCCCGAAAGGTCGACGCGGCCGTCGGTAGGCCACCGCAGCGCGATCAGCCCGACGAAACAGAGCGCCACGCCGAGTTGCAATACGAACGCCTTTCGGGTCCGCAAAATGGCGATCAATTCTCGCCGCAGAATCGCCAGCATCAGACGGTCTCCGCTGCAAGGGCCGCCGCTCGCTGTTGCTGCAGAACCGACATGAACGCGTCTTCCAGGTCGGTCTGCAATTCGCGAAATTGACTGACCTGTACCCTCGCCGCGACCAGTGACGCCAACACCTGACTCAGCTCTTCGTCCGTCTGTGTCGTTTCGAATCGCAACATCGCCTCGGCTGGCGAAGCGGTCACGACGGCCGTTTCCCCCAGCGAGTTTCGCAGCACCCGCTCGGCCTCGACCAGATCCTGATTGGCTGGCAACTGGACCTCGATCGTCCGCCGCTGGTTGAGGTTCCGCATGATCTCTTCCAACGATCCCGCGGCCCGTAACTTACCCTGGGTGATAATCGCCACCTGATCACAAATCCGCGACAACTCCGGCAAAATGTGGCTCGTCACGATCAGCGTCTTGCCCGACGCGGCCAACTTGAGCAACAACTCCCGCATCTCGATCCGCGCCTGAGGGTCCAAGCCGTTGGCCGGCTCGTCAAAAATCAGCACTTCCGGATCGTGCAACAGGGTTCGCGCGATGCCGACCCGCTGCTGCATCCCGTGGCTCAGGCTTTCGACATAACGGTCCTGCATGTAGGTGCTGTTGGTGATTTCCAACACCTCCGCGATCCGCTCGATCCGACGCTTACGAGGGATGCCGAACGCCGCGCCAAAAAAGTCGAGGTACTCACGAACTCGCATGTTGTCGTAGGAACCGAAACCGTCAGGCATGTAACCGACGACGCGTTTGATCGACGCGGAATCGCTGGCGCAGTCGACGCCCGCGATCTTGGCGACGCCGGACGTCGGCTTGGCCAACCCAACCAGGATCTTGATCGTCGTCGTCTTGCCCGCGCCGTTGGGTCCGATGAAACCGAGGATCTGGCCTCGCCGGACCGTCAAACTGAGGTCATCCAAGGCGATGAACTCGCCATAGCGTTTGCTGAGATTCCGAACCTCGACGACAGGCTCGTCGCCGACCGCATATTGACCGCTCATCGAACGCCTTCCTCCCGCACCGGGAGCGTTTTACCCGAGGCCTCCAGACGGCTGGAACGGATGCTCCAACCGCTATTGGAAATCGTGGCCTCACTCACTTCGGAAGTTAAATCACCGACGGCGATTTCGAAGATCACGCCGCCCTCCGCATCCGTTCCCAACCACGCGGCATCCGTGACCGAAAACTCAACCACCCCCGACGGGCTGCTCAAGGTACCAACCGAGTTGACTTCTTCCCCACGGACGATGAACACCTCCAACGGCCGCGAAGGAAGATGGCAATCGAGCACCAACTTCAAGGATTCGAGCCGAATCGGCAGCGCCGCTGGCGGCAACTGAAATCGCAAACGGGTGACCGTCGATCGAGCGTTGGGGAATGTCCAGCCTTCGCGCTGATTGTCATAGGCCGCCGATTGCCCCATGCTGCCGCGAATCGACCGGGCGCGAATCGTCGCCGATGGGATCGTGATCTGTGCTTCGGCAGGCGTCCGGGCAAGCGTCAGTGGAATCGCCATCAATTCCGTCCCGATCCGCTCGATCTCCCGGTCGGAACTCAAGGTGGGCCGATCGTGATCCAGCCACACCAACACGACCGGCCCCGACGCGTTGGCGACGTCACGCTGGGTCGCAAACCAAGGCTCCAACACCAGCGCCCGGCGGCGTTGCTCGTCATCCACCAAAGTCGCGTTGGTGAATTGCCCCTCGACCAAACGGTCCTGCTCGCCGGCTCGAAAACGGCCATCGGGCTGCAGGTTCGCCGCTAACGGAGCCGCATGAGGGAACAGCAACAACGCGTCACTGACTCGGACAGCGGGCAGATCCGCCCCGGGCGTTGCCAGAAAACCGGCGACATTCAGTTGCCCCTCTAGCCCCGCGGGTCCGAACGTCGCCTGGGCCGAAGCCGGCCCCTGGAGCATCCCCGCCGAATCGCCTCGCATCACTCGGACACCGGGCGGCAATCGCGTGCCATTCCACTGCCAACGGTCGCCATCGGTCCAGATCCATTCGCGAATTTGCCCACCCAAGTCGGCCATCCGCGGATCGATCCGCAGGCCGCGAGCACTGAAGTCAGCTTCCATCTGCTCCGGCTGGTAAACCGCCACGGAACCCTGCGCCGTGTACTGGCCCGTTTGCGGAGCAACCGAAACGACCCGTAACTCGGCCATGGTCGGCGGGACCTCCCCGCGGCGGGACAGACCCAAGCCGATCAGCACCGCGGCGGCCACAAGCCCCGCCAACACGGCCACCGCCGCGAGATATTCCAGTTGCTTCCGGGCGGCAAGCCACAACCCTCCCACTAAAATCGATAAACAAAACGCCGCCAACACCCCCAACACGCCGTTGCGCCCCGGGATCCGATATCCGATCCGGTCCGAAACGTAGGCGGCGACCACGTCCTGATCCATCGCCAACTCTTCCGACGGCAGATAGATCCGGTTCGACAGGTCATCCAACGCTTCCAACGGCATGAAATCGGTATACAGCTGGGGATCCTGGTAAGCCGGATCCGACTGGCCGCGAGGCCGCATCCAACCATGCGCGTCGAGCAGAGTCACCAAGACCAACCCCCGACCATAGCGAAACTCGACCGCCACCGGCCAACCGTCCACTTCGTACAGTACGTCTCCATTGTCGACCGTCGCGCGAATCAACTCGATCGGCTCCTCGACATCGAACTTGGCGACCGCCAGCGGAACCTCGGCACGGGCATCGACCATTTCGAACGTGGTTAGCGGTACCCGATCGATCAGCGACAGCCCGAGGGTCGATCCGAACAGGGCCCGCAAGGTCTCGACGTCGGATCGATTCAGCTGAACCCACATCCGCCCACCCTCGGCCACCCACTGGCGAAGCGCTGTCGCCGCGCCCGTCTCGGTGGCCAACCGATTGCTGGCGATGACAATATGCCGGACCGGGTCCCAACCCTGCACCGTCGCTGGCAATAACCGATCGCTAGGCGTGATCACTGCCCGCCGCAACCCGCGCGAAGCACGCATCGCCAGAACCACCTCATAGGCAGGATCTTTTTCCCCCAGAACCTCTTCTTCCGGCTCCTCGAACGTGGCGTCTTGGATCAACGCCGTCGCATCCTCGGCCACCAACACGCCCAGTTGCGAATTGCCGATCGTCTCGAGCACACCCGCTTCATTGACGATCCGACCGACAATCTCGACGCGATCGACCTGCTCGGGATCGCTGGGGATGTGCATCGGAATCGAGGTTGTCCGCGTGCCGCGACCAGGAACCCAAACGTCGCGGCCGAACCGCAGGTCGGGAGAAGATTTCAGGTTGACCAGCGCCCGAACCGTCGCTGGCTGTTCCGACTGATTGGAAATCGTTACCCGAGCGACACCCCAACGACCCGGCGCGAACGATCGCAAGCCGATCGACGAACCAACCGTGGGGACGCTGATCGAATCCTGGGCCAATCCTGTTGGCAGCAACGAGCCTGCGGATGCCGTAATGACCAGCAACCACGCTAAAAACGGCCGCGGCAAGTGACGGACTTTAGGAAGCACGGGCAACTCGGGGAAGGCGATGAAAGAGGTAAGCCGAACGCGAATCGACCGTCAGCGACCGTGGGGGAGGAGTGTGGAAAACACTAACATAACTCGAGCCCCTACGGTGTACAAACCGGCGATCCGAGCGTCAGCCACCCAGACAGCATCCCTGTCATCCCGCCATCGTCCCGTCCCCCCGCGGGTCCGGCTTGACTTCGGCACCCGCTCCAGCGATCATTCTTTTCCGCTCGGAGGATAAGCGAATGGTCAGCAGGCTGATTCGAAATCAGTTGCCCAGTAATGGGTTGCGGGTTCGAGCCCCGTGTCCTCCGCTCTGAGCAAACAGCGAGCCAACCGCCGTAGTCCCCAGCAGGGCCTGCGGCGGTTTTCGTTTCGCCCCAGCTGGCGACATGCCCACCAATCGATCCCCCTTGTCCAGATCCGAACTGAGACGGGATGGGGATACACCAAAATTCTGCAAGCGTTGAAACGGCTGGGACACAGCGTTTCCCGGCAGACGGTGAGCAACCTCCTGAAGGAGGCGGGGCAGGGCCACGATCCACACTCCGACCCGGACACCTGGAACAATTTTCTAGCGCGTCATGCCGAGACGCTTTGGCAGTGCGACTTCGCGAACAAGCGGAAGTGGACGACCAAGGGATTGGTGGATCTCTATTTCCTGGTCTTCATCCATGTCGGCACCCGGCGCGGCGTTAGCTGCTGTCCCGATTTCAATTTCAACGCTTTGGCCGAATCTTGACCGCAGCCGAATGCCTCCAAAGTGGCGATTTCAAGCATTTCACCAGCCGCTGTTGGCACCAGATTTCACGCCGTTTCGTTGTGGCGACATTTTTGTACCGCGCGAACCATTTCCGAGTTTTTCCCGCCAATTCGACGCTGCCAGAGCACTCGAAGCTCATCACGTGTCAATTTTTGCACCATCTTGACAGCACTGATTGCAAAACGTATTGTAAGTAGGCACTTACGTAACGTCGAGCCAGCAAAGGAAATTCACTTGCCCAGACCGCAGAAGACAGAAGAGCGCCGTCGCGAGCTATTGCCCGTGCTGGCGGCGGCTTTTAGCGAGCTTGGGTACCGTCGCGCTACGACTGCGGAACTTGCGGAGCGTTGTCAGGTTCAGGAAAACATTCTTTATCGCCTATGGCCGGACAAAAAAGCGATTTTCCTTGCGGCTCTGGACTATCTGTTTTTAAGACGGATGGATAAGTGGAAGACCGAAATCGAAAAAGCGGCCTCCCATGAGTCCAGCGTCATCCGATTGGTAGAACTGACAAGTAATGATTTGGGTGAACACGGTCTTTATCGCGTGATCTTTACGGCGCTTAATGAAACAGAAGACGTCGATGTAAAAAACGCGTTGCAGCGACTCTATCGCAGGTACCACGAGCGTCTCGTTTTAGAATTGGGCAAGTATCGCAAGCTTTCCGGCATGTCGACGGCAACTGAATGTGCTGACTCAGCCTGGGCGCTGATCGGCCTGGTTTCCTTCATGAATATTGTTCTTGATCTGGACCTAATGGATGGGAAGGAGCGGAAGCGATTGTTCTCAGCGATGGCGTTCAAGCTAATCGACGGCTCATAAGGTGGATTTTTTTTGCTCGCTATGTAAGCAGATACTTACACAATTTTTTAAAAAGGGTACCCATCTTGGAACTAAAAATTTCGCCGGCGGAATATTGTCAGCGTCTGACCAATCTTCAGCGGTCGGTTGCTGCAAACGGTTTGGAGCTGTTAGTCGTTACCTCCTTTGAAAGCATTTATTACTTGACAGGTGCGGGGTTCGAACCCCTCGAGCGACCGTTTTTTCTACTCGTTAAGCCCAATGGGCCTCCAACGCTTCTCGTGCCGAAGCTCGATCAGGAGCACATGAGTAAGGCTGTCGGTATCGAACCAGAGAACATCTGTTCCTATCGCGAGTATCCAGCGCCGCAGAACTGTGGATGGTCCAGCCGCCTCCAGGAAATACTTCCGACGCATGGTCAGATTGGGATTGAGCCCACTGCGAGACGGGAAATCACAGATGAACTCAGAGACTATTCGATGCGAACCGTGTCGCTTGTCGAACAATTGCGTCTGGTGAAATCGCAAGCCGAAATTGCAATGATTCAACGTGCGGCGAAGTATGCCGATATTGGAGTCGAACGCCTTATTGGCAGCTCGTACTTCGGATCGTCTATTGCTGAAGGGTTCGCCCAGACTCGATCTGTTTCTGCGAAGATTATCCGCGAAGTTAAGGACTGGGATGCCTTGACGACAAAGGTGCTGATGGCAACTTGGGGAGCGCCGCGCAGCGCAATGCCTCACTCGGTGCCAATGTTGCAGGAACGACTTGAAGTCGGGCCACATGTCGCGCTGGTATTGACGCGAGTGAATGGTTACTCGGCGGAAAGCGAGCGGACTTACTTCACGTCTCCACCATCTTCCGTGGCCAAAACGGCATTCACCGCGATGATGGAAGCGCGGCACCGAGCACTTGCCATGATTCGACCAGGCGTATCCTGCAGTGAGCTAGATTCGACAGTCACTGCTTTTCTGACTGATGAAGGTTATGCCGGCGAAGACATGCGATTGCATCGAATTGGACATGGGATCGGCCTGGGTACACACGAAGGACCCTGGTTGGCAGAAGGTAGTTTTGATCGGCTAGATGCGAACATGGTAATTAGCATTGAACCCGGGATCTACCTAAAGGACATCGGCGGATTTCGGCACAGTGACACGATACTAGTCACCGAAAGCGGTTACGAAATGCTGACGCACTATCCCACCGAACTGGAAAAACTCGTCATCACGAACTGGAAACCTATTGAACGCTGTAAGGGATGGCTGCTGCGGCATTCCCTTCAATTGTCGACAAGAAATCGTTTCAGTCGCACAGTATCTGAACACGATCTTCTCCCCGGCTAAGACCCTCTTCGCACAAAGTTCTTTCTCGCAACGCAGCGAAATCGCCCCCCCAAGCTGACGCATCCGCCGCAGACGAGACCGGCCTGGATTTTACTTTGCCTCGGACACGCCCGCAGCATCCAAGGCATTTCTCCAGTTGCCGAATGTCCGGCGGATCGCGAGAGCGTAACCCCGGTTCTCCAGGCAGACTGCGGCCCACCGTGGGCTTTTCCAAGCGGCCTGTTTCTGCTGCAACCACAGGATCATCACCTCGCGGTCCAGGTGCTTGGGACGCCAGCGCGAGACGTTGGCCAGGTTGACCCCCGGACGCGAACCAACTCACTGCTCTGGTTACTCCCGCCTGATCCGCCCGCTGCACTGGGCCAAGATCTGGGCCGCCACTTGGTTCGGGCTGTAGCCGCCCGGCAATCGGACCAGTGGCTTTCCGTGACGCTCGCAGAAATCCCGTATCATGTGTTGATGGCTTACTCAGCCCACGAGACCCGTGCCAGGCAAGTGCCGGTGATAATCAGCAACGGATCGAATGAAGCCAAACTCACTGTTGATCAAACCAAGCCGTTGCCAGCAGCCGCGAGCTGAGCGACAAGGTCTGGCGGGGGTGCTGCAAGATCGCCGAGCAGGGCTACTGGGCAGGCGGGCCGCCGCCCTACGCCACCCAGCGGCTGCTGCGGCGGTTTTCGTTTCGCCCCGGTTGGTGCTTTGTCACTCCTTAAAGTTAGGTTGCGGTCGAAACTCTTGGCGAGTTCCGCTACCCTAAAATTTGGCAGTCCCAGACCACTAGCGAACTAAAACTCTCCGGGGTCTCACCAGCCACGGCGAGAATCTGCGTTCGGCGACACCAACGGCCCAAGCCTCGCGAGCGACCGAAATCAGGGCGGGTGGGCGATCAACCATCACGGGCAGTCTCAGAGGAACACGATTGCTGACCTCGTCGAAACGACAGCCGATGATCGTTAACCCGTCGTGGTGTCTCGTCCTTGGCCGATACTCCGAGTCGCCTAACACTCATGATCATCCCGGAGAAACCGGAATGTCGGTGCACACCTCAGCGGCCGACGCTTACCGACCCGAGTAATAGAGGATTGCCGCGATGCCGCCGAATTCGTTGAGTTTCTTGGCAGCTTCTGCGTGAACGAACTCGATTTCGCAGTTGCTGAGCAACGACTTGACGAGCAACTTGTCAAATTTGTCGGAGTCGATGGGCACGGAGATTACCACCTTGCTCGCTTGCCCTTGTTCCAGAGCGGTCATGACACCCTGAGTTTCGAGCACGGCAGTGCCACACGCATGCCGCCGCGTCACCAGTTCGTTGACGAGCGCCAAGTCCCGTTCTTGCTCCTTCTCCTCAGCGATGCGCTTGACCGCGTCCGCAATCTCAGTATCTGAACTCGAAAATGCGATCGGCTCGATCGTCACCAGGTCGGCATAAACCGCCGGGTGCAATGACTTCTTGATCGCGTGAGCGAGCTTGAGATTGCCACCAAAGACGATGTGCTCGAACTCGGAATCGGCGGTGAAATAGGCGTTGATCTCCGCAGCGGCATCGCTAACGAACTTCCGCTCCGTGGCAAGGTCTCTCCGTTCCGACGCCTGAGTCCTCGCCGTCCTGCTACCGGGTCGCAATGAAAACCCGCCCGAGGTTCCCAATGCACTGCTGGCACTGTCGGCTGGGGCAGTGAGGAAGACGTCCAACATCTTCACTTCTTCTTCGGAGATCAGAACCACCAAAATCTTCTTATACCGATCCAACGCGAACATCAGCGGCTTGAGTTGCGGCGGGCCGTAAAACAGTCGCGTTGCGGTCGGGACAGGCAAGTCAAGTGTTAAGAAATCTTGATGATCCGTAAAAATGACGACCGATCGGCCCTTGGGCGCCGAGTCTTGCAAATGATTGAGGATCAACTCTTCCGTATCGGCCCACTTGTTCTTCGTCTCTCGACGCTTCATCTCGTCCGTGCCGTACTCATCCTCGATTCGCTTGGCCTCATTTTTGAGCTCAATCAGCCACGCCGGTCGATCCCGCCGATTGTCCTGGTCGGTGGTATCGACATCCACATAAGCCGTGAGCATGGGCGTATCTTCGAAGCTGTGCTCCCGAATAAAATTGCCGAGCGACGCAAAGATTTCTTGGATTTGCTTTTTCATTAATTCCGCCAGATGTTGGTGACCGCGGCTGAAAGTCCTCAGCCGGTTAAAACGGAAACTCGGTAACGGCGAAAATACAAGACCGCCTTCGCTCGAAGAACTCGCTTGCTGCAAAGGCCTGTGATTTCGGTGCCCGGCCGTGTCCCGGAAAAATGATCGAGGTAGCCAAACCTCACTGTCCAAGACAAGTTACCATCAATCCGCCTCGGGAGCACTCACAGGACCTGCCGGGTATCCGCTGCGTTGATCTCGGCGGATCCTTCGTTGTCTCCGTTTTTGTGACTGTCGGATCGCCTAAGATCATGGAGTACAACTTCACCTCGGCGGAAGGCTACCACGGCGGCGTCTTGCAGATCATGATCGGTCTCCGCCTGCCGTGATCAAGACCACGTTCGACGGAAGTGTAGTTGCTGGCAGACGGGTCCCAACCGGCGGGCATGACTGGGAGCAGGACACCGCATCCGATGCACGCCGTCGATCCAGCTCAGCCGGCGGCCTCGGCCGATACCTCGCATCCCGATTTTGTCCCCATGTCCGATCGGAGCCAGCCGCCCCCGCCCGTCACAGCGACCCTACCGGTTGCGGAATGCTTCGATCCCCTCGCCGCCGCGACCGCCGCTGGCGTTCCCGTCGTCTTGAAAGCGCCACCGGGGGCCGGAAAGTCGACCGGCGTCCCGCCCGAGTTGCTGCGCCGTGGCGTTGCGGGGAGCGGGCAACTGTTGCTGATCCAACCGCGCCGCCTCGCGGCACGCTCGGTGGCCAGCCGCTTGGCCGAGCAGCTGCAAACACCGCTCGGCCGGCTTGTCGGCTACCACGTACGGTTCGACAAACGGGTGTCCGCCGAGACTCGTTTGGTCGTGATGACGACCGGCATGCTCCTTCGCCGCCTGACCGTCGACCCGCTGCTCGACAACGTCTCCTGCGTGATCCTCGATGAGTTCCACGAGCGGAGCTTGGAAGCCGACTTGGCACTCGGCATGCTGCAGCGGATCCGGATCGGTCTCCGCCCGGAATTGAAGCTGCTCGTCATGTCCGCGACCCTCGACCCGGCCCCGATCGTGGCGTTCTTGGGGGACGCCATGGCCCTGACCAGCGAAGGTCGCTCCTTTCCGGTGGACATCCGTTACGCCGAGGAAGATGGGCGAACTCGCGTGAGCGAACGCGTGGCCGCCTTGCTCCCCACGGCCTTGCGCGAAACGCCGGGCGACTTACTGGTCTTTCTCCCCGGAGTCGGTGAGATCAAAGCGACGCGTCGCGCGCTCGAGTCGATGCGGCTGCCATTGCAAGACGCCATGACCGTTCACGAACTGTTCGGCAACCTTTCACCTCGCGAGCAGGACGCGGTTTTGGCCCCCTCCGCCGGACGCAAGATCGTCTTGGCGACCAACGTCGCCGAGACCTCGGTGACGATTCCGGGGGTGACCGGGGTGATCGATAGTGGCCTCGTCCGCACGCTGCGATTCGACTCCCGAGTCGGATTGCCCAAACTGCAGCTGGAAGGAATCTCGCAAGCCTCCGCCGACCAACGCGCTGGGCGGGCTGGGCGAACGGCACCGGGATGCTGCTGGCGATTGTGGTCCGAGACGGTTCAGCGATCCCGCAGGGCTCGGGACACCCCGGAAATTGAACGGGCCGACTTCAGCACCGCGCTGTTGACGCTCGCCAGCTGGGGAGAACAGGACGTGTTCGATTTCCCTTGGCTGACGCCGCCACGCCAGGAGTCGGTCGACGCGGCCCGACAACTCCTCCAGCGTCTCGACGCGCTCGACCCGCGGGACCGCATCACGCCCCTGGGCCGGCAGATGATCAAGTTGCCGCTGCACCCCCGCATGGCTCGCATGGTCATCGCCGCCGCCGCGGAAAACGATCTCGACCGCGCGTCGCTGGCAGCCGCGATCCTGACCGAGCGGGACCCGTTTCCCTCCGACGATGCGGACCTCGCCCCCGACAACTCATTCCCCTGCGATCTGCTGGACCGCGTCACCCGGTTGCAACGGTTTCGCGACGGACGGCGGCCGCGGGCGGGCTACACCGAGGCGGCGGAGCAGGTACTCAAGGTGGCCGACCAGATCAAGAAACTTGCGGAGCGGCCCCACTCGCCAGCCGATATTCCACTCGGCCAAACGGGGACCGAGGAGACGTTCAAGCGGGCGTTGTTGGCCGCCTATCCCGATCGGGTCGCCCGGCGCCGCGCCCTGGGGGACGACCGGGGAGTGATGGTTGGTGGCCGCGGCGTCCGGTTGCACCGCTCGTCGCGCTGTCGTGACGGCGAGTTCTTTCTGTGCCTCGATGTCGACTCGGCGGGGAGCGAAGCGACGGTCCGGCTCGCCTCCTCCATCGACCCCGACTGGCTCGACCCGCGCCAGCTGCGAACCGTCGACCAGCCGCTGTTTCAACCGTCCCTGCAAGCCGTGGTCGCCCGGCGTCGCCGCTACTTCGACGACTTGCTGTTGAACGAAGCGCCGATCGCCTGTCCGAGCGGCGGACCGGTCGCCGACTTGCTGTTTCAGCATGCCCGTATCGACTGGGCCTCGATCCTCCCCGGTCAGGATTCGGAAACGGCCCGATTCATCGAACGGGTCCGCTTCCTCTCAGCGGCGGTCCCCGATCACGCACTGCCACCACTCGACGAAGCGGCGCTGCTGGCGGTTCTGCAAACGCTCTGCGAGGAACGTACCTCGTTTGGGGAACTGCGCGCCGCCCCCTGGCTCGACCACCTTCGCGGCCTCTACGACTATGAGTCCTTGCGTTGGCTCGAGCGACACGCGCCTACGGAACTCCAACTCCCCAGCGGCAGTACCGCGAAGGTTCATTACGCCGCTGGCAAAACGCCGTGGATGGAAGCCCGGATCCAGGAACTGTACGGCTGGCAAGAGACACCGAGAATCGCCGCCGGCCGGGTGCGACTGCAAATGCATTTACTCGGGCCGAACATGCGTCCTCAACAGATCACGGAAGACCTCGCGAACTTTTGGCGGGAAACCTACCACCACGTCCGCAAGGAACTACGTGGACGCTATCCCAAGCATCATTGGCCCGAAGACCCGGCGACGGCGACCGCCACCCCGCGGGGCCTGAAGCCAAAATAGCGCGGGCCGCCGCCGGTCCAACGGAACACCCTGGACAAGCCCCTTCATGCTTTCCGGCCAATGCAATCTTGATAAAACTCACAGATCGAGAAGGCGTTGGCGCCAGGGCGAGCCCAGGTAGCCGTCGACTGGTTCGTCGATTCGAAAGGGTTTTGCGTCGCGCCGCTCGATCGCTTCGCAACGTCAACCGAGCAGGCGTCAACCGAAATCGACGTGAAGCGACTAGAAAATCGGCGGGGCGTTGAACTTGGCGTGGATCTCGTTGCAGAGTTGCGGGGCCAAGCGGAGGCCATGGGCCAACTCCTTCAGGTAGGTCGCCTCTGACTGGGTATCAAGCTCGATCGCGGCGAGCGACATCATGTACACCTTCGGCTCCAACCCCAGCGGTACTGACCAGGCCAACTCGCGAACGTCCAACGGCTTATTGAACTCCTCTTGCAAGAAAGCGATCACCTCCTGGTCCGGTTGGCCGATCCGCGACAGAATCGCCTGCTGTTCGTCCTGGGTCACGCGTCCATCCGACTTGGTGGCGGCGACCATCGCCCGAATCAGGAGCATCGCCTCGCCGTTCTGGTCGAGCGGGCCCGGGATGGAGCTCGTGGCGGTCGCGGTCGGCTTCGGTTTGACCACCGGCCCCGGGCTGGCATCGAACTGATCGAAACGCGGGCCCGACGGGGGCGATTTCGGCGTGGCCGGGGGCAGCGGCGTGGGGTGGGCTTTGGGCACGGGCTGGGCCTTGGGAACGGGCTTGGACGCGGCGGCTTCGGCACGGCCCTTGGCCACACCCAACAAGTCCTCCAATTCGCGAGCTTGCTGGTCGATCGGCGTCGGACGCGCTGAGCTGGTCGGCGCGGACTTTCGCCCGTCGCCAAACATTGGATCGAGGGTCCGTCCACCCAATTCGCCGCCGCTGCTTCCACCGCCGCTCGGAGCCTTGCGGCCAGCGCCCAACAACGTGCCCAGAATTTCGATCGCGTCCATGGGGTGTTCACCTGAAACGAAGAGTTAAGAAACGAAGATTGGCCGCGGCACCCAATCGAGCCGCTCCCGACCGGCCCGAACGGGCTGGCCTGCGTTAGCGTCCGGATCAACGTGCCGTTCCGGGACGCCCTGATGCTAACCCCCAGAGTAGCGGGTAGAAAAGTGGAGCCCCGCCTTTTTTGGGGGGCCGAGGGGAGATTGGGAAAACGGCATCTTTTCAGTGAAGCCGATTCCTGCGACGCTTGAGATAAGGCACGACCTCCTTGAGACGATCGATCGCTGTGGCGATATCGCGTCCCGACTCGTCGCGTCGAACCTGAACCAGAACCCCCCATCGGGGTTAGCCAGGCCGTTTCCCAGAAATCCAGTGCGAGTGTCGGACGATGATTGTTGTCATGGAACCGGGTGCGACCCAACAACAGGTCGAAGCGGCGGTCAAGAAAGTGGGCGATCTCGGTCTACGCGCCAACGTGATTGTCGGCACGGAGCGGACGGTGATCGCTGTCGTCGGTGAAGAGCGCGACCAGACCAAAGAGCAGCTCGAAGTCTGCGAGGGGGTCGCGACCGTGATGCCGATCTTGGCACCCTACAAAATGGCCAGCCGCGAGTTGCGCGGCGAGTCGACCGTTATCCGGTGCGGCAGCTTTGTCACCGGCGGCACACAGATCGGCGTGATCGCCGGCCCGTGCAGCGTCGAGACGGAAGATCAGATCATCAGCACGGCCCGTGCCGTCAAGGCCGCCGGGGCTACCGCCCTCCGGGGTGGCGCCTTCAAGCCCCGCACCAGTCCGTACAGCTTCCAAGGGCTGAAAGAGTCCGGACTCAAAATGCTGGCCGCCGCCCGCGACGAGACGGGGCTGGCGGTCGTGACGGAAGTGGTCAGCACCGACGATGTCGAGTTGGTCGCCCGTTACAGCGACATTCTGCAGATCGGGGCGCGAAACATGCAAAATTATCGCCTCCTGGAAGCGGTCGGCGGCGTCGATCGACCGGTGCTGCTGAAGCGTGGCCCCTCGGCGACGATGGACGAGTTTTTGCTGGCGGCCGAGTACATCCTCAACGAAGGGAATCATCGCGTGATGCTTTGCGAGCGGGGCATTCGCACGTTCGAGACGCACACCCGGTTCACCCTGCCGCTGGCGAGCGTGCCCTACTTGCACCGCAAGACGCACCTGCCGGTGATCGTCGACCCCAGCCACGGTACCGGGCATACCTACATGGTTCCGGATATGTCCGTTGCCGCCGTCGCGGCCGGTGCCGATGGCCTGATCATCGAAGTCCACCCCGACCCCCAGAATGCTTCCAGCGACGGCTATCAATCGCTCGATTTCCACGGCTTCGCCGAAACGATGGCTCGCTGTCGCCGTGTTGCCAACGCTTTGGATCGAACGCTGGGCGGCCCCGTCGGCTGATCCGTCCCCACCCGTTTGCAAACGTCCCCAGCCCCACGTGACGATGAGCGCCCAAGACCGAACCCTGGACCGATACCAGGAACTGATGCAGATCAACGCCGCCAGCCATGTGTTGCGAGCGGCACGAGAAGTCGGGCTGTTCGATGCCTTGCGGACGGGTCAGAAGACCGTGCCGCAACTGGCCGAAACGCTCGGCCTTCGCCCTGAGGGTCTGAGCCTGCTGGTCGACTGCTTGATCTCGATGAACGTCATCGAACGTTACGAGGAGGATCACGCGCTCGCCCCGGTGATGCAACTGCTTTGCCAATACGACGGCGACTTGGGTGACCTGGCGTGGCAGCGTCTGGCCACGCAGTTACGTGCGTCGAGCGACGCCGATTCGCCGACCGTGACCCGCGACTACCTGGAGGCCCTGGCGGCCACGCAGTGGGTTCATACCCCGGCCGCGATGCAGGTCGCCGAAATGCTCGACTTGCCGGGCAATCCCGAGATTCCGCCCGCGTCGGACGTGGCCTTGGCTGCTGGGGCGAGCCCGCCGGCGGACCTGGCCGGCCCACCGCTGCGAATCCTCGATCTCGGCTGTGGCTCGGCCGTTTGGAGCAGCGCGATGGCCTACCGCGACGGCCGCGCCACGGTCCTGGCGGTCGACGCAGCCCCTAGCCTCGCCGCCGCCCGCAGCACGGCCGAATCGATCCAGCTTGGCAGCCGCTTCCAGACCGAGGTCGGTGATCCCGAATCGATCGAATTACCGGAAGCCGGGTTCGACCTGATCGTGATCGCCCAGCGGTTGCACGCCGCGACACCCCAAGGCCGCGACCGTCTGCTCGACCAAGCCCGCCGCGCATTGGCCCCCGGCGGACGGATCGTGCTGATCGACCTGTTCCGCGGCCCCGCCCGCCCGCGACTTTCGGAAACGATCGAGGCCTTGCGGGTGCATATCGCCGCTCCCCTGGGGGGTGTGCAATCGGCCGAGGAATTGCGGCAGCGGCTGCTCGCTCGCGGCCTGAGCGACATTCGCTTCACTTTCATTGCCGCCAGCCGAGTTAACCTCGGCATGATCGTCGCCGCAGTCGGGGATCGCTAGGATCGACACCCTCCCACGGGTGGGTCGTTCGCCAAAAACGGACTGACCGTACCGCCCCGGAGTGGTAAGCTGATCGACTCGGATTCCCGTCGGCTTGTCCCTCAATGGAATGTGTCAGCAACATGACTACGCGGCCCTTCGTCCATCTTCACTGCCACAGCCATTACAGCCTGCTGGACGGGGCAGGGGACATCGGCAAGCTTGTCAAACGCTGCCAACAGCACGGCATGAACTCGCTGGCGTTGACCGATCACGGCAACCTGCATGGCGCCTTGGAGTTCTACCGCAAGGCGAAGGACGCGGGGATCAACCCGATCATCGGCTACGAGGCGTACATCGCCCCCGGGAGTCGGTACGACCGGGGGGGAGCGACCGGCAGCAAGGACGCCAGCTATCACCTGACGCTGCTCGCTCAGAATCGCACCGGCTTTCGCAATCTGGTCAAACTCGCCAGTGCCGCCAGCCTAGAGGGGTTCTACTACAAGCCCCGGATCGACAAAGACCTGCTGCAAGCTCACAGCGAAGGGATCATCTGCCTTTCCGGTTGTGTCAGCAGCGAGTTCAGCCGTGCGGTGCTGAAAGGGATCGACACCGCCGATGCCGAGAAAGAGGCCCGCGAAGTCGTCTCCTGGTTCCATCGCGTTTTCGGCGATCGCTACTTCATCGAGGTGATGAACAACGGCGTCGACATCCAGCGACTGCAGTTGGAGGGGGCGGTCGAAATCGCCCGGCGGATGGGCATGCCATTGGTCGCGACCAGCGACACGCACTACGTCGACCCCGAGGATTCCGAAGCCCAGGACATCCTGTTGTGCATCAATACCGGACGGTTTCGGACCGACACTTCGCGGATGAAGATGGACGGTAACCAGTACTTCCTTCGCACGCCGGAGCAGATGTACGACAAGTTTCCGGGACTGGAACACGCCGTCGCCCGCAGCCAGGAGATCGCCGACTCCGTCGACATCGACCTGCAACTGGGCAAGCACTACTTCCCCAATTTCGAATGCCCCAACGAAGCCAAACCGATCGATTATCTCCGCGAACTCTGCATTCGCGGGTTGCTGGAGCGTTATGAGGGGAACGCCAAACGGCTGGATGACGGCAAGCTGAACCCGGAGGTGATGGCTCGGCTCGATCGCGAGCTGGGGGTGATCGAAAAGCTGGGTTACCCGACGTACTTCCTGATCGTCTGGGACTTCGTGAATCATGCCCGCGAGCACGGCATCTGGGCCACGGCCCGTGGTAGCGGTGTCGGCGCGTTGGTCTGCTACGCACTCTATTTGTCGCACGTTTGTCCGCTGGAATACGACCTGCTGTTCGAGCGATTTCTCGACGAGAGCCGGATCGAACCGCCGGATATCGATATCGACTTCGACAAGGATCGCCGGGCCGAGGTGATCGAATACGTCAAGGAGAAGTACGGCCACGACAACGTGTGCCAGATCGGTACGTTCGGGACGCTGGCGGCGCGCGCCGCGATCAAGGACACGGGGCGGGCGCTCGGGATCCCGCTAGCCCGGGTGAACCAGATCACCGAGATGGTTCCCGACGAACTCAAGATCACGCTCCCCAAGGCGCTGGAGCAGAGCGATGAGCTGCGGCAGACCTACGACACCGATCCCGAGATCCGCGAACTGATCGACCTGGCGATGCGGATCGAGGGGCTCGCGCGGAACGTCGGCACGCACGCTGCCGCGGTCGTGATCGCCGACAAGCCGCTGAGCGAGTACGTGCCGCTGTGCCGGGTTTCGGGTAAGCAGGACGTGATCACCCAGTGGTCGATGGGTGACGTCGAGGCGGCTGGTCTGCTGAAGATGGACTTCCTCGGGCTGCGGAACCTGACGATCCTCAGCAAGGCGGTCGAGCTGATCGAGCAGACGACCGGCAAGCGGATCGACCCGCTCAAGTTCCCGCTCGACGACCGGGCGACCTTCGCGCTACTGCAGCGGGGTGAAACCAAAGGCGTCTTCCAGCTCGAATCGGGCGGAATTCGCGACCTGCTGCAGCGAATGAAGCCCGACCAGTTCACCGACATCATCGCCACCAACGCGCTCTATCGCCCCGGGCCGCTCGAAGGGGGCATGGTCGACGACTTCGTCAACATCAAGCACGGTCGGCAGCAACCCGAGTACAAGCATCCGGTCCTGAAGGAGATCCTGGGCGAGACCAACTCGATCATGGTCTATCAGGAACAGGTGATGCGGATCCTCAACCGCCTTGGCGACATCCCCTTGGCGGCCGCCTACACGGTCATCAAGGCGATCAGCAAGAAGAAGGAATCGCTGATCAACCAGAACCGCG
>DITY01000110.1:25786-36663 GCA_002422955.1 Planctomycetaceae bacterium UBA6172
GCCGGCTACGGCTTCAACAAATCGCACAGCACCGCCTATGCCCTGGTCGCCTACCAAACCGCGTTCCTGAAGGCCCATTACCCGGTCGAATTCATGGCGGCGCTGCTGTCCAGCGACATCACCGGCCGGAACTTCAAGCGGAAGGACGCGCTCGTCGAACACATGGAAGACTGCGCGCGGATGGGGATCGATGTCGTGCCGCCCAACGTCAACCACAGCGACGTCGACTTCGCGGTCAAGGATGGCAAGATCCTGTTCGCCCTCTCGGCGATCAAGGGCTGCGGCGGCGGTGCCGCGGCGGCCGTGATGGCGGCCCGCAAGTCGGGCGGTCCGTTCCGCGACCTGTTCGAGTTCTGCGAACGGGTCGACGTCCAGGCCTGCAACCGCGCCGCGATCGAAACGCTGGTCAAGGCGGGCGCGATGGACGACTTCGGCACCCACCGCAGCCAAATCGCCGCCGCGATCGACAAGGCGCTGCAAATCGGGGCGGCGGCCCTGGCGGATCGCAAGAGCGGCCAGGCGAGCTTGTTCGGAGATTTGGAAGACGAACCGACCGCCGACGCCGCCAAAACCAACTCACTGCCCGACGTCCCTCCCTGGTCGGATAAGGACCAACTGCTGGCCGAAAAGGAGGTGCTCGGGTTCTATCTCGCCAGCCACCCGATGGCCGAGTACGAACCGAAACTCGCCGCCTTCCGGACTCACAACACCGACCAATTGGCCGAAGTCGCCCCCCGGACAGAAGTCTGGGTCGGCGGCATGATCGGCTCGATCAAGTTCGCCCACACCAAAAACGGCAAGCCAGGAACTCCTTCCAAGTATGCCAACTTCGACCTCGAAGACATGCAGGGGGTCGTTCGCTGCATCCTCTGGCCACGCCAGTTTGCGGACCAAGGCGAAGCGGTCGTGGCCGATTCCGTCGTCATCGCGCGGGGCGTCGTCGACCGCCGCGGGGGTGGCGACGAGGTCAACTTGGTGATCAACGAACTGCTGCCGCTAGCCAAGATGGACAGCAAGTACACGCACGGCATCCGCGTCTCCTTGCAACAACCGCAGCACGACGGCGACACGATGTCCAAATTGCGGGAAATCATCCGCGGTTACCCTGGGCACCAAGACCTGCTGCTCACCCTCCGCCTGGAAGGTGGCGAAACGGTGATCCTCAAAAGCGGCAAGTACAAGGTCGAGGTCACCCCCGAGATGCGAGCCCGACTGGAGGACTTGCTTGGCCCGTCCAGCTACCGGTTGCAGATGAGCAAGCCGACCGTGTCCGCGCCAACCGGTCGACGGGGCTGACATTTTTGGCCTGAAAACCCCCATTTTGTTGTACTTCCACGGTCGCCGGACTATCCTCAAGGAGAAGGACGGCGATTTCGTCCACCTTTGGCTCCTCTTTCGTCGCTTCGGCTCCGCTGGGTATTCGAGCAATGATTTGGCACCTCGCTAAGCACTTTTGTCTGGCCACCTGCTGTTTCGCCGCACTTTCCGTATCGGCGCGAGCCCAGGACGATGGTGGCGGTACTGACATCAACTTCGCCCAACCGATCGCGGGTGTCGAAATCGATGCCACCGGCGTGTTGCGGACCCAGCGATTGGATCATCGCGTCGCCAACGAACGGCTGATGGCCGCCCGCCAGAAACGGGGCGCCGGCGCGATGGACGCCTCCGAACTCCGCAAAGTATCACTGAATCGCCTGGAAAAGGCGGTCGCCGCCGCGATCGCGGCGGGGCAACGCCCGAGCGAAGAGATGCTCTCGATGGCCGGCCTGACCGGCATTCAATACGTCTTTTTCTACCCCGAGACGAACGACATCGTCGTCGCCGGCCCCGCCCAAGGGGCGTTTCGCGATCCGATGGGCCGCTTCCTGGGGATCAATACCGGCGTGCCGATCGTCCAGCTCGAAGACATGGTTACCGCCCTGCGGGCGTTCGGCCCCGGAGCCAAGCCGACCAAAACGATCAGCGTGTCGATCGACCCGACCCCCGAAGGCTTGCAGCGGATGCAGAAGTTCCTCGCCTCGTTGGGCGGGATCGTTCGGCCCGGCCAAGAGCGGATCATCGCCGCCAACCTGCAGCAAAACCTCGGGATGCAAAACGTGACCCTGAAAGGCGTCCCGTTCACGACCAATTTCGCCCGTGTGTTGGTCGAAGCCGACTATCGGATGAAACTGATCGGTATCGGTCTGGAACGGCTGCCGATCCCGTTGGCCAGCTACACCGATCGCAGTTCGCCCGGCGGTTCGGCCAGCGCCTTGCAGCGTTGGTTTTTCATCCCGAATTACGACGGCGTCTCGGTCAGCGAAGACGGGCTCGCGGTCAAGCTGAACGATCGCGGCGTCAAACTGATCAGCGAAAGTGAAATGGTCGATTCGTCAGGCACCCGGACCGCGGGGGGACGCGTCAACCGCGCCAGCCAAGGTTTCTGTGATGACTTCACCAAGCAGTACAACCGCATCGCCCAGTTGGTTCCGGTATACGCCGAACTTCGCAACCTGATCGACGTGTCGATCGCGGCGGCCTACATCCAACAGCAGGATTTTTACGCTCAGGCCGACTGGAGCATGCCGGTCTTCGGTGACGAATCCCAATTCGCGGTCGAAACCCATGTCGCGCCGCAGCAGGTCGAAACCGCCGTCAACGCGGTCTGGAAGGGAAGCTCGCTGCTGACCCCGATCGGCGGTGGGATCAACATGCAGCCCCGCCAGGCTTTGACCAAGGAGCGGCTGAGCGTCGAAGCCGATGGTCGCTCCGATGCCGTCAAGCAACTCGCCGCTCCGGATGACCTGGCCGCTGGCCAGTGGTGGTGGGATTGATCCCGATCGACCCCGAGGTCGGACGCCTAGTCCTCGTCGCTCGGGTTCGCGATCTTGCGGATCATCCCCCCCAACCGTGACTGCAGTTGGATCAATTGCTGCCACGGTCCCAGCCCGAGCGTGACGGTCCCATTCGACTCGTCCATCCTCGCCACTTCGGTCAGTCGGTGCAGGCGACCCTCGACGTATTCTAAGATCTCACACAATTGGGCCGCTTGGCCGGGACTCATTCGATCGGGCATCCCAGGAGGCTGACTGGCGATCAACGGCGGATAGCCAACGGACACTCCGGCGGGCATGGCTTCCAAACCCAATAGGAACGACTGGTTGTCTTCGCTGGTGTCCTGCGTGAGCGTTTGGCTGTTCGGGTCCGCGCCATGCATCGCCGCTATCCGGGCGGCGATCTGCTCGTCCGTACCGACTACCATCAAACTGCGTCCGACCGCGATCAAATCGCCGTGACGCAAGATCTTGAGTTGGCACTCCGAACCGTTCACCTTGGTGCCATTGGTGCTATCGAGATCGGTGAGCACCAAGCGGTCGTTATCACGCTGAATCTTGAAATGGCAGCGACTCACTCGCTCGTCGTTCAGCTGGATCGAATTGCCCTCTTCCCGCCCCACGGTAACCGGCGGATCCAAAACCTGGAAAACCTTTCCGCGATCGGCACCATGCAGGACTTTGATCGTGACACCCGTCATGCGGGACTCCACCAAGAAGAATGAATGAGATCCGCTGCCAGCCGTCGCGAAGACGCTCGCGGACAAGACAATTCGAAACCGCCAAATCGCTACCGCGAATCTGACTACGATTATACCTCTGGGGTTCCACCCGCTCGCAGGTCGGTCGCTGCAGGGTCCGATTCGGCGGCTTCCACCTCGTTCCGCGGGGGATTGCCAGTGGCGTTCCCACCCACGTTCGGCTCTCCAACCTCACAAATCATGCACTTCAAATAATCGGTCTCGGGACAGGATACGGAAATCGGATGGTCCGGGGCAGCCCCACGGCTCTCCAGGATCGTGATCGATCGCCCCCGCCGACGGGCCACGTCACAGAGCATGTTCAGGAAGTCGCTTCGCGACACCCGGCCCGAGCAGCTGTTGGTAACCAATATCCCGCCGGGGACGAGCAGATCGACGGCCGACGAATTGAGCTTCTGGTAAGCCCGCAACGCCGAATCGAGCTGATGCCGCGAACCGGCGAAGCGGGGCGGGTCGAGCACGACCGCGTCGTAACGCTCGCCGCGGGCGTGCGCCTCGCGGAGGTAATCGAAACAGTCCGCTTGAACAAAACGGAGCTGAGTCAGACCGTTGCGATGCGCGTTCTCTTCGGCCGCGGCCAAGGCCCGCTCGCTGCCGTCGACGCCAACCACTTCGGCCGCGCCGGCCGCGGCGGCCACCAACCCGAATCCGCCGAGGTAGCAGCAGATATCGAGCACCCGGCGGCCACGCAGGTACTGCGCCGCCACCGCATGGTTGCTGGCTTGATCTAAATAGGCTCCGGTTTTCTGGCCCCCCAGCAAGTCGACACCCCAGGTCAGACCGTTCTGCCGAAACAGAATCAGTTCCCCCGGCGCCGAACCACGGACCCACGTGTCGGCCTTGGTCAGCCCCTCGTGGGACGCTGATTTCTCGTCGATCCGTAGGCAGATGCCGGCCGGACGCAGGGCCTGTTGCAGATGATCCAAGATCACCTCGCGAAACCGGTCGAGCCCGCCCGCCGTGATCTGCACGCTGAGGTAGTTGGCATATCGGTCAACGACCAAGCCGCTCAACCCGTCCGATTCGCTGAAGACGATCCGCTGGGCACCGTCCGCCGGAACCACGCCCGCCAATGCCCGGCGGCGAATCGCCTGATCGATCCGCCGACGAAAGAACTCGTCATCCAACTGCTGAACAGGGTCCCAGCTGTAGAGTCGGACGCGGAGGCGGCTGTGCGGATTGACCAACCCGCGGGCGACCCACTGACCGTCTGAACTGGTCAAGTCGACGACCTGACCGACCGCCAAACCGGCACCTTCCTGAGCCAAGGAGCTCAAATGCACCCAGGGGTGGCGAGCCAGGAACGGGAATTGACGCGAAGGTTTTGCCGCCAAAGGGACGGGAGAATGGCTGATCTGGGAAAGGCTCGACACGGGCCGACAACTCGCTGAGGAAAATTAAACGGATTTCAATCCATCAACGTTAGTCGATCCGGGCTCCCTTGTCCGTGCCCCCCTCAGCAACTCTTCTATAATTCGCCCGGTCACCTCCCCCAGCGAGGCCTCCTCCCGCAGTTCACAAACCGTCAGCCCCGCCAAGCTCCGGAGCCACGTTTCCTGGCGCCGCGCCAATTGCCGACTGTGGGCGATCACCTCCGCCCGCATCTGGGAATCGCTCAGCCGACCTGCCAGGAAATCGATCACCTCCCGATAACCGACCGCGATTCGCGCCGTCCGGCTGAGTTCCCCGTGCTCCGCGAGCAAGCCACGAACCTCGTCGACCAAGCCCTCGGAAAACATCGCCGCCACCCGCCGCTCGATCCGGGCATGGAGTTCGGGGCGGGGCCAATGCAGGGCCCATCGCTTCCCAGACGGCGTTGTCGGCAACCGCTCGAATTGGGTCTGGCGATGGCTCAGCGGCCGGCCTGTCAGGTAGACGACCTCCAACGCCCGGATCATCCGCCGCGTGTCATTCGGGTCGAGCCGATGGGCGGTCAGGGGATCGGCCTGCCACAACCGCTGGCGCAACGCCTCCGGCCCATGAGCCGCCAAATCGGCCTCGATCGCCTGGCGGAACTCCCAGTCGGCCGGGGGACCGGGGTCGAACCCGTGCAGCAACCCCTTCAGATACATGGGCGTACCGCCGACCAACATCACCGCCCGGCCGCGGCCGCGGATCTCGTCAATCGCCCGCCAAGTGTCCGCCAGGAAGGTCGCCACACTATACGATTCGGCAGGCGACGCGACATCGAGCAAGTGATGGGGCACCCGCGCCCGCTGCGCCGCCGTCGGTTTAGCGGTGCCGATGTCCATCCCGCGATAAACCGCGATCGAATCGACCGAAATGATCTCCGCCCCGATCCGCTCAGCCACTTCCAGGGCCACCGACGACTTGCCGCTGGCCGTCGGCCCGGTGATCACGATCACATCCTCGTCGATCGGCGGGAAGGCGGAGAACTCGTCATTCATCAGGTGAGGCGGTCGAAGCAACCAAGGTTCCGGCGGAGCGGCGGGGCGGAAAATTCCGGCCCGGTTTGTGTGCGGCGTGGTATGATTTCATGTCCTCGGAACGCGGCCAACCCCCAGACGTCGCCGAAGACGCCACCAATCCACACAATCGTCAAAATCAGACGATTTCTCTCCTCGGGTGACCGGCTCCCATGGGAATGACCTACTTCAAACGCTACCGGATGGAGTTGGAGCTCGATCGGCCGCTGTTCGAACCGCCGGTCTGCCCCTCAGGTTACCAATTGNNCACGAGCTCGACGTCACGGTGTTTCCCTGCCTCGGTCGCCGCGACGGTTGTCTCCGGTTGATGCGTGAAATTGCCAACCGCGACGGCTTCACCCCCGAGGCGACCTGGCTGCTCCGTTATCAGCCGACCCCCAGCGTGGCTCCCGAAGCGATCGGGACGGTCCAGGGAATCCAAACCGAAGGGTGGGGCGGCATCCAGAATCTGGGCATCAGCTATCCCCATCGCGGACTGGGACTGGGGACGCTGTTGCTGTCGAAGGCTGCCCGCGGCTTCCGCGCGCTCGGCCTGACTCGCATGCACCTGGAGGTCACGACCGACAACACCGCCGCGGTCCGACTCTACGAACGTCTCGGATTTCGCCGCTCCAAAGTCCTCTACAAGGCGGCCGAGGTGGCGATGGCGACGGCCGCGCGTTAACCTAGGGTTGTCGACGGTGGCGACCCCTGCACCGGAATCCGTACCGAAGATTGCCCCGCCTATTTCCTGACCACCCATCCCTGACCCCCCAATCCCTGACCAATAGGGAATCGCGGTGACCCGCCGGTCGGTCGCCAACCGTTTCCCCGATCGGTCGGCTGAGTTCAACGAGTTTCCGCCGTGCCACAGGCCTCCGACCCGACGAATATTCTCGACGACCAGTATCTGCTGGTCCGCGCCAAGCTGATCGAAGTCGCCGCGGTCCTCGATCGGATCGATCGCGCGGCCGAGGCGCAAGGTGACCTCCCCAGCGACCTCGATCCGGTGGCCAAGCGGTCCGCCATCGAGCAGGCCATCCAATTGCTGCTGCGCGGTGCCGTCGATCCGGGTCAGCGTGCCGAAGCGATCCAACGTCTGTTATCGCGAACCTACAAGCCGAACTGGCGCGACACGTTCGGCGTCTGACCTGATCCCGGTCCGGCAAACCGTCAGCGCCCCCTATCCTCAGCCCCTCGCACCCCAGCAACCCGAGTCATGGACTACATCGACCCCCACATCCACATGGTGTCGCGCATCACCGATGACTACGCCACGCTCGCCAGGATGGGCTGCGTCGCGATCAGCGAACCGGCGTTTTGGGCCGGCTTCGATCGGGGCACGGCCGACGGCTTTCGGGATTACTTTCGCCAACTGACCGCGGTCGAGCCGAAGCGGGCAGCCGCTTACGGCATCCAGCATTTCTGTTGGCTTTGCATCAACGCCAAGGAGGCCGAAAACGTTTCGCTCTCCCGCGAAGTGATCGCGATGATCCCCGAGTTCCTCGACGCCCCCGGCGTACTGGGAATCGGCGAGATCGGCCTCAATAAGAACACCCGCAACGAGGTGATCGTATTTCTGGAACACCTCGATCTGGCGGTCCGATACGATCAGCCGATCCTGATCCACACCCCGCACCTCGAGGACAAGTTCCAAGGGACACGGATGATCCTGGACATGCTCGACGACGATTCGCGATTGCAGCGATCGCGGGTGCTGGTCGACCATGTCGAGGAACACACGATCGCCGAAGTGTTGGAACGCGGTTACTGGGCCGGCATGACGCTCTACCCGGTCACCAAGTGTACGCCCGAGCGGGCCGCCGACATGATCGAAAAGTACGGCCCCGAACGGCTGATGGCCAACTCCGCGGGTGACTGGGGCCCGAGCAAACCGACGGCGATCCCCGACCTGATTTTCGAACTCCGCCGCCGCGGGCACGACGAGGCTTTGATCCGCCGCGTCGTCTACGAAAACCCGCTCGAGTTCTTTCGCAACAGCCGCAATTTCAACTTTCGCGATCGCGGCCAAATGGCGGTTTCCTAACCGGCCAAAAACCGTAGCAACGCGTAGTTGCGTTTCCCCTTGCGGAGCACCATCACCGTATCGCTGGCGAGGTCCGTGGGCTTGAGCCGCTGCTGCGGATCGGCCACCCGCCGATTGTTGATGTAGATCCCACCCTCGCCGATCGCCCGCCTCGCGTCGCTCGACGAACCGGCCAGCCCCGCGCTGCGCACCGCTTCGATGATCGCCAGCCCCTCGCCGTCCAGCGCCGACCGCTGCAATTCGCGGCTCGGTACATCGGCGAAGATTTCGTTCAACTCGCGATCGCTCAACCGATCGATCTCGCCACCGAACAGGATCTCGCTCGCCCGGTTCGCCGACGCCAGGCCGTCATCGCCATGGACCAACTGCGTCATCCAAGCGGCCAGTCGCTTTTGGGCGGCTCGCTGACCGGACTCGGCGATTGTCTGGGCGGCGAGCGCGTCGTACTCCTCGCGATCGATTTCGGTCAGGTAGGCGATGCACCGCATCACGTCGGCATCCTCGACCCGAAACCAGTACTGGTAGAAGGCGTACGGGCTCGTCCGCTCCGGATCGAGCCAGATCGCGCCCGACTCCGTCTTGCCCATCTTGCGACCGTCCGACGTCGTCAACAACGGCGCGGTGAGCCCGAACAGGCTCTCACCGAGCATCCGTCGGCCCAAGTCGATCCCGGCGGTGATGTTGCCCCACTGGTCGCTGCCCCCGGCCTGGATCCGACAGCCATGCTGGCGCGCCAAATGGACGAAGTCGTAAGCTTGCAGCAGCATGTAGCTGAACTCGGTGTAACTCAGCCCCGCCTCGCTTTCCAACCGCGAACGGACCGATTCCTTGCCGAGCATTTGACCGATCGGAAAGCTCTTGCCGACATCTCGCAAGAAGTCGAGATAGCTGAACGACTTCATCCAGTCGTGATTGTTCAGCAGGATCGCCCCGTTCGGCCCATCGAAATCGAGGAACTTGCGCATCTGGGCGGCAACGCCTTCGACGTTACGCTGCAAGTCGTCGGCACTCAGCAGATTGCGTTCCTCGCTCTTGCCGCTGGGGTCACCGATCATCCCGGTCGCGCCGCCGACCAAGGCGATCGGACGATGTCCGGCGCGTTGAAATCGCCTCAGCATCATCAGCTGCATCAACCCACCGACATGCAGACTCGTGGCGGTCGGGTCAAAGCCGATGTAGATCGTCTGCCGCCCTTCGCCGAGCAGTTTGCGCAGCCCCGCCTCGTCGGTGCACTGGTGGATCAACCCTCGCCAACGCAACTCGTCCAACAACTCGATCGCTTTGCTCATCAAACTTCCTTCTCGCCCTATTCCTTCTCGCCCTAATCGATGCCCAGAACGCCCCGGTAACGCTTACCGCGACGACTCCGAATCCCCACCCGTGCCGCGACGCCGCGCCAGGATCGCCTCGGCCAAAACCAAATCCTCGGGATGGGTGATTTTGAGGTTTTCGGCCGATCCGGGAACCAGGGTAACCCGAAACCCGCTCCGTTCCATCAACTCGGCGTCATCGGTCACCGGTCGCCCGCGCCACCGGCGGTAAGCGGTTTGTAGCTGATCGAGCCGAAAAACCTGCGGCGTCAACGCTTCCCACAACCGCCGCCGATCGACCGTCACGACGTCGCCCGACTCGCCCCAACGCTTGATCGTCCCCCTGACCGGCGCGGCCAAAATGGCCCCGTCGGCCTCAACCGCGACGTCCATCACCCGCTGCAAGTCGTCGGCAGGCACCAGCGGTCGCGCCGCGTCATGGACCGCGACCCAGCGCTGCGTGGCGGGCCAATCGGCCTGCTCGTCGAGCCGGGCGATCTCGTCCAACCCCGAGCGGACGCTATCGACCCGCTCCGCCCCGCCGTCGACCAGATGCAACCCCAGCCCCAGCGCTTCGGCCTCCAGCTCGGCCCGATCCTCCGGACGAATGACTAACACGACCGTGTCGATTCGCGAACATCGCTGCAAAGCATCGACCGCATGTCGCCAAATCGGCTTGCCGGCCAGCGGCAGCAGCACCTTGTTGTCGCCGCCACCGAACCGCCGCCCCCGTCCCGCCGCGACGACAACCCCAGCGATCCGAGCCGAGTGGTCGGAGCCGTGCCGTGCGAACTCTGGCTGCGGGACCGAGGTCATGGTTGGGGTGCCCAAAAGGACAAACGAGGAAGCGGATGGGGTCTCCGCGGAAAAATCCGTAGTAGCGATACGGCGATCGTAAACGCCGACCGCCAAGCTAAAGCGACCGCGTCAGCGCTGCAATCGGGCGTTCCTGGGGGCCGAGCCGGGGCCAACGGGACCTGCCCGGCCGTGGACGGGGACATTTTTAATGTCGCATGACAGGCGAGCGCCACTGACGAATGTTGTTAACGGCAGCTCGCGGTTACAATCCGGAGCAACTTTTTCCTCTATCCCTTCTCAAAAAGTTTGCCCCCATTCCCATGCAACTTCGACCACTCGCCGGGACCGACATCGAATTATCGCCGCTCGGTTTCGGGGCTTCCTCCATCGGGCAGGAGTTTCGCCACGTCGACCTCAACGACGCGTTGCGGGCGGTCCGCGTGGCATTGGATGGCGGCGTGAATTACATCGACACGGCAGCCTACTACGGCCGGGGGATGAGCGAATTGCTGCTCGGCCGTATCCTGCCCGAGCTGCCGCGTGAAAGCTACTTCATCAGCACCAAGCTCGGCCGTTACGCCCCGCAGCATTTCGACTTTTCGGCCCGCCGCGTCGCCGAAAGCATCGACATCTCGCTCGAACGGATGCGGATCGATTACGTCGACATGGTGTTCTGCCACGACAGCGAGTTCGTCGACCTGCAACAGGTCATCGACGAAACC
>DITY01000003.1 GCA_002422955.1 Planctomycetaceae bacterium UBA6172
AACCCGTAGCGAACCCATCCGACCAACGGGTTATCCGCCATAAACCCACCAGAGACTCGGCAGCATAACGCGTTGTCCTGCAACGGTTTGCGACGCATGGACTGGCTGGGTCCTGGCGACAGAGACCCCAGCCGCCAGCACCGATTTCCGGTTGGCCAGGGCCAATTCGGTCCTTTTTGGACCAAAATCTCACGAGTCTCAAAGTCTCTTGACCCGCCTGTTATATACCCGTTGCCTTCCCTATAGCAGTCCGGAAAACGGGGTTGGCTTCCCAGTAGCGGTCCGGGAAAAACGAAACGTGTTTGACTGGCGGGTTATGAGTCTCGAACCTGGGTTGCGACGTTGATTCCCAGGCTCTGCCAGAAAAGAAGTGGGAGCGAATGGCGGGCCAGGACGACTATTGCCGATTGGCTTTCAACCGCTGAGCGGCCGCGCGATGAAACTCGCTGGTCTCGGGCTTGCCGAGCTGTTGATAACAGTCGGCCAACGCTTCGTGGGCCGCCAAAGCCAAGCCGGGTACCTTCAAGCCCTGTTCCAGCCCTGGGATCGCGTCCTTCCACTGGCCCATCTTGTGAAGCACGTGCCCTCGGGTGTCGAGGTAGTGCGGCCCCGGTTCCGGGAGCTGGGACAGCGCCAGATCGATCAGCCGCAACGCCCGCGGCAGGTCCGGTTCGGCCTGGTTGGCCAGCATGTAGGCCAAGTTGTTGAGGATCACCGGGCTGTTGGGCAGTTCCTTGCTGGCCAACTCCAGATGGAACGTCGCCTCGTCGACCTCACCGCGGAGCGAGGCCGCCGTTCCGCGGACGAAATGCGACACCCCCGGACTGGTGCTGGTCAGCAACGATTCGCGGATCGCCGCCGTCTCCTCGCTGTCGTCCTTGCCCGTCGCCAGCAGGTAGTTCATCAAAAACGCCAGCACCATCGGGTCTTGGGGGGCGACCTTGAGCGCCTCTTGCAGGTTCGCCAACACCTGCTGGCCGGCCTTTTCCATCCCCCCGCTCGCGATCAACTGACCGCTCCAGACGACCAAAACCTGAGCCGCTTTGTTCCGCGCCGCCGTCTTTTGGTCCTCGGTCTTGGCGAGCCGGTTGGCGCCCCGGATCGCCTCGAACGCCTCGGGGTAACGTTCCAAAATCGACAAACAGCCCGCCTCCAGCATCCGATTGTCAAAGGATTCCGACGCGGTGGTCGAGGCCGGGCGGAGCGCCGAGAGGGCCTGCGTCGCGTGCCCCTTGGCCTTCTCTTCGGCGCCGGCGGAACGGGCCAGGATCGCCGCTTTCAATCGCAAGGGAGCGGACTGGTCGGCGACCCGTTCGATCACCGGGACAGCCTCTTTGACCATCCGCAGCGCCAGCAGTCGGTCCGCATAGAGATTGGCCAAGCTCGCCTCGGTCGGAAACTTCGCGTTCAGCCAGGGCAACATCCCATCCAGCACGGCGACGTCGAGGGGGTTCAACTTGCCGGCCAGCTTGGGCGCGTAGTGATTCGCCAGCAGCCACTTGCCGGCCTGGGCGTTGCCGTCACCAAAGCGGAACCGGCTGAACGACTCGACCGCCTGGGACAGCGCTTCGGGTCCCTCCGGAGCGACCACCAAGTCCGCGGCACGGGCGTCACCCAGGGCGAGTTGAAACATCAGCCGGGTGGCCGCGTCGGTTTCCTGATTGCTGGCCATGATCAACGCCCGCTGGAACTGGGTGTCCACGTCGTTGGGGGTGAGCGCCAACTTGCGATCGATCAGCAGCTTCGCGTTGTCGTAGTCCTCGTTCTGCAGCACGACCGACAACCTTCGACTGAGATAATTCAGCTCGCGGCCCCGATCGCCGCCGTCCCACCAGACGACCCCGACGAACAGCAGGGCGATCCAGAACGGAAGGCTGATCCCGATCTTGCCCCAGGGGAGCGTCAGCGCCCAGAACACCACGAAATCGAATCCGGTACGGAACGCAGCCCCCAGGCTGCGGAGCCAACTCAGCAGCCTCATGGAAGCACCTCCGGGCTGGATGAGACCGGGCTGACAGCGCCGGGGGTGCCCTGCAGAACGCTCTGCCGGATCAGGCGTCTCCCCTCGTCAAAACTGGCCCGCAGCTTCGTCAACTCGTCCGCCCCCAAGCGTCCCGTCGTCTCGACCCACAATTGGACCATCATCAGGTTGCCGACGTATTCCGGTTCGGTCAGCGTCTGAAGCCGCCTGCCGAGGGCCGAGGAGGTGACCATCGGCGGAGGCGGCTCCACCGGTTGGCCATCGTAGGTGATGGCCGAAACCCACAGGTAACCGTTGTTTTGCCCCGCCTTGCGGAACCGCGCGAACCCGATCCGCAGCGGGTCGTCGGCGAGCGGCTCCTGCCCACCGCCGGCCGGAGCCAAGATTTCGCTGTCGACCAATTCCCAGTCGCGAATCTGATAACACAAACACAGGTCATGCCAACCGAGGTACGGTTGGCTGAGGACGAACTGGCCACGCACCCGGTCATCCCCGAACACCCAAACGTCTGCCGGTCGGCCGATCCCCCCGCCTTCCTCGTCGTGCATCGCCCGGTGACCGTCGACCCGCAGCGTTCCGAGCGAACCGGAGATCGTTTCCGCGGGAGGGATGAACAGCGGTTGTTCGTCGAGCGACACCGTCCACCGCGCGCCCCGCACGTGGAAGTCTTCCACGATGCGATAGGAAAACCACGCCGCCGCCAGCACCGCGCCCGCCCCCAGCAATCCGGTCACCGGCCACGCACCCCGCGCCCGCCCTGCCGCCTCACCGGAACCCTCCCCAGCGTCACCTAAGAGCGAACCGCCGCCCGGGAGTGAGCCGCCCCCCGCCGGGGCCAGCGCGAGCGCCGGGCCAGACGCCACGACCGGTTCCGCCCACGCGACCCAGCGATCCCAGGCGTTCGCTACGGCATTCTTCGCCGCCACCGCACTGAACTGCTTGCCTCGAATCGGGTGAACCATCGCCTGCAAGAACTGATCGAACGCGAGCAACAGCAGCGTCGCCGCGCCGAGGCAGAAGTAGCCCACCAACTCGTGACTGATCCCGGTGGTCCAGTCCTTCTCAAGCCAGACCGAAGCGAGCGCCACGATCGTCACCCGCAAGGAATTGCCCAAGACCGCCATCGCCACCGCCGCGGCCCACAACGGCGGGGCGTACCAAAGCCGGTATCCGCGATAGGCGACGAGGAAACTGGCCACGCAGAGCAGCGTGAACACCGACTGCACGCCGCTGCAGGCTTCGGCGACAAACAGATCCCGATTGACTAGGCCGATCACATTCCCGGCGGTGGTGTGGGGGACGGCTAACCGATCGAGCAGGCTGCTGGAGATCCGCGTGGTGATCTGCTGCAACTGGACAATCAGCAAATGATCCAGCCCCAGCGGCAGGTGAACGACCATCGCCAACGGCAAGGCCAAGCCGATCAAGCGGCCCCCCTGGCGGTCGCGTGCCGACCAGAAGAACGCGGTACAGAAAGCGACGAAGGTGACCGCCCCGAGCCACGGCGAAAACAGGAGTCCCGCGGTCAGCAGCGTGACCACGCCCAGGCCGATCGCCCCCCAGCCGACGATCCCCGACGGCGGGCGGACGCGGCGATCGAAGCGGGCGAAGCACAACACCGCGACGCCGAGCAGGGCGAACGGGACGAATTGATAATGAGTCCGCTCGTCACGGTACAGCGCGGCCAAGTAGTAGGCGAAAAGCGGCGCCGAAGCGACCAACAACGCCCCCCACAGCCCCATCCCGGAACCGAGCCTACTCGCTCGCTCGGACCGCTCAGCCGACTCGGCTTGAGTGATACCGAGATTGACACCTCTCATCACGCCACTCCCCAAGCTCAACGCCATCCCAACTCAACCCAGACCCGTTCGCCAAGCAGATTCCGTGGTCGCAATCATGATCACCCCGCCACCGGCATGCAACATGCCGCAAACACTTTTGAATCGCTTCCGCGCCCCGCATAAAATCAGGCCAAGAGAAACGAACTTCCGACCCATTTTCGTCCCGACGATCCGCCGCTTTCGCGTAAACCCCGTCTGACTCACCGTGTTGGGCGAAGACAGCGCTTCCGGTGCTGCTTCCCTGGTCGTTATTCAATCTCTTTCCCCCCCTCGTCCTCCGTCACAGACACGAGGAGTCGTCTGCGCATGGGCTGCCGCCTGTTGCCGACCGCAGCGTTAAGGCGGTGTTGCCGTTTCCCTTTTGGCCTGCCAGCCTGATGAGCCGACGCGGTTCGTGCGCGTGGATAGCCGAAGGCGGAACTCGACCGCGTTAACCCAGCCATTCCGGATTTCCCCATTTTTCTTCATGGGCTGGGTGCAAAGCGATTGATTATCGGACGTTTTTCGATAAATTCGGCAGTCCTTGGGGCAGATAGCCGCCATTCAAAGCTCGCAGGAGGAGTTGAGAGGCTCATCCGAGGGGATGAGTTCAGGACGAGGAGTTTGCCTGCTGGGACGCAATCCTCTAGCAAGTCCGCGGTGACACCCCGGTTGGCGGCCGCCAATTTTCGCGTGTAGTCAGGTACCAAGAAACATTGGTTTGCAAGCCGATCGGACGGTATCGAATCCACCTTTTGTTCCCTTTACGGAGTTTTCCTATCGTGAGTCGCACCTCTACCCACCTCCCGATGGATGGCAGTTCTCGCCCCGACAGTCTGAGTCGGATGCTGGGAAAAGTGCTCCAGGATCGGCGAAGTGATCGCACCAAGGCGGTGCGCCCCTTGCAACGGGTGCGTCGGTGGCTGATTGTCGCCTGGATGGGTGTCGGGGTTGCGGCCCCGGCAACTGCGGGAACGGTGACGGTTCTGGACGGCACGAGTGGCGCCGCGGTGTTTACGGGAGCGTTGGACTTAACGACTGATCGCGAGTTGCAACTCGGATTTTTCGTCGACTACCTCGTCGTCGGCGGCGGTGGCAGCGGTGGGACGGCGGGCCAGTCTAGCGGTACGGGCGGGGGAGGGGCCGGCGGTTTTGTCGAAGGCCGCATGCAGATCTCAAGTAGCAACTATGGCGTCACCGTCGGCGCGGGTGGGGTAGCCCCTAACAAGGCGGGCACCATTTCCGTTCAGGGGAACAACGGCGGCAGTTCCGCATTCGGATCTGTCACTGCCGCTGGCGGTGGTGGCGGGGGCAGATTCAACACCGCCGGGAACAGCGGCGGTTCGGGTGGTGGTGCGGGTGGCCGCAACACGACCGCGGGTGGAACGGGTAATTCTCCCAGTTTGACCCCTGCTCAGGGTAACAACGGCGGTAGTTCGCGGGGTGGTGATTCGACGGGCAGCGCTGCCGGTGGCGGCGGCGGGGGGGCAGGTAGTGCCGGGGGCAACGCGGCGACTAACGCCAACACGGCGGGCAACGGTGGCGATGGTCGGACCTCGACGATTACGGGCGGATCGGTCATTTATGCGGGTGGCGGCGGTGGCGGTTCGGTGAATACTGCAGGAAGCGGTGGTAGTGGCGTCGGCGGCCAGGGTGGTGGTTCGGGGCAGAACCCTGGTTCAGGTGCGGCGAATACCGGTAGCGGTGGAGGAGGAGCGGGCGACGATTTCAAGGGCGGCGATGGCGGATCGGGCGTGGTCATCGTGCGTTATGAAGGTTCAGCGTTATCGGGACTCACAACGCCTGGCGGTAATGAGACCACGATTTCAGGAGGTGGTGGGAGTCCTGGCTACACCGTCCATCGGTTCGGTGACATTGGGTCAGGCAGTGCCTTCGACGCCTCCGCCGCCAACCTGGGCAATCGGCTCAAGGGGACCCAAACCGGAACGATCACCGGTTCCGGCAATCTCAAGTTCAGCGGGCCTGGCGAATTGACCCTCGACGCGGCGAACACCTACTCGGGAACGACACGGGCCGCTGCTGGCACCTTGAAAATCGGTCATGTGAACGCGCTCTCCGGTTCGACCCTTGACATGGATGCGACCGATTCCGGGACCGTCAACTTCTCGCTAAGCGGCCAAACCTACAACGTCGGGGGGCTGCAAGGATCGCGGGATCTGGCCGCCGGGGATAACTCGCTGTCCGTCGGCGCGAACAACGCTTCGACGACCTATTCCGGGGCACTCTCCGGGACCGGTGGGTTAACCAAAACGGGCAGTGGTGCATTGAACTTGAGCGGCACCAACGCATACACCGGCACCACTACCGTGGCGGAGGGCAAGCTACTGATCAATGGCAGCACGGCAGGGGCGGCTGTCACCGTCCAAAGTGGCGCCTCCTTAGGGGGAAGCGGGACGGTGGGAGGAGCGACAACCTTTCTCAACGGTTCGTTCCACACCCCGGGCAATTCACCCGATATCCAAACCTTCACCGGTGGCCTGACCTACAACACCGGCTCGACCTTCGAATGGGAGTTGATCGGCAACACGGTCGCGCTCCGCGGAATCAATTATGACGGAGTCGATGTCAGCGCTAGTCCGCTGACGATTCAGACCGGGGTGACTTCGGCACTGGTTTTCAATATCGGTTCGACGGTCAATTGGTCGGATGCGTTTTGGGGTTCGAATCAAAGCTGGCAAGTCTTCACCAGCACAGCCGGCTTCACATTCGATTCAGCATTCATCTTTGACACCATCACCCTAACGAACGACAGCTTGAGCCAGTCGCTCGCCAGCGTTCGCAGCGACTCGTACTTCTCCTGGAGTAGCAGCGGCAATGATCTCTTCCTGGATTACAACGTTTCGCCGGCCGCAGTCCCCGAACCGGGAGCTTTCATCGCCTTGGGTGGCTTGGCCAGCATTGTCCTAGGCCGACGCAGGTTGGGCCGAAAGGGCACTCCGGCACAGCCAGCCGGAACCTAGGCGCATCGTTCGGCCGCTGTTTCGTTACCTGGCTCGGAAACCCGACGCCTGAGCGAGGAAGGCACCCAGTTCCTCGCTCAGGCGTCGGGTTGCGATTCCTTAGCGCGACTCCATTTCGTGCTTGAGTTACTGGCGGTTCCTGAACAGCTTCGGCTGGATACAAGCGGCGACGGATGCGGACGCTTGGAACCGCTCGGGCAGGAAACGCTCCAATTGCGCGATGATCGGCGTCGGGTCGGCGACCAAGTCCGGATACGACACCTCCAGCAGGTCCACCCGGTCGCTCTTCCGCAACACCTCGCGAATCTGCTTGCTGTGGCCCTCCTGCACCGCGATCAAGTGCTGCTTTTCCGAACGCGGCTTGTGGCCTTGGCGATCCAGCATGGCGAACTGGGAATCGACCACCTGGGTCGTCGGCCGGACCATGTAGATGATCTTGTAGCGGTGCGGCCTTGGTAATGACGGCAACAACGCGGAGATCACCTTCACGGCTTTGCCCTCCGCTTGCTCGATCAACCGCGGGTTCTTGGGCAACCGTTTGATCGCTTCCCATTCCCAATACCCCTCGGGGTTGTCGTCATCGGCGGCTCGCTTGCCATCGGTCAGCGGCTCGATGCCGCCGGCCTTGAGCATCTGCATCATCAGCGAGGTGCCTGAACGCGGCAGCCCGGAGACGATCAGGATTTCCAGCGGTTCGATCGCCGCGATCTCGGCTTCCCGGCAATCGATTTCCGCTTGCTTCTGACGATCTTGCGCGTCCCGATCGGCCTTGCGCTCCGCGGCCAAGACGCGCAGCCTGACCAATTCCTTGCCGGCCGATTCGCGAAGCCGTGCGGCGGTTCGCGTCCGCAAGTTCTCGGTTTCGGTCGAGCGCGGATAATCCCCCAGCCGGAAGTAGACCCGCGCCAGCATCCGCAAGGCGGGAAGGAACTGGGGAGCCAGCCGGTGGCAATGGGTCAGCGCCTTTTCGGCTTCCCGTAGCCGGTTCTGTCGCAGCAAACTCGCGCCGAGCAGATAGTGTCCCAGCGGATTGCCGTACTGCAGCCCGATGGCGGCCAACGCCGAGTCGACCGCTTCGAGGGTCTGGTTCTGATGCAGTTGGATCCGGGCCCGAATCAAGAACGCTTGGGCGTTATCCGGATCGGCCGCGAGCACGCGCTGAACCGCCGCGAGCCCCTCGTCCCATCGCCGCAGCGCCGTGTAGCAACGGGCCAGGAACAATTGGACCTGCACCTCCTGCGGGACCTTGTCCTGGACCCCTGCGAGCAACTCCAGGGCCGCGGCGAAATCTTCGCGTTCGATGGCGATCGAGGCTTTGATCAAGTCGGCGTTTTCGGTTCGGCCGAAGTGCCCACGGGCCTGGTCGATTGTCTGGTCGGCCTCATCGAGCATCTTGAGCCGCAACTGGCAGTTCGCCAGAAATTGGGCATAGTCGGGTCGGAACGGCTGGGCATGAAAGCAGCGTTCCAACAGCGGCAGCGCTTGTTCGTACCGCTCCGCGTGCATGCAGGCCCGGGCCATGTTCCAATCGTTCTCGCGGCTGGTCGCGGCGATCGCCGCCGAGTTGTCTTCGGGGATCTCCTCGATGTAACCCAGCGCGACGAACTGTTCGAGCAAGGCGCGATTCTCGTTCTCGTTCAGCTTCGCGCGTTGCCGCGGGGCGCCGACCGCAGGCTCCCAAGTCAGGATCGTTTCGACCGGGCGTTTCTCGCGGAAGATCTCTTCCAACACGCGGCCTTCCATGTCTTGGCCGATCGGCAAGCCGAAGTAATGCAGGATGGTCGGCGTGATGTCCAACAGGCGGGCCCCGAAGACCAGTTCGTCTTGACCGAACTCTTCGCCGGACGCGACCAAGACGCCTTGAGGGCGGTGCCAAACCGTGATTCCGGCCGGGACCCGCGGCGTGAACTTCGGCCGCAGATGATCGCTGTGAAAGCCGTGGTCCGAGACGAGCATCACGCTCGTACCGGGCCCCGACAGTTCCAGCAGTCGCCGCAGCATCAGGTCATGCAAACGATACGCCCCGTTGACGACTTCCTTGTACATCTCGAAGTCCTGTTCGGGGATCCCTTCCATCTTCGGCGGATGGTAGTGCATGAACTGGTGGCAGATCTCATCGATGGTGCGGTAGTAGACCGCGAACAGGTCCCACTCCGGATCGATCTCCATCAGACGCACCGCGGCGTTGTGAGCCGAGAAAGCTTCCGCGAGCCGCTTTGCCAACTGCGACAACCGCCGGTCCTTGGACTGGTCGACCTGGTGTCCGTTCGGCACGAACAATCGCACGACTTCATCCGGGTCGATGTCGTGGATGCTGACGCGGTCTTCGTTCAGGAGTTCGGCCAGCTCGGGGGGCCAATAAGTGCCCGGCGGGGGCGGGGGCCAGGCGGCTGGGTCGGAGTCGGGGGGGACGTTGGGAACATGGCAATACATGTTCGAGACCATCTTGCCGGGGAGGTTCTGTTCCCATTGCGTCGCGAACCAGCTCACGATGTGACTTTTGAGCCCACGTTCGGCGAGCATTTCCCAGACGGTGCTGCATTTGCGGGTGGCCGCGGAGACCGGGACGATCGCGCCGGATTGCGGATCGACTTCGGTGAAGCCGGGGACGCCGTGGTGGTAAGCCATCTTGCCGGTGGCGATCGAGGTCCACAGCATCGGGGAAAGCTGGGGCTCGAGGGTGGTGAGATTGCCGCTCGTTCCAGAGTTGACGAGCCTTTCGAGGGTCGGCATCGCCCCCGCATCCATCAGGGGGTGGATCAACTTCCAGTCCGCCGAATCCCAGCCGACAAGCAACAAACGTTTTTTGGTCATGAGTCCGATGAAGGATTTGAAGAGGCCGCGGCACGCAACCGCCGAATCAACACCGGCACGAGGTATTAGTCTTGTGACCGGTACCGCTGCCGTGGCGGACGGAGACGGGACAATAAAAAACCACACGCGGCGATCGAGGGGATCGCGACGTGTGGTCCGTCAAGGCTTCCGCGTTTCCAGGATCAGCCCGCCTTAGGATGCCAAGCTCTCGCTGCTCACAGGCTCCGCATCACGGCGCTTCTTTCGCCAGCGTCGCAGGGCCGCCCCACCCATCAGCAGAGCGACCGCAGCACTGCTCGCGGGCTCCGGGACGGCCGCCGCACCCGTCTCACCGGCTAGGATGAGCGTGTTAGGGGTATCCTCGTAAGCAGCGGCAAGGATGTTGAAAACACCACCGTACCCAGAGGAATTGTTCCAGTCGACTTTCATCCATCCGTAGTAAAAATCCGAGCCTACCTCCGCGCGAAAAGCTAGATAGCCTCCAGTGAAATTGTCTTGCTTATGGTAGTCGTTAAGGTTAAAAACTGTGAATTTCGAATCGTCGCTCCAAGTGAAGGTCCCTCCAGGACCGATCTCGTCATTGAGTTGGAGCACTTGGGGCGATGCGTAGCCACCCGTGATCGCGATTTTCAGGCCGTCACTCGGACCAAATCCGGCTCTGCTGCCGGAATAATATCCGTACGCGAAAATCGTAAGATTGTTGGTGCCACCACTTCCACTCGGGAAAAAGCCGTTCACCGTCTTCTGGCCGCCATAGTCAAGCACTCCCAGGCCACCATTTACGCCCGTGATATTGTCACCATTGGTACCGACGTTCGTTAAGTCGAGCACGATAATCCCGGCTTCGGCCCACGTGCCTGTACCGACGGCGAACGCGCTGCCGACACCGGCGGCTAGGTAGGCTTCGAGTCTCGCTCGCCGCGACTTCTTCCCTTCACCAGACTTGCTAATCAATGATATCTCCCCACTCGTAAAAAAACTGAAGTAACGTTCCGCTCGCTCCTTCGCCAGCCGAACCTCCTTGCAGAGATCCTCGTCGCCTCCGGTCGAACGACCATGACATTCCGTTTGACCAACCGGCAAGCATTCAGGCACCAGATCACTCTTGGCCTCTAAACCAAATCACCCGACAGATTACCCGTCCGTCATGGACTCTGGGCGAATGCGGCATCGCAAACCCGCGGCTGACGACTTGGTTACTCGCCACATCGATCAACACGCCGGTCTCGTGCTTCCGCTCGCGCCAAGCGTTGGGGGTATCGGTTTCGGCCATCGCGGTGACGAACCGCGGGACTCCCGCATCAACGGCCAAGCCATTGAGATGGCAGCGATCGCCAGGACGATAGCAATCGCTGATGAAGTGCGGCTTCCATTGCGGCANNGACCCACAACTGGTCGCCGATGTAAGCCATCTCGTGACTTTGGATATTGCCGCAGGCGTGCGCCGATCTTGGCAACAAGGCCGTATCGTAGCGTCCGGCCGGTTCCAGCCCGCGTGCGATCGAACGGCCGGCCGGCTCGAGTTGCCAAATCAACCCGCGGCTCCCGACCGCCACCCGCCGCGGGCAGACCGCGATCCCCATCGCCAACGCATAAGGCTGCAACTCGACATGCAGTTTGCCCTCATGCGTGCCGAAGGCGCACAACTGCCCGGCCTGATAGGTGCTGACGAGCAGCGAGCACCCCGCCTCAGACAAAACGTCTGGAAAGTTCGACGAATGGTTGAAGCCGGCGGCTTGTTGGCGAGCGAGTGAGTTCGACATGGACTCTTGGACCGTGGCAGTCGCGTACCCTTAGGAATGCATTGAAAATTTGAACGCGTTTTCCGCGTTCAGGACACATTTCCGTCGGTGAAGAGAGCGCGGACCGGCTATCAACTGCGCACGGAAATTGAGAAAACTCGTAAAATTTCGTTCCGGCTTAAGATTTCGGTTTTGAACTGTTCGGTCGGGTGTACCCACAATCGACGGGAACGAATCCAGGACTGTCCGCGGGGCTAGAGCGAATTTTTGAAAGGAGCTGCGCACAAAAAACGAAGCTTTTTTGGTTCGTCTTTTTTCGCGTTTTTGCTCGGCCCAAATGGTCGGCAATCGTCGTTCCCATCGCGGCCTGAGATGGCGGCGAGCCGACCGGGGGACGCTGTGAAGATTGCCGCCAATCGCGGCAGCGAAGAGCGTGGCGGAAAGAGCGAATGTCGAAGGAAAAGAGAACCGGCGGGGCAATGGCGAGCTATAACGCGTCGGTCGAGAGCTCTGATTTGACCCGCTGGAGCTGGTCCCATTTTGCCTGAAGCGATTGATCCCCAGGCGTCGCATCGAGTAGTGGCCGAAGTCTGGCTTCGGCTCGCTCGAACCAACGCATCGCTTCGGCTAGTTG
>DITY01000318.1 GCA_002422955.1 Planctomycetaceae bacterium UBA6172
GTTTCGAGATCGACGTAGCTGCGATAGAAGTCGCCGACCTGCTGGGCCGCGGACCCGGCGGGGGCGTCGGTCTTTGCGGCGACCTCTTCGATGATCGACCGGACCTGGGCTTGGGTAGCGTCGTCGAGAATCGCAAAGATCCCGTAGTCGGCCCGGTCGGCGGGGATCGACGTCGTCTCCAACCACTGGTCGTTGGCATAACGATAGAAATCCGCCCCCGGACGCTTCTCCGGGTTGATGATCGCTTTGTCGATCCCCGATTGCAGCGGCGCGTAACCGTCTTGCCCGCGGCAGGGGACCGGCGGGCAGAGTCCGACCAGCGCGACCGTCAACGACAACAGCGGGGTGGCCAGGCGTTGCAGCGACCGGGCGGGGCGAGTGGCGAAATCAGTCATGAGCATCGTTTCGAGCGGAGGAATTTGCCAAAGGCATAGGACGAACACGCTACCCATGCCTGCAAACGGAACGGAACAGGTGACTTAGGTCAGGTGACTTAGGTTACGGGCGCCAGCCGCCGCGGGATCGGCCGGCAGGGCTTTTCGGTTGACTCTTTTTTAACCTATATTCGAGCTCTTCGTCGCCCACCCCTCCGGGAATCGTCATGATCGCAGCAGCCCCCGTTTTTTCGACTCGCCAAACCCATTTCGCCGGACTCGAGATCGCCCCGCTGGCCCGCAAGTACGGGACGCCGCTCTATCTCTACGATGCCGAGATGCTGCGGCGGCGGGTCGCCGATTTGGCCTCCTTTGACGTCGTCCGATACGCGCAGAAAGCCTGCAGCAACATCGCGATTCTCGACCGCGTCCGCCGCGCCGGGGCTGTCGTCGACGCGGTCAGCGCCGGTGAGATTCGTCGGGCGCTCGCCGCGGGCTTCCAGCCGCACGGGGACGTCCCCGGCATCGTCTACACCGCCGACATCTTCGACCGCGAATCGCTCGATCTGGTCGTCGAACTCGGCGTCCACGTCAATTGCGGCTCCCCCGACATGATCGACCAGCTCGGCGAACGGCGGCCGGGTGCCGACGTGACGCTGCGGATCAACCCGGGATTTGGCCACGGCCACAGCCAAAAGACGAACACCGGCGGCGAGCAGAGCAAGCACGGGATTTGGCACGAACAGGTCGACGAATGCCTGTTGCGGGCCGACCGCCACGGCGTGACGGTCACCGGCGTTCACATGCACATCGGCTCGGGGACCGACCTCGAACACCTGTCGCAGGTGTGTCAGGCGATGGAACGCACGGTAGCGACAATCGGCCGCACCGTCACGACGATCAGCAGCGGCGGTGGGTTGCCGGTCCCCTACAAGAGCGAGGACTCGTTCATCGATTTGGACAAGTACTACCAGCTCTGGGACGAGTCCCGTAATCGGATCGCCAAGCTCCTTGGGCACCCGGTGCGGCTGGAGATCGAACCGGGCCGTTATCTGGTCGCCGAAGCCGGTTGCTTGGTGGCCGAGGTCCGCACGGTCAAGCAGATGGGCGCGAACCGCTTTTTCTTGCTCGACGCCGGTTTCAATGACCTGGCCCGGCCCGCGATGTACGGTTCGCATCACCCGATCGCGCTCTGCACCCGCGACGGCTCGACTCACCAGCGCCCCGAAGTCGATGCGATCGTCGGTGGACCGCTGTGCGAATCGGGCGACATTTTTACCCAAGCCGAAGGCGGCTTCGTCTGCTCGCGCCGCTTGCCCATCGCCCACATCGGCGACTATTTGGTGCTCGGCAACGCCGGTGCCTATGGCTTTGCGATGAGCAGCAACTACAACAGCAAGACCCGGGCCGCCGAGGTATTGATCGAAGACGGGCAGGCTAAACTCATTCGCGCTCGCGAAACGTTCGCAGACCTGATCCGGGGCGAGATGATTCCTGATTGATGCGGCGTCCGAGTTCAGCGCGGTGCCCTAGCGGGAGTGGAAGCGATGAAGCCCCTCAAATCCGGCGGCCATGACGACACCATCCCGCCCGCGGTCGAGTCGAAATTGATCCTGGTCCATGATCAGAACCAGGAATGTCCCTACATCGACGGGCTGACCGCCCGAATGCCGCTGCGGCTGCCCATCGGCAAGCTTGACGGCCGGGGTCTCGATGCGCTGCTGGATCGCGGTTACCGCCGCACCGGCGACTTCGTTTATCGCACCGAATGCCCAGCCTGCCAGGCTTGCGAGCCCACTCGAATTCGGGTCGACCACTTCGTTTGGAGCCGCTCGCTGCTGCGGGTGTTGCGCCGCGGCGATGCCGAACTGCGTATCGAACTCGGGCCGGCCCGCTGCGACTCGACGCGGGTCGAACTGTTCAATCGCCACCGCGGCTTGCGCGACTTGGATCGCGGCGACGGGCCGATCGATGCGCTGGGCTATCGCGCTTTCCTGGTCGACAGCTGCTGCCCCTCGCTGGAGTTGGCGATTTATCACTCGCAGCGGCTGATTTCCGTTTCCGTGATCGATGTCGGCGACCGGTCGCTATCGGCGGTCTACACGCATTTCGATCCCGATTTCGAACGCTACAGCCTCGGCACTTACGCCGTCCTGAAGCAGATCGAGTACGCGGTGAAAACCGAACGGCCCTACGTCTATCTGGGGATGTACGTCGCCCAAAACCGACACCTCAATTACAAGGCGCGGTTCGTCCCGCAGCAGCGGCTGATCGCCGGCGTGTGGCACGACATTTCACCCGCCGCCCGCCTCCCAGGTCCCAGTGGCGATCAGGCCGGTTTGATCCCCGAAGCGATGTGATACCGCCGGCTGGGAAAGACTTCGACCTCGTCGAACCACTGCGTCAGATAATTGGCGTACCACTGCGGCTGCTTGTGTACCAGCACCAACCGCCCCCCCGGACGCAACGACCGCAGCCCGGCGTGAATGAACCGCTCCGCGATTTGGAAGTCGCCAAAATAGGGCGGGTTGCCCAATGCCATGTCGAACCGCCCCGGCTCGCCATAAATCCCGGTCCCGTTGAGCTCGACCGTGACGTTTTGCAGTTCGTTCAGCTCCACGCCAAGACGGGTGCAGCCAACCGCGCGGGCGTTGCTGTCGACCGCGAGAACGCTCGCCGACGGGTCCCGACAGGCCGCGCCGATCGCCACGGCGCCGCTGCCGCAGCCGATGTCGAGCAGACGGGCGCCCGG
>DITY01000266.1:0-19142 GCA_002422955.1 Planctomycetaceae bacterium UBA6172
GAAGCGCGGGCACGGCTGATCGAGACGGTCGGCGTCCAGGCCAGTGCCAAACGCGGTAACGGGAAGGCTCCCGAGGCGGTGATACCGACCGCTGGCATCGCGGCGGAGGCGCAGGGCGATGAGTAACGCGTCTTATACCCCGCGGAAGGTCAATCGCTCGCTCTCCCAATTCGTCTTCGCGTGGCTCCGATCTTTCCCTTGGCGACGTTTCCTCGCCAGCCTGCCGTTTTTGTTCGTCTCGCTCTTTTTCGCCAATCTCTTTTCGCGTCCGGGCGAGGAAACGCGGAGCCCGCAGTTCCTGAAAATTCAGTTGTCCAAAGCGATCGCGGGTGAAGATTTCGAAACCGCGCGGCTGGTGTTGCAGCGGCACCTGCGGGCCAACACCAAGGATCCGGAGGCGCGGCTGCAGATGGCGCAGGTGCTCGATTTGCTCGGGCGGCGGGAGGAGGCGGTCCGGATGATGCGGGCATTGGCGTTCCCCGAAGTCGAGAGCCTGTCGTTCATCGAGCCGGCCCTGGAGATGGCTACGAATCTCGCCAGCGAGGAGGGGTCGGCGGAGATGGCGGAAATTTTGGCCGATCCCAACCGCCCGACCGACCGTAGCGAAGCGATTCGCAGACGTTTTCGGACCGCCGACCCCCGCGCGGCCCATTGGTTGGTGGCGAAGCATTTCATCCCCCAACTCGAAACCGGCATGGCGGACGCGGACCGTGCCGATTTCATGGACCTGCTCGATTGGCTCTATCTGCTGTCGCCTAAGGACGTCGAGTTGGCCAAGCTCTATGTCACCCAGTTGATTCGCGCCAAGCGGTTCAACGAGTCGTTGCCCGTGTTGGTGCAGCTGATGCCGTTGGCTCCCGGCGTCGGCCTGCAGGCGGCGATTCTGGCCCGTAAGATCGGCTCGGAAACACGGGCCCGAAGCTACGCCACCTATTCGTGCGAGCAGTTCGCCAAACTCCGTGAAAAATACCCGCGGCGTGCCGATATCGCGGTAGCTAAAGCGAAATGCCACATTTTTTTGGAGCAGTTTCCACCCGCCATCGAGGTTCTGAACGACGCGTTAGCGAGCTCCCAGGACCTTGGGGAAAGGGCGGAGATCCGGGAGGTGATCGCCAATTCGTATGCCCATTGGGTGGAAACCATCAACCTGCAGCCGTTCAAGACGACGGAGGATCGTGTGGAGATCTTGCGGATCCTCGGGGCCGCGTTGGCGCTGACGCCCGGACACGAAGTGATCCTGCACCAGATCGCGGATCAGGTTTTGGGGTCGCTGCGGGACACCGACCCGGAGGTCATCGCGCTGAGCAAATCGCTGGTTCGCGGCAGTTCTCCCGGCATTTCCCATTTCATCATCGGTACGGGAGCGATGTTGCGGGGCGATGACGCAGCCGGCCTGGTGCATTTGGAAATCGCCGCCCAGACCATGCCCAACAGCGACATGATCCTCAACAACCTCGCCTGCGTGATCGCCAAACGCCAGGATGGCGATTTGCAACGGGCGCTGAAGCTGGTCGAGACCGCGATCCGCCGCTCCCCCAAACCCTCGCCCTACTTTCTCGACACCCGCGGGCAGGTGCTCTGCAAGCTGGGGCGTTGGCAAGATGCCATCCCCGACCTGGAAGCTGTCCTGCCGGTCCCCCCATTGGCACTGGAGGCTCACCGTTCCCTAGCCCAATGCTTCGCCGAACTGGGCTCGCATAAATTGAGCGCGCAGCACCAGTCCGAAGTCACGCGACTCGAAGCGGCAAAGAGGAACGCGGAGAAAGGTTCAACGCCGTAACCCGTGCCCCTAACCCGTGCCCCGTAACCCGAGGGCCGAAGATCATTCGCCACGCGAACGGCGCGCAATGCGGCTTGACACGCGAGACACGGCTTTTCTAGCCTCGCAATCCGACCCCTGGCTCGAGCGTTGACGGATCAACCCGGAAGCTGGCTCGCTTTTTCGAATCCCACCTCAAACTGACTACCCGGCTCGGATGCTAGGCATGCACAACCACCGGCGAATCGCACTCCTGATGGTCTGGCTGCTGGGCTGTGCGTCGTTCGCGCTGGCCGACGACGCGACCACGATCTCCTATCCCCTGCGCTACCGATCCGCCGAGGAAATCGGCCGTGCCATCCGCCCCTTGGTCGAGGGAACTCCGGGCATTCAGGTCCGGGTCAACCCGAACGACGATCGGATGACCCTCACCGGCCCTCCCTGGGCCCACGAACTGGCCGAGACGGTCCTGCAGCGGATGGATCAACCTCGGGCCGACGTGCCGAATTCCGCACCCCCTGTCACGCCAACGACCACCGCTTCCGGGGAACTCACCCCGCCGCCGCGACAAGCGACGGGCGCCGCTCCCGCGCCAGCTGTCGTTCCGGCCGTGTCGGATCAGCCTCCCGCCAACGCCGCTCGACCCGCGGCGGCCAACACGGCGACCGCGGCCCTGAGTTCGCCGCGGGGCATGACCCGCCAGATCATCCCGCTGGCTCCCAACGCTTACGATTCCGTCCGGCAACAGCTCGCTGGCCTGCTCGATCGGGACTCGCGACCGACCTCGGCGGAAACCGCGGCCTGGACGTTGACGACGCCCAGCGGCACGCTCCGCGTGGAATGTGATCGGCAACGCAGCGACGTCTATCTGGAAGGCCCGGCGGCCTTGGTCGAACAGGCCAATCGCTTGATCGTCGCGATGACCTCGCCGCGACTGGCTCAGCGGCCGACCGTCGGTCAAACCGTCGTCCGGCTCGATCGCAAGGTCCAGCCGGGCTTGCAATCGATGCTGCAGTCCTCGCGTCACGGCGAATCCGCCCGGTTCGGCGCTACCGTCGGCATCCGCGATGCGGTCCAGGTCGGCCCTTTCCGCTTCGCCTCCGGTCCGCCGCAAACGCCCGCCGCTGAGCCGTTGCCCCGGCCGGCCGATGCGGACCCGCAAGCCGCGACTGCCCCCGCACAGCCGCTCGCCCCCGAGTCCCAGCCGCCGAGCGCTCCCATGCCGCGCGATCCCGCCGCGTCAGCCCCGGCGGCATCGGGCGATGTAACCTTGCCCCAGCTGGAAGGGGTCGAAATCGAGACCCTGCCGGACCTCGACGCGATCATCCTTCGCGGTCGCAACCAAGACATCGATCAGCTGGCCGACATCATTCGCCAACTGGAAATGCTGAGTCGCCAGACGCAGCCGACGATCGAGATCGTATCGCTCCGGCACACCGCCTCGGCGGCGATCGCCGAAGTCATCGAGCAGACTCAAGAAAACCTGATCGGCACGCGCCAGGGAAGGGCCCAAGTCATCCCGTTGGGCAAACCGAACGCCCTGCTGCTGATCGGCTGGGGCGAGGCGGTCAAGGCGCTGCAAGAACTGGCCGAGAAGCTCGATCAACCGGTCCAACCCGACACGCAGTTTCGCGTGTTCCGACTGCGTCACGCGACCGCGACGACGCTGCAGCAATCGTTGCAAACGTTCTTCAACAACCGGCCCGCCGAGTTGTCGCCGACGATCCTGTCGACCGTTGACCAACGGACCAATTCGCTAGTCGTGCATGCCGCGCCGCGGGATCTGGAGGAGATCGCCCGCTTGATCGAGACCCTCGACGTGGCTCAGGGAGAGGCCGTCCACCAAACCCGCGTGTTCGAGATCCACAACAGTTTGGCCGACGACATCGCGGAAACCTTGGAAGCGGCCGTGGCGGACCCTGGCACCGGGCGAGGGATGGCGATGGAATTGTTGGTCGAGGAGGGGACACAGACCGAGCGGATCGTGTCGGGAATCCTGGAAGACATCAAGATCACGGTCAATCCGCGGAAAAACAACCTGATCGTTTCGGCCCCGGCCGCCAGCTTTCCGCTGATCGAAGCCTTGATCCGCCAACTCGATTCCGAAGGCACGATCGCGAAGATCAAAATCTTTCCGATCCAAAATGGCGACGCCGCCAGTTTGGTCGAAACGCTCCGCGCCCTGATCCCCAGTCAAACCGGGACCGCCGCGCCGACCGTGCAATTATCGGCCGCGCCCGGCGGGACGGCCTTGGTGCCGCTGCGGTTCACCGTCGATGTCCGCAGCAACAGCATCATTGCCACGGGGTCGGAAGCGGACTTAAAGATCGTCGACGCGCTGGTCCTGAGGCTCGACGAATCCGACGCGATGCAGCGAAAAAACACCGTCTATCAGCTGAAGAATTCGCCCGCCGTCGATGTCGCGTTGGCGATCAACGAATTCCTGCGGAATACGCGGCAAGTCGAATCGGCTGGTCCCGGCGCGGCTAACCCCTTCCAGCAACTGGAGAAGGAGGTCGTGGTCGTCCCGGAACCGGTTTCCAACAAGCTGGTGCTCAGCGCGACGCCACGGTACTTCGAGGAGATCCGCGCGCTGATCGAAAAACTCGATGAACAGCCGCCCCAAGTGATGATCCAAGTCCTGATCGCCGAAGTGACGCTCGGCAACGCCGAAGAGTTTGGCGTCGAAGTTGGGCTGCAGGATTCGGTGCTGTTCGATCGCGGGTTGTTGGGTGATTTGGTCACGCTCACCCAAACCACGCAGACCTCGACCCCCGCCGGGATCTTGACCGAGACCGACGAAATCATCGCCGGCGCGACCAACACCCCCGGATTCAACTGGAACAACACGCCGCTGGGGAACAGCGGCTCGGAGCAGGCGATCGCCGGCTCGCGGAATGTCGGCGGGCAGGGCTTGTCGAGTTTTGACGTCGGTCGCGTGAACTCGGAACTGGGCTTCGGCGGACTGGTGTTGGCCGCGAGCAGCGCCAACGTCAGCTTCCTGCTGCGAGCGCTCGAGGAATCTCGGCGGATGCAGGTCCTCAGCCGCCCGCAGATCCTGACGCTCGACAATCAGCCCGCGTTCATCCAAGTCGGTCAACGCGTCCCCCGAATCGTCGGCTCGTCGCTGAACCAAATCGGGCAACAGAACCAGATCGAATTGGAGAACGTCGGTCTGATCCTCGGCGTGACCCCACGGATCAGCCCCGAGGGGAACGTGGTCATGGAAATCGACGCGGAAAAATCCGCCGTCGGGCCAGAAAGTGAGGGGATTCCCGTGTCGGTGAGCGCTGAAGGGACGGTCATCCGCAGCCCCCGCGTCGACGTGACCAGCGCGCAGGCAACGGTCAGCGCCGCGGATGGCGAGACGATCATCCTGGGCGGTTTGATCACCAACAGCCAGCGTGAAATCCACCGCAAAGTGCCCCTGCTTGGCGATATTCCGCTGCTCAAGTACCTGTTCCGGTTTGACTCGTACGTCGACCGCCGGACCGAACTGTTGATCATCTTGACCCCGCGGATTGTGCGTTCGGCCGAGGATGCTGACCGGCTCAAGCAGATCGAGTTGGCGCGGATGAACTGGTGCGCGGCCGATGTGGTGGAGCTGCATGGCGACGTGTTTTCGAACTATGGCTGGCACGATGGCGTGCATGGCGAAGAGGCCTACGAAGTGATCTTTCCTCACGACGACCCGCGGGGCGAACGCCGGCACCTGACCGAACCGAGCGTCCTGTCGGATCCCGGCGTGCTGACCGAACCGCTACTGCTCGAACAACCGCTCAACGACAGCCCCGTGGACACCCCCCTCGTTCCCGAACCGCTCGTCGCGCCGCCCCCCGAGCCGAGATCGCCATTTACCTCGGCACGGCCGAAAAAGTCCGCTACTGCGGCGCGGCCGGTCGGTGGTGGACTGAGCCGGATGTTTGGCGGGGGGAAGAAATGATGGCCGCAACACGCTCATTTCGCCCGACCGGGGGCGAGATTCCCGGCAGGCTATGCATCCTGATGATGGCTCTGGTGGTGACCAGCGGCGGTTGTCAATTCGCGCCCTCCAAGCCGAGTTGGCCGACGAGTTGGTTCAAGAAAGAGCAGGAGCCAGGCGTCCCTGACCGGATGATGGTCGTGTGGTCCGATACGGTCATGCACCAACCCAACAAACCGGGAATCCGTGGATTCGGCGGACGGATTTATTTCTATCGCGGCAACGAAGCGGACCCGATTCCGGTCGATGGCAAACTGAGCGTTTACGCTTACGACGGCGATGGTGGCGTCGAGGACCCGACCAAGCCGCTGAAGAAATACGTCTTCACCGAAGATCAGTTCCTGGAGCACATGAGCCACACCGATATCGGCCCCTCGTTCAGCATCTGGCTGCCGTGGGATCAAATCGGGGGTGAAACCCGACAGATCAGCTTGGTGACCCGTTTCGACGGCCGTTCCGGCGGCGTCGTGATCTCGAAGCCCTCAATGAAATTGCTCCCCGGGGTCGCGGTGAAGAAACGCGATCCATCCGGGCCTGCGATCGCGGCGGAATCGATCGCGGACGGCGGCGTGAGGTTGGCCAATGCCGAAGTCGATGACACTACGCGTTTCGACTCGGGCGTGCGGTTGGCGGGTGGCGAGGAGCTTGCGCCGCTCGATGATTCGCCAGCGGCGGGGATCACCACGCCACGTCGTGGCACGTTGCGTTCGCAAGCCATGACGATCGATCTGCCCCCCAACTTCCAACGGCACCTGATCGCGAATGAACGATCGGGCGGCGATCCGGCGGCTGATCGCGGCTCCGATGCTTCCACGACGACTTCATCGCGGTCCTCGAGCAGCATGTCGCGGCCGAGCGGCGCGGCACCATCGCCGGCCGCCGAAGATGAATCGGCGACCGAAACGACGGGTACCTCGCGGTCCGGTTTTCGCAACTTTGGCCCCAAACGGGCGACGACCGAACCGACCGCGGGCGCACCCGATCGGCGAGCCGGTTGGCTGGAAAAAACGCCTCGTAACCGCTAGGCGTAGTTCGTGCGGCAATCGACTGCTCACCCAAACATTGGCTGACGCTGCCGCTTCAATAGTGCGGCGGCTTCTCGTCAGCGATATCGCGGAGCGGCTCGTCGGATTCGGAATTGATGACCATCTCTTCGAGTTGTTTGGCCAACCGCTCGATCGTGCGATGCATCCGCATGATATCGAGCGATTGCTGCGAGACCGCGTCGTTCAGGTTGTCGGTCATCCGTTGCTGATGCGCGAGTTCCATCTCGAGCCGTTCCAGCCGTTCATCGAAATTCATGGCGTGGCCCCCGCGGCGGAGGCGTCCGCGGTCGCGACCGTCGGCAGAAACTCGCGGGTGTAGCAATCTTCCGCTTTCACCGCGCCGGGTTTCAATAATTGGACCTGCTCCATTTGGGTGATCAGCGTCTGCCAGCGATCGGGCTCCATCTTGCCGAGTTCCGCGACCTGCATCGGTTCGGGAACGGCCAAGGAGACGAGCTCGGTGGAGCCGAATTGCAACGCCTCGGCCGTCATGCCGTGCTGATTGGCGGCCAGGATCGCGGCGTTCCCTTTCGTCGGGTCGGCCAGGTAGTTTTGCCAGCCGGTGATCGTCGCGGCGACGAAGTCCCGCACCAGTTCCGGCTGCTCGCGAATCAACTCGCCCCGCGTCACCAGCACGCTGCAGTACGGGTTCCAGCCCAGGTCGCTGACCATCAGGCTGCGGACGTTCACGCCTTCCGCCTTGGCCAAGAACGGCTCCGCGATCGAGTAGGCTTGAATCGCGACTTTCGGGTCGCCGACCAATCCGGAGACGCTGCCGTGATAGGGGACTTCGCGGACCCCTTCCAACTTGCCGTTCAACCTCAGGAACTCGATGAAGCCCTGACCTTCCTGACGCTGCAGCGTCAAGCCGCTCAGCTCGTCCAAGCTGTTCACGCCGGAATCCTCACGCACCAGGATGCACCGCGGGTGATCCTGCATCGAGGCCATCACCGCCACGATGTCGGCCCCCTCGGCCCGGAACAACGCGACGTCATCGGCGTTCGTGATCGCGAAATCGGCTCGCCCTAACACGACCTCCGCCGCCACCGGCGTCGCCCGGCCCCCCGGACGAACTTCGACGTTAAAGCCGGCCGCCTCGTAAGTCCCGTCCGCGGCCGCTTGATACACGCCGCCATGTTCGGCTTCGGCGTACCAGTTCAATTGCACCGCGACCTTCCGCCCATCATGGACTTCAACGACCGGAGTCGTTCGGGAGTTGCAGCCGGCAAACGTGATCGCGCCGGCGGCGATCCCGACCAGTAAACCGGCGAACCAGCCGCCGCGAGGCCGTCCATCGCGAGGTCGCCCAGCGGGAGCGGCCGACCTCGCCGTGGACACGACCTGGGTTGTCGCGGTACGGATCGCTTCAGACATCAGCTCGGTTATCAGTTCGGACATGACTAATCGTTCCCCATCCATCGTTGCAGGATCGTCCGCGAGACCAGTTGAACGCTCGCAAACATGATAACGCCCAAGAAGGTCGAGACGCAGAGGGCGGCCATCAGCGGCGCGGTTCGACCCAGCGACTGCCAACCGGTCATCAGCGTCCCCAAGCCGCTGTAATTGGCTCCCCCGTTGCCGACGAAGAACTCGGCGACGATCGCCCCGATCACCGCCAGGCCGCTGCTCGTCTTGGCCCCCAACATCAAATGGCTGATCGCGGCGGGCACTCGCAATCGCCACAACGTCTGCATTCGCGTCGCGCCATACAGCCGAAACAGGTCGAGCCGATCGGACGAAATGGCGATCAAACCTTCGGTGACATTGTTGATGATCGGAAAGAGGCTGATGATCAAGGTCACCAGCACCACCGTGCGAAATTCGTAACCGCTCCAAATCACCAGCAGCGGCGCGATCGCGACGATCGGCACCGTCTGCAACAGGATCACGTAGGGGTACATCGCCAACCGCAGCATCCTCGATTGGCTCATCAGCGCCGCGGTCAGGGTGCCGATCACCAGGCTGGCGCAAAATCCGGCCACCGCCGCGGCCCCCGTCACCCAGGCCCCGCGGCCCAGTACGACGCGATTGTCCCAACCCGCGACGACCACCGCCCAGGGGGAAGGCAGCAGGATCGGGGGCAGGTTGCCGAACCAAATCAGCAGTTGCCAAACGGTCAGCATCGCGGCCGCCAGCCCGATGGTCGGAAGGAAGGTGGTCCAGCTGATTTTCTCAGTCATCGACGTTACCCCGAGGCAGCTTGGCTTCGGCCAGATCTGGCGGCAATGGCCACAACGCTTCGGCCGATGCCTCCGCCATCCGACGCAGTTCCGCCGACACGCGGGCATAGGCCTGACCGAACGCGGCGGAAACCCGGACCGACTCGTCGCGCGGCCTTGGCAGGTCATCGACGATCCCCGCGCCGATCGTGCCGCGGCCCATCACGAACATCCGGTGCGACAGCAGCACCGCTTCGCTGATGTTGTGCGTCACCAGGACCGCCGAAAACGGTCGCTCGTCCCAGCGTCGCAGCAGCAGATCGCCCAACGCCCCTCGCGACATGTCGTCCAGCGCCGCGAACGGTTCGTCCAACAGCAACACCATCGGCCGGGTGACGAGGGCTCGGGCCAGCGAGACCCGCATCTTCATCCCACCGGACAGCTCCCGCGGGTAACGCTTGAACGCATCGGGCGGCAATTCCATCGCGACCAATTCTTCGGCGGCCCGGCCCAGCGTCACCGACTTGGATGCCGCGGGGTCGGTCAGCTGAATCGCCAACGCCACGTTTTCCACCGCGGTTCGCCAGGGCAACAGCGTCGGCTGCTGGAACACGAAGGCCATCTCGCCGCGATTGGCTTTGGCGGGCGGGGCGATCTCGATGCGTCCCTCGGCCGCTGGGATCAGGCCCGCGATCACCCGCAGTAGCGTCGTCTTGCCGCAGCCACTGGGACCGACCAGCGAAACGATCTCGCCGGCGGGAAACTCGCAATCGATGCCGCGCAAGACCTGCACATCGCCGAAGCGGACTGCCAAGTCACGGCAACGGATGGCTGCGGGATTCGCGGTCAAAGCGGACGTTCCGAACGGGCAAGATGGGGCGGGTGACGGGAAAGCTGGCGGCTCGCGATGACAACCTAGCCGCGGCCTGAGTATAACGGGCGGGTAAGCTTACGGGCTCTCGATTGACCGATCGCGGTCCGCCGATCCACCCACTCGCCCAGCGCTGCCCCGCCGACCTCCGCTTCCCCAACGGATTCTCCAGCATGACCGATGACGCTCCCGTGATTTCAACGCTGGCGGACTTGGTACGCATCAACAGCGTCAGCCCGGCTTATGGCGATGGCGGTTCGGAAGCGCCGATGGTCGCTTACATCCGGCGGTTCTTCGAGCCGCTGGGGTTAGAAATGTGGGAACAGGAAGTCTTTCCCGGCAGGAACAATCTGATCGTGCGATTGGCTGGCCACGACGCTTCCCGCCGGGTGATCCTGGAAGCCCATACCGACACGGTTTCGATTCGCGGCATGACGATCCCGCCCTTCGAACCTCGTATCGCCGACGGACGGATGTATGGCCGCGGCTCCTGCGATACGAAAGCTGGGTTGGCCGGGATGATGCACGCGGTCTCCTCGCTGTGCGCCCAGGGGATCGTGCCGCCCTGCGAAGTCTGGTTCGCCGCCGTGGTCGACGAAGAGTTTTCGGCGCGAGGCATCGCGAGATTCTGTGAATCGCTGCGCGCCGACGCGGCGATCGTGGCCGAACCGACGGAGCTGCGGGCCGTGATCGCCAGCAAGGGCGTGTTGCGGTGGAAGATCGCCGTTCAAGGCACCGCCGCCCATAGCTCCAAACCGCACCTCGGCGTCAACGCCATCACCCACATGGCGCGGCTGGTGCTCGACCTGGAAGCCTACCACCACAGCCTCGCCGACCGACCGCATCCGCTGCTCGGGGCGGCGACCAGCAACGTCGGCGTGATCCGCGGCGGGGTGCAGGTCAACTTCGTGCCGGACCTGTGCGAGATCGAGATCGACCGCCGCTTGTTGCCTGGCGAAACCGTCGAGGGGGTACTCGGCGATTACCAACGCCGGATCGATGCGCTCGCCGCTGCCAATCCCGGCTTCGTCGCCGTCATGCAGCCGCCGATGTTGGCCGATATCCCGCTCGACACGGCGCCCGACAACCCCGCCGCCCTGTTGGCCGGACAAATCTTGGCCGACATGGGGCTCGACCCGACCCCCTGCGGCGTGCCATTCGGCAGCGATGCCAGTAAGCTCGCCGAGGCCCAAATCCCGAGCCTGATCTTCGGGCCGGGCAGCATCGACCGCGCGCACGCGGCGGTCGAGTATGTTGAGATCGAGCAGGTGCTGATGGCCTGTGACTTCTACCGTGACTTCATCCGCCTCTTTGGATCCGAGTGAGCCCCCCGCCATGAACCGACAGCCCGCCCGCCCGCTTGCCGGCTTGCCCGAAGCACACCACCACCCGGCCTCGCGCCGCCAATTCCTGGTCGACTCCGCACAACGGGTCGCGACCGGACTGAGCGTCGCCGCCGGTCTGACCGCGAGCGGCCTGACCTTGAGTGGCCTTCTCGATACGTCCGCCCTCGCCGCGGAACCTGGCAAGGGGCACATCGATGCGCATGTCCACGTCTGGACCCCCGACCTGGAAAAATACCCGCTGGCCACTGGCTTCGCGCGGAGCGACATGCAGCCGGCCAGCTTCACGCCGGAAGAGTTGTTCGCGCACTCCAAGCCCAATGGCGTCGATCGGATCGTGCTGATCCAGATGAGCTACTACCGCTTCGACAACCGCTACATGACGGACACGATGGCCCGCTTCCCCGGCGTCTTCTCCGGGGTCGCCGTCGTCGACGAACATGCCGGCGATCTGGCGGAAACGCTGCGCAAGCTGTCGGCTCAAGGCGTCCGCGGCCTGCGGATCCACCCGGCGGATACCCCGATCGATCGCTGGGCCAGTTCCCCCGGCATGCTGTCGCTGTGGGCGTTGGCCGCCGATCACAACATGGCCGTCTGCCCGCTGATCAACCCCGAAGCGTTGGGCGAAATCGACAAGCTTTGCCGGCGGTTCCCGAAGACCCGCGTCGTGATCGATCACTTCGCCCGCATCGGCGTCGATGGCCAGATCCGTGACGCACAACTGGATGCGCTCTGCGGTTTGGCCAAGCATCCGCAAACTCACGTCAAGACGTCGGCGTTCTACGCACTGGGCAAGAAGCAACCGCCTTATACCGACTTGGGCCCGATGATCCGCCGCGTCCGCGACGCGTTCGGCGCCGAGCGGTTGATGTGGGCCAGCGATTGCCCGTTCCAGGTCGACCCGGGACACAACTATGCCGATTCGATCGCGCTGATCCGCGACCGACTCGAGTTCCTGTCGCCTGCCGAACGCGAGCAGATGCTGCGATCGACCGCCGAACGGGTCTACTTCAGCTGACTCGTCCTGCCACACACAAATTCTGCTCTCCCGCGAGGCCACGCCGATGTCGAACCAGATGACCGCCGCCGCTTGGCGACGCGGCATCAAGAATGCCTTGCTGTGTGGCATCGCCGTCTGGGCGGTGGTCGTCGGCCTCACGTACTTGATCGCCGCGCTGCTCCAACTCGACTGGCGGCAATCGACGGCGATCGCCTCGGCGACCGTTTGGGCCTTCGCTTTGGCCGCTTTTGTGACGGTTTGGTTTTGGGGACGGAGTACGGCTGGCCCCGTGCTGCTCGACTGTGGCCCACATCCCGCCCAGCGGCTATTCCTGCTCAATGCCGCGATCTTTGCCGGCCTGGCAATTGCCGCCCTGGCCCTGGGCTTGGCCGGTCGCCAGACCGTCGTGGTGGCGGGGTTCAGCGGCCTCTTCGCCGCGAGCTTCTCGATCTACTGGTTGATGATGGCGCGGGGGCGTTTGCAAATTCGGGAAGACGGCATTTGGCAATATTGGAGCCTGTTGCGTTGGGATCGCGTGCAGTCCTACGCCTGGCAAGCCGGCACCCAGCCGACGCTGATGCTGCAGACCACCGCTGCCGTTCCCGCTCTCGGCCGCGGCGCCTTGCCGGTACCTCCAGCGCATCAACCGACGATCGATCGCCTGCTCCGCGAACACGGCGTCGCTCACTAGCGGGTCGAACCNNTCGTCGACTTCGCGGAGCAATTCAAAAGCGTCGAACAGGGCCGGAGCGCCCATCGGCGTCGGTGCGATCCCGGTCAAAGTGAAATCGCCAAACTCGCGCCACAAATCGCGGGTCACCACCGCCCACTGCCGCGGCGCCGATTCGTCGATCGGGGTCGACTGCCAAGCGGTCGTGTTTTTGCCGGAGTGATACCGCCACTGCGGAGCGTCCGCCGTCGGCCAACGCCCATCGGCGGCCAATTCGATCATCACCCCAGCGGCCGCGGGCGTTTTCCAGGCGAACCGCAGGTAACGATATTCCCCCGGCCCCGGGTTCTCGCGAATCCGATATTCCCAACCCGTAATTCGCGCCGAATAACGCTGCGGCGGCGTCACCCGCAGCGCCATTTCGCCCCGATACGCGTCACCGCCTAAAAACTCCGCGGTCCCCGCGCCTTCGTTCAAAGCCTCCGCCAACGCCAGGTTCTCATCGATCAGCAGCACGCCGGTCGGCGGTCGGCGGATCCAGGCGAGCAGGTCGGCCAAGTCCTGCGGCGAAACGGACTGGATCAGATCCTCCGGCATCAGCGACACCGACATCGCCCGCAACAATTCGAGATCCTTGCGGAGGATCGTTTCCTGTTTCCCTTCGGCCTGGCGGAGCGTCAGGCTGGTCGGCGTCTCGGTCGCCAGCAGTCCCGTGTAGACCTGCCCCGAGGTGGTGGCGACGGTGTAGGTCCCGTAGCCGGCGGAAATGTTGTCGCTCGGGGCCACCACATCGCGGAGGATCGTCTCTTCAGCACGCTGGAACTCGGCACTCAAGTCAGGCCCGACCGCATGGCCGAGACCGTGTGCCTGATGGCAATTGGCGCACTTCAGACGAAAAACCTGTTCGCCATGCGCCACGTCCCTCGGCAACTTCAGTCCCTCGACATAGCGGGCCAGCGTGGGACCGGAACTGGTCTGCGAAAGGTCGAACAACCGGGCCGCGCGGTCGCGGATCTCGGCCCGGTTCGACCGCAGCAGCGTCTCGCGTTGGACGGCGGTCAGCGTCGCCGGCGCGATCACTCGGGCTTCCACCGCATCGAGCAAACTCGGCAAGCGATCGTTTCGCCCCAGGATCGCCGCAAGAATCGCCTCCCGCAGTTTCGGCGTGCTCGTCGCCAGCGTCTCGATCAATACCCCCGTGATCGCCGGCTCGTTGCTGTCGGACAATTGCGCGAGCGCCGCTAATCGCTGGTCGGCCGACGCCTGCACATCGGCGAGAGTCGTGGTGGCAACCGCCAGACGCTCGCTGCGTTCGGCGGCCGACTCCAAGTTCAACTGCGTGATCAGCGGCCAGGCTTCGGCACGCACCGCATCGTCAGCACTTTCGGCCAGTTGCCGAACGGTCTGTCGCGCAGCCTTGGAAATCGCCACTTCGACCTCGCCCTTCAGGCCCGCACGCAAACCGCGGAGACAACTCGCTCGCGTCGCGTCGTCGCTCGCACTGCCAATCCGCGAGATGGCTGCCGACAGTTCCTCGGCGTCGCGGCGACTCGCGATCGCCTGACAGAGCGGCTCCAACAGCAGGCTCGCGGCGGCCAGCTCCTCCGGCGTGGCCAGCAATTCGGCCAATAGCGTGGCGCCGCGTCCCGGCACGGCCGTCAGGATGGCGAGCGACATCCACGGCTCCCCGCCATGATCCCGCGATAAACGGGCGAGCGTCCGCAGCGCCTGCGGGTCGTTCGATTCCCCCAACGATAACGCCAACTGCAGCCGCACCATCGGTTCGGGGTCGGTGACCAAGCCCTCGGGGGAAAGATAGGCGAGTTCCCGAATTCGACCGAGCGCAGCGCGAGCTTCCGCCGCGAACGCCGCGTCCTCGGGGGCCGCGTCGAGCCAGCGTTCCGCGAATCGCAACGCCTGGCGACGGACCCCGGGGTCGGCATGCTCCAGCGATCTGGCGACGGAGATCGGGTCCAACAATGCCAAGCCATCAAGGGTTTGCAGGGCGTTGATCACGGCGACCGGTTCGGACGCTTCGCGGATCACTTGGGCCAACCCCGGTACTGCGGCGCGCAAACCCCCTTCGACGATCAGTCTCCGTGCCGTTGTCCTCCGCCAGTGATGCGTACTGGCAACCTCGGCCGCCAACTGATCGGGACTCAGGCCGCTCATGTCGGCCGCCGGCGTGGCCAGCTTGTCATCGTGCGTCAATCGCCACAGCCGGCCATGCTCGCGGCCGGCGACCAGGCCATACAGCTGTTGCAGGTAACGCGGGATCGCCGAATAATCCTCGATGATTTCGCGATAAAAATCGACGACGTAGACGCTGCCGTCGGGCGCGTGCGACAGGGCGATGGCATGGAACCAAGGGTCGGCCGCGGTCAAAAACTCCGATCGCGCTTCGTCGCTCGGCCGATGCAGCGTCAACCGAGCACCGTCGCGGCGGATCAACGCGCGATGCACGAGGTTCTGCGCCGGTTCGCAAGCGAGCAACTGGCCGCGCAAACCGGGCAACGCCGTGTCCTGATAAACCAGCGGCGAACAGGCCGACGTGAAGTAGCCGTTGGGGGCCGATTCCTCGATCCCGTAGCGGTCGCTGTAGTACTTCGCAAAGCCCGGGTCCTCGGCCCGGCGGGTCCGCCACGGATGCGGGCGACTGGTCGGATAGACCCGTTGGTCAGCGGTCGCCGCTTCCTGAAGTGACGTCGCGGCAACGTCCGGATTCCGGGCCAAGTAATGCCAGGGCAAGGGCGCGACGAAAATCCCCGGGGTGCGTGTCGAAATCGTGAACCGATCACCCGCTTCGGTGAACGCGAAGCCCATGGTCGCCGTGCTGCCGGTCACCGGTTCGATCGCCGTCCCGTCTGCCTGGATGCGAAAATCGGTACCGGGTAACTCGACGGGCTGCGTTAGATATTTGCCACGGATCGTGCCGCCACCCGCCCCGCGGCCGAAATAGATCCAGTTGTCAGGGCCCCACTGCGGACAATTGATGCTCCGTTCCAGCGGCCCTTCCTGAAAACCGGCGAACAGCAATTCGCGAACCTCCGCCGTGCCGTCCTGATCGCGGTCGGCCAAAAACCAGATCTCGGTTTGGCAGGCCGCGATGATCCCACCTCGCGCCGGGCAGATGCCCAAACAGGGCGGCAGCCGATCGGCCCAGATCTCCGCGCGATCGATCCGCCCGTCGTTGTCGGAATCGACCAGGCGGCGGATCGTACCGTAAGTCTCCGCCGCGGCAGCCTGCTTATGCCGCTCGTCGGCTTGAACGCGGCGGACGACGCGATCGAGCTCCCCGCCACGATTCAGCTCCTCGATGTCGTATTGCCCTTCCAGGTTGTAGCCGTGCAATTCGGAAACGAAGAGCTGGCCGCGTTCATCCCAGCAGACCCCCGAGGGCTCACGCAGCAGCGGTTCCGCCGCGATCAACTCCATGCGAAACCCTGCCGGGAGCTGAAACGTCGCCTGGCTTTCGTCGGCTGACAAGGCCGGGGGGGCATCGTCCGGCCGAGCGATCTGGCCCCACACGGGGGTTAGCGGCGGCAGGCAGCCCAGAATCAGGCAGCCCAGAATCAGGATCGCGGCCCCAGCGGGCAGGGCTAGGCGGCTGGCGGCGTGCCGCTGGGGAACGCGGCGGCTGATTTTGGGACTCGAGTCAGTGGGCGGACGGAGATGAGTTCGGCGCATGGCTGGCCTTATCGCTGGCGGTTCGATTCGGGGGGCGAGGGGCGCTGGTCCCCAGGTTGGACTGGGTTCAGGGACTGGCGAGGGGGCAGATGGCGGATCTGATCCTCAGTTTAACGCGTCGGATTGCCCCCGGATTGCCACCGGTCGTCGCGCTGCGGGCGAGCTGCCGAAAAGCCGATTTCCGCTGATCGGGGGACGCTTCTTTCGGGACAAGCAAGCTAAAAGGAGCTCGGAATCGGAATATTCCAAATTTTTGCAGGCAAAAGATTGACGCAGGTAGTCTACGCAGTTATTACTAAATGTCACAACCGATTTGTGCGCGTTTGATTGACCGATGTTTGGTCAAAAAACGTCGGATCGGGACTGACAACTTCAAGTCAAACAATTTCGGATGTCCGTTATGCTCGCAACACCTCAATCGATTCGGCGATTTCTGGCTGCCCTCGTGCTCGCGTGTTCGTTCGCCGCTTCGGCTGATGCGGCGATCATCACGCAGACTCAAAACAACAACTTCAACGTCACGACGGCACCCCAGACGCTGAACTGGAGTCAGTTCGACGCGACACTCGGTACTCTGACGAGTGTCGAATACTTCGTTAACGGCACCCTAACGGGCTCGTTTACGGTCACCAACAGCTCGACGACCGCGGCGATCACGGCTCGCAACTCGCAGAGCGTGTTCCTCAATATGTTCACCGGGGCTGGTGCGCCGGCCACGTTCGCCGGGCTGACACTCTCGCCGATTTCGACCACTCCGCTGACCAACATCGTGGGAACGTCGATTCCTGCCAGCAGCTCACAAGTCTTCACGCTCACCGGCCCCCAAGCGTTGACGGTTCCGTCGACGGATTTGACCGCTTTCGGGGCGAGCTACTTCACTGGCGTCGGGACGGTCAGTTCGGATATTGAGCAACTCCCCAGCGTCAACGTCACGGGCGGCCTTTTCTCGGTTGACATGTCGGGCTTGAACGCCAACGGCATCGCAACGCTGATCTATCGCTACGACGATGGGATCTCCGCGGTTCCGGAACCGAGCACGGTCGCCTTTGCCGGATTCGGTTTGGTTGCCTTCGCCGCCAAGCGTTTCCGCTCCAAGAAGCGTGCCAAGGCCGCTCCGGTCTCGGCTTGATCCGTCTAACCGTTTGAGACTTGACTTGATTTTTGCGAAGGGAGCTGACTTAGTCGGCTCCCTTTTTTTTTGACCCTCCAGATCAGCAATCGGTTCTCGATTGGCAACCCGCGTGATCCAGAAGCCGAGTTCGGTGCTGTTGGTCGGGGTGGGTGTGGGCGCAGTCGAGATCAAGCGTTTTCGTGGCAAAATCAGCCGCCATGTCGCTCCCCTGGCCGTCTGATTCGACCCATCCACGCTCCGCCCGTCATTCCCTCGTCTTTATTGCGTTGCCTTTCAAATTTCTCCGCGGCCTCGCCCTTGCCGCTTCAACGCAACATCTGGCGGTTGCGGTATTGGTTCACGAACGCGGGTCCCAGGGGACGCCAGGGAGCGATTTGACCCTGAAAAATCGCGAATGCACGGATTTTGCGACGTAAATGGATGTTTCCGACGCCTGATAGCTATAGTGACCCGGAGCCCGGACCTACGCAGTCGGATGAGCTACGCCGTTATCTCCCCGATTGAGGGTCTGCACCCCTCGCCCTTGTCTCCGTTGCATCTGACATCCTCAATTCGAAGTTCGCGATGGAAGCTTTCATTGGCCTGCTGGCAATCATCGTCTTTCTCTGGCTGACGGCCTTTCCAATCGCCGGGTTAGTGCTGCTGAGGCGAATCGAACAGCGGCAAGAGGAAGGATTTCAGCAGTTCCGCGAACGTCTGGATCGGTTGGCGAACGTGGATCTCGCGCGGTTCGCCGATGCCGCTCGAACGGCCGGCCAGGTTCGCACGCCGACGCCAACAGCCGCGCCCTCGACCACGCCCGCGGTGTCAACGCTGCCCGCAAGCGGCACGATCGTCCCGGGAGTAGCAAGTTCGGAAACCACGGCAGCATCAACCACCACGCCGCTCGCCCCTCCGCCACCCTTGATGCCAGCCCCATCGGTGAATCGCCCCGTGTTCACCGCGGCCGCGACATCCGCGGGGGCCGCCTCGTCCTCATCGGCCGTTCCCGGTTATGCCACCTCGCCATCCTGGGTCGAGCGTCAGGGACGGGGCGGCGGTGAGCGTTCGGGCGAGCCCCCAGCGTCAGCGACCCCGCGAACGCCGACGGCTTTCGAACGGGCGGCGAAGGAAACGCTGCAGAAGATCTGGAACTGGATCATCGTCGGCGAAGAGCATTTGCCCCAAGGGGTATCGACGGAGTTCGCGGTCGCCAGCCAGTGGCTGTTGCGCGTCGGCATCCTGATCTTGGTGGTCGGCATCGGCTTCTTCTTGAAGTATTCGATCGATCGCGGGTTGCTCGGGCCGCAAGCCCGCGTCGCCCTGACCGTCGCCACCGGCTTGGGCATGCTCGTCGGCGGTACCCAACTGCTGGGGCGCAAGTACCACCTGCTGGGTCAAGGGCTGATGGGCGGCGGCTTAGCCGCGCTCTACTTCAGCGTCTTCGCGTCCCATCAATACTTCGGTCTGATCTCGGCGCTGCCGGCGTTCACGGCGATGGCCCTGATCACGAC
>DITY01000266.1:19181-22488 GCA_002422955.1 Planctomycetaceae bacterium UBA6172
CGGCGTGTTGGCGGTGGGGGCGTATCGCAATTGGCCGTTCGTCCATTACCTCAGCTTTGTCGCCAACTACGGGTTGCTGCTCCTGGTGATGCGAGGTTACGACGCGTCGCATTTTTGGGAGGTCTATCCGTTCCTGATCGGCTTCTTCGTCCTGTTCTCGACGATGTCGTTTTTGCACCGACTGCTGCGGTCCAGCCCCACCCACCTGCTCGATCTGCTCGCGTTGCTGTTGAACGCCGCGATCTTCTTCGGGCTATCGTTCTCGCTGGTTGAGGAACTCTTCGGTCGCCGCTGGGTGGCGTTGGTGTCGTTGGGCATCACGGCGTTCTACGCGTCGCATGTCGCCTACCTGCTGACCCGCCAGCGTGCCATCGATCGCAACCTGCTGATCACCTTCCTGGGCATGGCCAGCACCTTCTTGGCGATCACGATGCCGTTGGTGCTATCCCGCGAATGGATCACCGCCAGCTGGGCCATTCAGGCCTTGATCTTGCTCTGGATGGCGTTGCAGATGCGCAGCGCCGCGCTCCGTTCGATCGCGTACGTATTGTTCGGACTGGTGCTGGTTCGCTTCGGCTTGTGGGACCTGCGGCGTGACTTTTTCGGCAGCGGCTGGGGAGCGACCGCACAGCTCGGTTGGGTCAGTTATGCCAGACTGCTGGTCGAGCGCGTCGTCGCCTTCGGCGTGCCGATCGGATCATTGGCGCTCGCCTATCGCTGGATGCAACAGCAGCCGCAAGACGCTGACCAACCGGTGGGCGAAGCACCCGAGGACTCCCGGCTGATGTTCGGCCTGAAGGACGGGCTGGTGACGCGCTGGTTGCTGGTGGGGGCCTTCGTGCTGGGGGCGTTCTATCTGCACCTGGAAATTTCGCGATCGGTCGGCTACGCCTACGCGCCGCTCCGCGACCCGATGCTAACGCTGCTGTGGTTGGCGGCCTGCGGCGCGTTGCTGTATGCCTGGCTGCAGAAGCCGAGCCAAGCGTTGCTGATGGTGGTCGTCGCGGCAACGGCGATCGTGATCGGCAAGGTCGTGTTCCATGACTTGACGTGGGGGTGGAAACTCAACGGCCAGATGCTCTACGGGACCCCTTATTCATTTCGCGACGCCCTGATGCGTCTGATCGATTTTGCCGGCCTCGTCGGGTTCCTCTCGGCCGCCTACGCCTTCACGACCGCTCGTTCCTCGCCACGTGAGGCACAACAGTTTTTCGGCATTGCCAGCATCGCGATGCTGTTCCTGTACACGACCCTGGAAGTCAACTCCTTCCTGTACCATTTCTACCCTGGGCTGCGGTCTGGGGGCGTCTCGATCCTCTGGGCCGTGTTCGCCCTCGCGATGATCCTGGGCGGGATCTCTCGCAGCGAGCGGAGCCTGCGTTACGTCGGCTTGGCCCTGTTCACGATCGTGTCGCTGAAGGTGTTCTTCGTCGACCTCAGCCGGCTCGATCCGATTTGGCGGATCATCGCCTTCGTGCTCTTGGGGCTGCTGCTGTTGGCCGGCTCGTTCGTCTATCTGAAGCATCGCGAAAGTTTTGCCACCGACATTTCTCCGGAAGCGGAAGCATGAAGACCCGTCCGTTCGCTCGCGTCGCCTGGCTGCTGGCCCTGGGGGTAGTCTTCCAACTCGGAACGCTGTCATCCCACGCTCAGGACTTGGCGACCGCAGCGCTGCAGCCCAAGACGCGGCCAGTCGAACCGCCGACGATCGAGCAGCAGACGCTGCTCGGCATTCGCCTTGATGCCACCGTTTTTTCCGGAAGCACGCCGAGCCTGCATGACCTGCGAGTGCTCGACGCCAGCGATGCGGAAGTCCCGTTCGCGCTCCGCAAACTGGTGACGGACAAGTTGCGGACCGTGCGGCAGTACACCGCCATCGTCAACCCGTTGGTTCGTCCATTGGAAGACGATGCTCTGGAGATCGAGTTCGAGATCGATCCCGACAAACACAAAGGCCCGCTGCACGGCTTCACCCTGGTCACGCCGCTGCGAAACTTCGAACATCGCGTGACGGTGGAGCGACAGGACGCCGCGGACGAACCCTGGACCACGCTCGCCCAAGACCTCGTGATCTACGATTACTTCCAATTCATGGATGTGCGGAACACCGACCTCGCCATCCCCAAGGAGCTGAACTTTCCCGCCTGGGGACGCTATCGACTCCGCATCGACCGCGTCACTCAGGAGCAGCAGTCGCCGTGGCGCGAATTGACGCGATCCGTTCAGGGGAGCGAGGTGACCGGCCAAGAGGAGCGTTTGCTCGTCAACCGCCAGCCGCTGCGGATCGAGCGGATCGATTTTTGGCGCGAAAACGAAGTTGTCGAATCGTCCCAGCCGCTGTTGACCGACTACCCGCTCGCGGGAATCACGCTCAAGCAGGACAGCGAATCGAAGAGCACCTGGGTCGATCTCAGCTCAGCCCGCGAGCCGATCACCGAGCTGACGCTGGTCACGCCCGACAACAACTTCAGCCGCGCCGCGAGACTGCTGGGGATGAGCAGCGGATCGGGACAACCACCCTTTCCGGCTGCACAGCGAGAACTGGCGACCACGACGCTGAGCAAGATCGATCTGGCAGGTATCCAGCGCGAGCAATTGCAGATCCGGCTGCCCGAGACTCGCGAGACCGATTATCGGGTCGTGATCGCGAACGGCGACAGCCCACCGCTGGCGGACGTCGCGTTCACGGCCAAGGGGCCGATCTATGAACTGGTGTTCCTGGGGAATCCCGGCCAGACCTACCGTTTGAGTTACGGCGATGCGAATCGCGAGCCCCCGCGTTATGACACGGTCGCGATCCAAGCGGCGCTCGCCGCCAAAGCCAGTCCCCTGGAAGCCACGCTGGGCCCCGCCGCCAACGACCTGGTCCAAGTAACTCGCACCAATTGGCTGCGAGTGCTCAACAACCCCTGGGTTTTCGGCACGCTCATTCTGGGGCTCGTCGTGCTGCTCGGCCTAGGCCTTCGCCAAGCCGCCACGCGAATCGAAAGTCTGCCGGACTGATCTCCACCGCGACCCCTGACGATCATCAACGGGCACGATCATGAACTGGCCCCCGTTGCCATACCGCTGGATGTTGGGATCGGCGATTGTCGCGTGGGGCCTGTTCGCCTGGACGATTTTCCTGAACGTTCCGCCCCCGAACCCCTGGATGATGGGGGAAGAGGCGTTTCGGCGGATCATGACGGTCTACGCTGTCGCGATCGTAGGTTCCCTCGTCGTATCCGTCCTCGCGGTGGCCGTGGCCGCGAGGTATCGCTCGATCGGCCTGCTCTTAGCTGCCCTCCCAACCGCCGCCTACCTGCTG
>DITY01000311.1:0-153 GCA_002422955.1 Planctomycetaceae bacterium UBA6172
TTTCGCCGTACAGGAAGATCGGGATTTCGGAGTTCTTGAACCGGATCTCGTCAATGAACTTCCGCAGATTCAGGATCGCCGGGATCGGCACCGAATCGTCGCTGAACTCCTCGTCGTCGATCGACAGAATGAACGCGCTGGCACGGCTTTGCT
>DITY01000311.1:233-4465 GCA_002422955.1 Planctomycetaceae bacterium UBA6172
CCTCGTCAATGATGACAATCGGAAAACGGAATTTCATAAACGAATCCCTTAGAATCCCTTGCAAACACCCGCGAACATGGCCGAAAACATCGGGGTCATTTCCCACCCAGTTTACTGCCTCTCATCGTAGCGATCCCCACCCCCAAGGGAAGAGCGGGTCACCACCGCGGCTGGTGTCGCCGACCATCCCCCAAGCCCCCGACGCGCGTGCTCGACGACCGGAGCGAGTCTCAACGGAAAGCGACCCGCCAAGGCGGTGTTCGGACACTCGGCACCACATCAGCGCGAACGTTTGGTAGACGACGCGTGCCCATATCGACCGGCGCGGGCACCGGCAGCCCGAAGATGCTATACCTTATTTCAGACGGTCCACCGACACGGGGGAGATTTCGCTCGCACAGATTCGAGCGATTCCTTGGCGTCGAGGAACCGCGACCGCATTGAAAAGAGCTTGATCATGAAAAGAAATCTCCTCGTCCTCCTCGCTTTTTCCCTGATCGCACTGCCGGCCTGCAACCGCGACGGAAACGTCAATCAGGCCGATGGCGTGAAGGACGCCCTCGATGTTCGCCCCAATGAAGAGCTGCGAGATGCCGGCGAAGCGGTTGGCGACGCCATCAAAGATGCGGGCAAGGATCTGAAGGACGCAGTGAACAACTGAGCTTGAAACGAGGCCCAGCCGCGAGTCGAGCATCCCTGTCATGCATCGGCACGTTGCGTGTCCAGAACCGTCCGCCGCGGCTGCCGTGGCGGCAGCTCGAATCGAACATCGGCAGCCCGAATTAAATCTCGGGCAATTGCTCGTTCGAGTTGCCGAACTCGGTCAACCGAACGTCCATGCGATCCGTCAGGCTCAGGTAGAGCGACGACATCCGCCGCTCCTTCGCCGATTCATAGTCGAGCGTCCGGCCGGTCTTAAGCGTTCCCGCTAGCCCTCCGGACATGACCAACGGAATCTTCGGGGAGCTGTGCGCGGTCCACTGTTCATTGGCCAACACGATGCAGGAATGATCGAGCACCGTGCCGTCCCCTTCCTGCATCGCATCCAGCTTGCGAACCAGGTACGCGTATTGTTCGACCCAAAACCGGGTGATCGAGGCGTATTCGCGGTTCTGCCAACTGTGCGAATAGTTGTGGTGGTCGACGTTCAGCCCGAGAAACGGATAAACCTGGCCCGACAAATTGTTGGTCAACAGCAGCGTCGCGATCCGGGTCCGGTCGGTTTGAAACGCCAGCGCGATGATGTCGCACATCAGCCGCGAATGCTCATCGAGCTGATTCGGAACGCCGTTGGCGGGCCGCTGAAAAGAACTCGCCGCGGCATCGGCCGGGTCCGCTTGCTGCCGCTGCTCCAACTTCGCCAACCGTTGTTCCACTTCGCGAATCGAGGTGGCGTATTCGTCGATCTTCGACTTGTCCGCACTCGAAACCTTGCGGGTCACGTCTCGCAATTGTTCCTGGACGTAATCGAGCACGCTGACCCCGGTCCGGTTCCCCTTGCTCTCGAACAGGCTATCGAAGGCGAGTGCCGGATAGATTTCGGCGGGTACCGGTGAAACGGGGGAACTCCAGGAGACGTGCGACGAGTACATCATCGAGTAACTCGATTCGTGAAACCCGCTGACGGGACGTTCACACGCCAAGACCAAACTCGGCATCAGCGTCTGATCACCGAGTCGCTGCGCCAACAACTGGTCGAGGCTGAGGGCCGCTTGAATGTCCCGGCCGCCTTGGGGCCGAACGCCGGTCAGGATTCCCGCGGCCCCCTTCGCGTGCCCGCCCACCACATCTTCCGGGTGATGCAGCCCGTGGACGAAATTGACTTTTTGCTTCACGGCTTCCAGCGAGGTGAACGCAGGTCCGAGTTCCAGGCTCGAGCCGCTCCCCTTGGACCACCACTCCGGCGGATGGATGCCGTCGCCGAAGAATAGGAACGCGAACCGCTTCGGCCCGACCACGCCGCGGTCCCCCCCACGGAGCTTGCCCGATTCCAACCAGGGCAAGGCCACGCTCGCCCCCAACGCCCGCAACACGACACGCCGCGAGACGCGAGCCGAAAGGCCCTGCTGAGCGGAACTCGACCGAGACGAACCACGCGGGAAAAAGCCGCGTGAGGCGAAACTGGGTGCGTTGTTGTTCATGACCGCGGGCTCTGGGAAACGGGTAGTTGTCGAAGGGAAGGTTGATGAACGGGCAGGTTGCTAGCGGCTCGCAGTCGAATGCTCGCTGCCACGCTGGTTGCGGAACTGCGGACTGCGGATGACGGCATCGAACAGGACCGAGAACCGATATTCATTCTGCTCCAGCCGCTGTTCCATCTCATCCAGTAGCGGTTGGTCGGAAAGGGAGACGGAACGGCCGAGGGCATAGCCGAGAAACTTGCGACACAGGTTTTGGACGAAGTCCTGGCGTCGGTGCTGATCGATGTAGCGGATCAGCCCAGGGATGCCATCCGCCGTTTCGCCGTTCGCCAACCGTGCCACGTCATCGACGGGCCGTCCGGCGGAATCGACCGAGCGACTGCGGCCGATGGCGTCAAAGCCTTCCATCGTCAGCCCCAAACCGTCGAAGTGCTTGTGACACATCGCGCACTGGGGCTGGGCCACATGGTCGGCCAACAGTTGGCGAATCGTTTGCTCGGCCTCTTTCTCCGATGTCGGCAACTCGGCCACCTCGGCCGGCGGCGGCGGAAAATGCTGGCCGAGCAGATGATGGACGCTCCAGAACCCGCGTTTGACGGGGCTGGTACGTTCGCCGGCGGAGTTCTTGGTCAGGATCACCGCCATGCCGAACAATCCGCCCCGCCCCGACTCCAGCAAGCCGGTCACCGGATGCCAGTCCTGCTCGCGATCGCCAGCCAGATCGAGATATTGCCGCCGGATCGCGCCGCCATAATGCTTCGCCAATCGGCCGTTCACAAAAGTCCGATCGCTGGTCAGCAGTTGAGTGATCGGCAGGTCTTGCTGGATCAGGTAGGTTGCCAATCGGGTCGGCTCGTCGAACATCGCTTGGCGCAAGGCGTCGTCGTAGTCGGCGAAGGCCGGGGCGTTGATCGGATCTTTGCTGAGGTAATCGCGGTACCGCAACCATTGGCCGAAGAACTCGCGGGCGAACGCCGCCATCCGATCGTCCTGCAGCATTCGCCGCGTCTGCTTTGTCAATTCGTCTTCGCTTTGCAATCGTCCCTCCGCCGCGGCGGCCAGCAGTTCGGGATCCGGCAACGACGACCACAAAAAGTAACTCAGGCGGCTGGCCAGTTCATGATCGCTGAGCGGATAAGTCCCCTCGCCTGCCGCTGCCGACTGGTAGCGATAACAAAAGTCGGGCGACATCAGGATCGCGGTGAACACGCCACGCAGGGAAGCTTCGACATCGAGCCCCTCGGCTCGCAACTTGGCCTGCAGGCAGCGGAGCGATTCCCGCTCGTCGGTTCGCAAGGGACGGCGGTAGGCGCGCCCCGCCAACTCGTCGATCTGCTGCAACGCCAACTGTTCGGCGATCGGGATCTGCGACTGATACGTCTGTAACCCATCACGAATCTGTTGAAAGAAGCCCAGGATCATCGCCGACCGCGCGTCGGGGATTTCGGCGTCCAACGTATCGCCGATTCGCTTGACACCCAGCTTGTCCAGGTACAGCTTTTGGAACCGCTCCAGCATCGCCTCTTCGACCAACGCGGGGTCTTCGGCGCGAAGAAAATCGAATCGCTTGTCGTGCAACACTTCGCGTTCCGCACGTTCGAACCAGACGAAGCCGCGGAGTAGCGTTTCGGCGCTTTGGGTGACGAAATCGAGTTCGCGCCACAGCCGATCCAGTTCCTCGCGTTCCGATTCGCCGAGCACCTTCTGTACTAGCGGTGCGTCGTCTCGGAAAAAGCCTTCCACGAGATGAAAGCCCGCGGCGAGCCCGCGACCGCTGTCGACGTAGAAAAAGCGATTGGGGAACGCGTTGCAAAAGTCGGCCGCCGTCGTCTCCAGCGACCGGACCAATCGGCTGTCCGGATGAATCAGCAGCTCGGTCCGCTCGGAACGTTCCCCTCGCTCCACCACGGCCGTGCCGGGCTGCAGGTAGACGCTCCCTTCGCGGCTGTGCAGCGGATCGAGGCGGCAACGCAGCAGCAGCCGCTTGCCATCGAGTTGCCCCCGCAGCTCGGGGGTCAGCGGGATCTCGATCGTCGCCGGAGCCAGGATGACGAACGCGTCCGCGTCGATCGCATCGCCGCGCGGATGCTT
>DITY01000311.1:4531-7999 GCA_002422955.1 Planctomycetaceae bacterium UBA6172
TTCGTCGGCGCTATCCGCGAAGGCCGGTTCGACCGTCAGGAACAGGGACAACGGTCGCGGTGACGCGTCGTTCGCGGGTGGCTGGGTGACTCGCGGCAGCCTCAAGGTCACTTCGCTGCGGAGATTTGCCGGCGCAAACCGGTCGCGGGCAGCGGCGATGTCGGCGCGGAAACGGAGATGCTCGATCGGCCAGTTCCCCGCGTTGGCCTTGATCAGAGGTGGCTCCACTGCCCCGAGCGTCTGGCGGTAGTGCTCGATCCGATCGCACAGCCTCTGCAGCTCCTCGGGTAGGGCCACGTCGTCGGTGGGGGCGGGGAGCGTTTCCCAAGCTTGCCCCAAGTCGCGGAGGAAGCCGGTTCGCAGCGCCGGGGCATTCAATGTGCTGGCCACCAGGCTGAGGTACGTCGGGCTCAAGTTCCTCGCTTGAGCCCAATTGCTCAGCGACTCGCCCTGTTGGTCAGCAGCCCGATAGCGGAACCGCCACGCGGCCTCCAGGTAATCCTTCAACTCGACCGTATGACGCTCATAAAAATCGATGATCGCCTGCTCGGTCAACTTCTTGCGTTCGTTGTACGACGTGACCGGAAAGGGGGCGAAGGCGATACCGCTGGTTCGCAGTACGAGATGATCCGCGACGAACTGGGCCGCCGACAAATATTTCTTCAGCAGGTTGGGCGACATGCCGAGGGCTTCCCCGGTATTGTCGAAACCCTCACCGCCGGCCGGATCGGGGGGAAAATCTCGGGTCGGTCGGATGTCGATCCCGGTCAGCTCGCGAACGGACAGGTCGTACTCCGTGTTCGACAACCGCCGCGGCGGGACAAAGCCAGGATCCCCCGCCTGCTTCTTGGCTTCGGTGACGAGGATTCCGCGAACGGCCGCGACGACCGCGTTGCTTTCGTCGATCGTCGGTTGCGGCGAGTCCTTCGGAGGCATTTCGCCGTTGCGAATGAACTCGACGATGTGATTCCACGTGCGAAAGCTGCCGATCACGTCGTTCGCCCGCGCGTAGCGGGTCAGGTCAAGATCCCCCTTGGCATCCTCGTCGTGATGGCACTCGAGGCAGTACTTGCGAACGTAGGGCTCGACCTGCTCGGCGTAGGCATCCGCCGTCTCGGCTGCCATGCCGAAGTTCGGGAAGCACGCGAGCCAACATGCGAGCAAGGAGAGTTGAAAAAGCCGCGAGCGCATGCGCATCTGCCGGGAGCGGGGTTCGGAATCACGATGAGCGGGGAACGTCTCAGGGATTCTGTCGGGTGGGCTCGTCGAATTCTAGTCGATCGGCTTAGCGTTCGCCAACGTTCGACGGCATTGCCTAGCATTGGCCGGTCACAAGTTCGCACGGTCAACGAGCNNCGGTCAGCGGTCAGCGGGCTGACCGGACGGAAGCTTCGGGTTACAATCGCCAGTCAAACGCTTCCCACCGGCGGCCCGTCGACCAGCGGGTTAACGCCTCGAGACCGTCTGTCATCGGTTTTCCCTGTTCTCCACGCCGATTAGCCACCCCGTTCCCCGATCGCGATCGCCGATGCCGACCCACGACCCAGCCGACTTGTCCATCGCCGATTTGCAATCGCACATCCGCCGGATGTACTACGAAAAGGACGTCGCGCGGGGCGTCGAGGGGACGTTCATGTGGCTGATGGAAGAGGTCGGCGAATTGGCATCGGCGCTGCGTGGGGACGATCGGCAAAACTTGGCCGAGGAGTTCGCGGACGTGATCGCCTGGTTGGTCACGATCGCCAATGTGGCCGAGATCGATCTGGCTCAGGCTTTGTCCGCCAAATACGGTGGCGGGTGTCCCGGGTGCGCTAAATTGGTTTGCGTCTGCCCTAACGAAGAGAAGCCGTGACCTTGATGCCGCTCGAGCGATTGTCCCGCCGCGATTTCCTGCCCGCGCCAGCGATCTCGGTTCGCATCGTCGTGCTGGCGATTTGCCTGTTCGGTGCGACCGCCTTACCACGCGGCACGGGCGGTTCGTGGCCGCTCGCCCCCAGCGCCGCCGCACAGGCCGTAGCGGTTGCGGACGACATGCCGACGCGCGACGGTGATTCGGCCGGCCTCGACGCCGAATCGGGCTGGGTGATCGGGATCGGTGGCATTTATCGTGTCGGCCATTGGACCGGCCTCCATCGGCCAAGCGGCGATCCGGTAAAAACGCTGGCGTCGACCGACAGCATCGAGACGCTCGATCCCGATGGGGTTCGTGTCCGGTTCACCCAGGGTCAGATCACCCCCAGCTCGCCCGCAGGCCAGGCCCGCTGGGCTTATGCTGTCCCTGGCGGGTCAGGTGCCCCGCTGCGGTGGCTCGATGCCGAGGGGAACGTTGTCAGCCAGGGCCGGTTCGCGGGCCGGGCGATCGAACGCTCATTGCCTTGGGTCGTGGCGATCGGCGATTCGCTCGGGATCGAACAGATCGGCCGCAACGACTTGCTGGCACGCGAAGCGACCGTCGCGGTGTCCCAGGTCGCCTCGGCCGCCGAGTTGCCCGACCGAGCGGCGGGCTGGGAAGGGGTGGATCTGTTGGTGATCACCCCCAACGGCCGAGCGATTTTGCGAGCGCTCGATCCCGCGCAGGTGGCGGCGTTGACCGCGTGGTTGCGGAGCGGGGGGCGGTTGTTCGTGACGCTCGGCCGCACGGGAGCGGAACTGCTCGCCGAAGTCGGCTGGCTGGCCGAATTGATCGGCATCGAGCCCGGCGCCGCGATTCAGAAACTCGATCCGGCATCGTTGGAAACCTACACCACGTCGCAGACGCCGTTGCCGACCCTCGACGGCTATCCCCTGCCAGCCGCTGCGGCCGGCGGATCCGCCATCCGCGGGCGGACGCTGCTCTCGGGCCGCACGACGGCGCGGCAGACGGCGCGGTTGGCGATCGAACGGTTGGAAGGCTTGGGGCGAGTCGGCGTCACGGCGTTCGGCTTGCACGAGCCCGGCATGGCGACTTGGCCCCAGCGGCTGACACTGGTTACCCGTTTGCACCCCGGCTTGCTCGACGCCGACCCCGATCAGCGGCGTGAAGTCCGCAACCGGGCAGCGGTCCCCTACGACGATTTGGCGGGCCAAGTCCGCGCGGCGCTGGATCGATTCGATTCCAACCGCCGGCTCCCCTTCTCGATCCTTTCACTGGCGCTGTTGCTGCTCGCCGCGCTGATCGGGCCGCTCGATTATCTGCTCATCAATCGCGTGCTCGGCAAGCCGCTGTTGGGTTGGGTTTCCTTCCCGCTGTCGGTGCTGGCGATGTCCGCCCTCTTCATCTACTTGGGGCTCGCCCGCGGTGGCGACGAGACCGGGCCGCGGATCGGTCGGATCGAGTTCGTCGATATCAGCGCGCTGACGGACCAGCCCATCGGCCGCGCTTTGGCGGTCACTCACCTGTCGAGCCGTCGGGCTTCGCGGCTCGATTTCCCCGCGGGGGTCAACGCGGCCTGGGCTGGATCGGCGACCCCCGAACCCGCCATGACCCCC
>DITY01000158.1:0-40752 GCA_002422955.1 Planctomycetaceae bacterium UBA6172
GCCGTGTGCGTGGCCGAGTCGTAGATCACCCGCTCCGGATGGTACAGCGTGTCGTCCATCGTGCTGACCGTGTCCTGGGTCAACAACAGCTGATAAAACCGGGGGTGTTCGGCCGAACGTTCCGTCGGCAAACCGGTCGCGGGGTCGTTCTCGATGAACAACTCGTCCTGGTTGAAGTAGACAAGGATTTCGTCTCGCCGCTGATCCAGCGACCCGTCCGCCAAACGAACGACCGGCTGCGGCACGACCGCTTCGACCAGAGCGCCCAACTGCAGTTGGAAATCGATCTGCTCGCCGCGAGTCCCGGCGACCCGCGGTACTAACGCCTCGCCGGCGAGATTTCGCAAGGCCACAATCCTTTGGCCGGGATCGTCAAACGCGAACACGTCGATCCGGTAATGGTCGTCGGGAAGATTCTCGGCGAAGCGAACCACCACCTCGTTCTGGCTGATGTCGCCCAGAGTCACCAGACCCGGCCTAACCAGAATGTCATCCGTCGTCCCGAGCAGGCCGTCCCCGCCGGCTCGGGTAATGCGAATGCCGTCAAACGTCGACGGGTCGATGCTCTGGGATTGATCGAACCGGAACGTTAATGATCGCGGTGCGACCGTCCGGACCGTCCCGTCATCGATCAGTGCCCCCTCATTGGGCTGGATCCCGATCAGCTGCGGACCCGCAAACATCTGCCGCGGCTCAAGAGTTTCGAGCAGGTGACGGCGCTTCTGCGCCCTCTGAGCTGTCTGAAACGGTTGCTGATGCAGGCGCTTTCGCAAGACCATGAAGACTACCCGAAGATGCGATGGCCGATCAGCCGCGGTCGCGGTGGTCGGCGGTCAAAAAAGGTGGAAGGTTGAAAGTCAAACGCCGCTTGAGTTGCTTCAAAAACGACGCAGGATGCCGATAAAGACGAGGAAACCGAACTCAAACGGCCCACAAAGGGGGATCTCCCGCATGCTTCCGAGTATAGTTCCCGTCGCGAAACCCGCAAATCTTTGCAGTGTGGGTGGTTTGGGTAATTTGGGATTTCGGTTCGATTTTGGGGTTTGTGACGCATGCCACCGGACTTCGAGACGAAAAATTCGCAGCGGTCGCCGGGACTTGGAGTTCAGAAAACCGAAATAAGTTCCCGGGTCGTGCTCAGCTGGAGACGAGATTTGGCCGGTTTGCACCTGCTCAACGAGCTTGAGTTTAACAAAATCGGAAAATTTGACCCCGGTGAATCCAAACGGCCTTGCCAAACCTCCTGATCAGCCGATATCTTTTGTCTCTCTCGCTTGTGAGAATGGCGGTCGCCGGAACTCGGATTGCTTGAGGTCGTGCTTGTGTCACAGCTGACACGCAGGTGCGGTACTTGGGTATAAACGTATGTTTGTTCCCGTCGTCCTTCCGCTTTCTTCAGCGGCTGTAGCTCAGTTGGTAGAGCACAACGTTGCCAACGTTGTTGTCGTGGGTTCGAATCCCATCAGCCGCTCTTCCCAAGCCTTTCCCCACTTCCAAGGTTGCGAACTGGATGTCCACGTCCGAAATCACTGACACCTCCGCCCCCGAGGAACAGCAGCTCAAGCTGAATGTGACTTACCAAAGTCCTCAAGCTTGTTTGCGGGAAGTCGTCGTTACCGTGCCGCAAGACGAAGTCCGCCGGTATCTGAAAAAGGCCTACGACGAATTGGTGCCTGAGGCTCAGGTACCTGGTTTCCGTCCAGGTCGAGCCCCTCGTAAGCTGGTCGAAAAGCAGTTTAAGGATCGCGTTCAGGAGCAAGTGAAGGGTAGCTTGGTCATGGATAGCCTTGCCCAGGTTACGGAATCACAGCCTTTTTCGGCCATCAGCGAACCGAATTTCGACTTCAATGCCGTCGAATTGCCGAACGAGGGAGACTTCGTTTTTCAGTTCTCGGTCGAAGTCCGTCCGGAGTTCGAAACCCCTCAGTGGAAGGGCTTGGATATCGTGCGTCCGGTCGAGGAGACGACCGAGGCGGACATCGACGACGCGATCGAGCGAGTTCTGGCCCGCTACTCGACGACCGAACCGACCGATGAAGCGGCGGTCAAGGGTGATAAGTTGACCGTCTCCGCCGTTTTCCGATTGGACGGCAAGGTGCTTTCTCAGTTCGACGAAGAACGGGTGACGCTGACCGATCGGCTCACCTTCTCGGATGGGGTTTGTGACAACTTCGGCGAGGCGGTAACCGGTGTCGTCGAAGGCGAGACCCGAACCGCCAAGGTTCAGGTCAGTTCGACTTGCGATGATGAATCGTTGCGAGGCAAGGAACTGGATGTTGAGTTCCAGGTGATCGAGGTTCTGCATACGGCCCAGCCGGAAATGACCCCCGCGCTGCTGGAAGACCTCGGCGATTTCCAGTCGGTTGAGGAGTTCCGCGGCTTCGTGCGTGAGAGCTTGCAGCGGCAGGGTGGGTATCGGCAGCAGCAGGCGGTCCGCTCCGCGGTCGTCGACCTGCTCGCCCGCAACGCGGCCTTCGAGCTGCCCACTGACTTGGTGCGTCGCCAAACGGCCCGCGAACTGCAGCGGAAGGTCCTTGAACTCCGCCGCAACGGGTTCCCGGACGACGAGATCCGCCGTTTCGTTAACGTGAGTCGCCAAAATGCTCAGGCATCGACGGAGATGGCGCTTCGCGAGCACTTCATCCTCGAGCAGATCGCCGAGGAATTGAAGATCGAGGCTGAGGCGGCCGATTACGACCAAGAACTCGAATTGATCGCTCGCCAGAGCGATGAACCGGTTCGCCGCGTCCGTGCCCGATTGGAAAAGTCGGGCCAGATGGATGCGATTCGCAATCAGATCGTCGAACGCAAGGTGATTGAGGCGGTTGTCGCCGAAGCCAAGGTCACCGATAAGCCGGTCGAACGAGACCGAGCGGGCGATTCCGAGTTCGCCATTTACCACAGCGTCTTGGGGACTAAGGAGACCGATTCGATCCCCCAGGCGATGCACGACGATGCGCCGGGAACCGACTCGAAGACCGAAACTCCCCGCTGATCGGCTGACCAGCCTGTCTCCGACCTCAATCGAGCCAAGGTTGCAATGCTGCCTTGGCTTTTTTTCCGCGCCGAAGGTTCCTTTAGGCGGCCGTTTCTGTCGCGATTTGGGCTGTTTTTCTGCTTAGGGGGTTCCCTGGCCTGGGCCGTTGACCATACTCTAGGCGTCATACGGATGTTTGTTCTTAGTCTCTGAGCCTGATTCGGCCATGTCCCGATCGTACGATGTGGTCGTCACCGGCGTTGCCCCGGTAACCCCGATCGGGATCGGTGCCGATTCATTCTGGCGCAATTTCGTCGCATCGTCGCTTGCGGTCGGCACGCTCGATCGCCGCACCGATGGCGGTCCTAAGCCACCTGCCAATTGGTTGGAATTGCCGGAATCCGGCTCTTGGTTGGGGGCGCCGATCGTCGATTTTGTCAGCGAGCAATTCGTTCGGCCGCGCAAGGCGCTCAAGGTCATGTCGCGCGAGATCCAGACCGCCTTCGCGGCGTCGGCGTTGGCGATGGAGGCTTGCGGGTTTGATCAGCTCGTCCGCGATGGCGGAATCGCCGTCGACCGTATCGCGACCGTCTTCGGGTCCCAAATGTTTTACGGACCGACCTCCGAATTGCAGGAGGCGATCCAGAACTCGCGAGATGAAACCGGTGCCTATGACATCGGCCGTTTCGGCAGCGTGGCGATGCGTGACGTCACCCCGCTGTGGATGCTCAAGTACCTGCCTAACATGCCCGCCTGTCATGTCGGGATTTCGATCGGCGCGCAAGGGGCTAACAACACGATCGTGGCTGGCGATGTCTCCGTGACATCGGCGTTGATCGAGTCGATCGGGGTGCTTCGCCGGGGGATCGCTGACGCCGTGATTTGCGGCGGATCCGGGACGATGATCGACTCAACGCGGATGGTTTATCGCGGCGACTTTCCGGTACCTCGGGTGGCCGATCCCATCGAACACTCCTCGCGGCCCCACACGACCGAGGCCTGCGGCGTGGTTGGGGGGGAAGCGGCCGCGACTTTGGTAGTCGAGTTCGCCGAAGCGGCGCGGCGGCGTGGGGTTCGTCCGCTCGCTGAAATCCTCGCGGCGGTCTCTCGTTTTGCAACACCTAGCCCAGGCCAGCGTGGGTCGGCGTCCTCGATCGCGGCCGCGGTCGAAGGGGCGCTCGCCCAGGCCGGATTGCGACCGGACGACATCGGAATGGTGGTTTCGCATGGCATGGGCGACCCCACGCGGGATGCCGCGGAACGCCAGGCGATCACCCAGACGATCCCACGGGCGCCCCTGGTAATGCCGATCGCTAGCTTAGGCCACTCGGGAGCTGCCATCGGCGGCATTCACCTGGCCGTCGGAGTGCTCGCCTTGGTTCACCGGATGATCCCAGCTTCGATGCTGCTCGGGACACCCATACCTGGTTGGGAGGATCGTTTCATCGCCTCGCCCCAACCGCTGGATAGAGATGCCGTGCTGGTGCTGACACATACCGGCCAGGGTGTGGCCAATGCCGTGATCCTCGGCTCCGCTTAGCGGATGCCCGCGATCAGGTTAGCGGATGCCCGCGATCAGGCCCTGGACCTCATCGGGGGTGAACTTGGCTTCCAATCTCGCCCCCAGTTGCGCGACGACGCGGGCTGCCGCGTGCGATGCCAAATGGCCTGCCTGGTGCCAGGACATCCCCGCAGTGACCCCGTATAGCAGGGCACCGGCATACATGTCGCCCGCGCCGGTGGTGTCGATTGCCGAGACCGCGACCCCTTCGATCGGGATCGTTTCGCCTCCATGCATCAGGATCGAACCCTTCGACCCTAACGTCAGCGCGACATTTTCGGCATGTTCATGGATCATCGCGGCGCAGGTGATCGGGTCCTCGTGTTGCGTCAGACTCTTGGCTTCCTGTTCGTTGCAAAAGAACAAGTCGACCGGCCCGGTGATCAATTCCCAAATTTCGTCCCGCAGCAGGTTGATCAGGAACGGGTCCGAGGCGCTGAACGCGACCTTGACGCCTCGCTGCTTGGCGATCGACATCGCGCGGTAGGCGGCCGCACGGGTCGAGTCGTTCGTCAGCAGGTAACCTTCCACATAGACATATTTTGACTGGGCGATCATCCGCTCGTCGATATCCCCAGCCGCCAAGTGGGTCGAGACCGCGAGGTTGGTCAGCATGGTCCGCTGCGCGTCGGGGGTGATCAGCACCGCGCAGGTCCCCGTTTGGCCGTTCTCGACCTTAGCCGCTCGGTAGTCGATGCCGAGCGACAGCATGTCATTGAGGAAGAGTTGCCCGATCCCGTCGTCGGCGATTTTACCGACGAAGGCCGCGGTGCCGCCGAGTTCCACCAAGCCGACCACCGTATTGGCGGCCGATCCTCCGGCACAGCGATGCAGCGGAATCCCCTCCAGTTGGGCCAACACCGCCTGCTGGGAGGCATCGTCGACCAGCTTCATGATCCCTTTGTCGAGTTGCAGTTGCTCGACAAAGTCATCGCCGACTCTGGCTTGGATATCGACCAGGGCGTTACCAACACCGTAGACGTCATAGCCCATCAAGGGATCTCGTTTTCATTGAAGGAAAGGGGGCGGCATGAATTGCCGGGCGTAAGCCGAGACGCAAACGCCGTGGGGTCTTCGGCCGCGGGATCGACCAGCCGGAGCCGTTTGGCTCCGCGGCTTAGGCAAACAACTCGCGCACCGGTTGTCCCTTCGCGTCTTGCGTGACGTAGAACGGTCGCCCTTCGATATCGAAGCCGGTCGCGGGGCTGATCCCCATGGCGGTCATGATCGTAGCGTGTAAATCGGTGATTGACACCGGGTTCTCGACCGCGATCAGTGGTCGCTGATCTGCCGTTTTGCCATAGACAAAACCGCGTTTCATCCCCCCACCGAACAGCAACACGCTGCTGCCGCCGGTGAAGTGGCGATGCAGCCCGTAGTGCTTCATTTCGCTGACTTGCTCGACCCGTACGGTCGCTTGGTCCGTTGCCGTCGAGCCCGGGACCCCTTCGATCAGCGCGTCGCGACTGAACTCCGAGGCGACGATCACCAACGTCCGGTCGAGCAAGCCGCGTGATTCGAGGTCGAGAATCAGCTGCGAGATCGGTCGATCGATCTCCGCATGCATGCGGGCGACGGTCTGGTGCCCATCGGCGTGCGTGTCCCAATGCAAGAACGGCACGTATTCGGTGGTGACTTCGACAAATCTCGCCCCCGCTTCGACCAATCGCCGGGCCAGCAAACAGCCGCGCCCGAAGTGGCTCCCCTCATACTGCTTGCGGCTCTCGTCCGGCTCCAGGCTGATGTCGAAGGCCTGCCGGTCCGCGGAGCTGAGCAGTCGGTACGCATTGTCCATCGATCGGAGCATCGACTCCTGCTGGTATTCGCTGAGGTACTTGCGATTCGGGCTCTGGTCGATCAGGCGGCGGAACAGTCGCTCGCGGTTGACGAATCGCTCCTGCGTCATGCTCCCCGGGGGGCGAACCGACGCGGCCGCCTGTTCCGGGAACGGTAGATTCATCGGCCCGTATTCGCTGCCGAAGAATCCGGCCGTCGTGAAGGCTTTGAGCTCTTCGCTTTCTCCAACCCCTTCTAACCGCTGGCCGATGTTGATGAAGGGTGGGATCACGGGGTTGCGCGGCCCTAGCACCTTGGCCATCCACGAACCGAGGTGAGGGCAGGCGACTGTTTGGGGCGGGACGTACCCGGTGTGCCAGTGATATTGGTGGCGCGAGTGCAGGATGCTGCCCAAGTCCGCCTGCACCGCCGAGCGAATCAGGGTGCCGCGATCGAGCACTTGGGCGATGTTCTCCAGGCCCTGGCAGATCTCAACGCCGCTGACCGCGGTGGGGATTGCCGGGAAGGTGCTGAGCATGTCCTTGACCGCCAAACCATCCCGGAAGGGTTCGTAGTGCTTCGGGTCAAAGGTGTCAGGAGCCGCCATCCCACCACCCATCCACAGCAGGATGCAGGCGTCCGCGGTGGCCGGCGGATGGACGAACTGCAGGCCCTCGTTGCCCAGCAACCCGCGGGGCGAGGAGCATCCGAGAGCCGCGACGGAGGCGGCGGACAATCGCTTGATGAAATCCCTGCGGGCGATGCCATCGGGCGCGGTCGGATCGATTTCGTAACGCATGGCAAATTGGTGTGGCGTGACTGTGGGGGACAGGACGGACCGGGTGGGGCGCGAGTTCGACTCGGCCCATCCGTCGCGCGCTCGGACTGGCCTCCGGCGAAGGATCGGCAGGCTAACGGACCAAGAAAAACTCGGGACTCATGAATACGGACCAAAGGAAATCTTCGATCGATTGTTCGGACGGGGTTTCGCCCAAATATTCCAAAGCGACTTCCAGCTCTTTCGCATCGGCCTGGCGGCTGAGCGCGAACTCGAATACGTGGTGAACCAACTCGGAGCGATCGGTCCAGGGGCGATCGATCAGCCGCTGTGCGCCCCGCTGCAAGGCATCGGCGAGCGTTTCACCGTTGGCCAAGTCGATCGCTTCGAGCGTGGTCAATTCCGACGGCCGCATCGAGACGATCTGTTCACGGAGTGGCCGGCCGAGCGACTTCATGAAAAAGTCGTTCTTCATCAACGAGGCTCGCAGCATCGGGACGTTGCCACTGATCGCCTGAGCCAACCGGGGCGGACCATGGGTGTCGATCGCCTGTTGCCAAACGTCGAGCGCCGCGATAACCGTCGCCGGGATCCAGTCGCCAGAAATCGCACCCAACCGCCCTTCCCGACCGACCGGAACCTTGGGGTTGGTCTCCCAAGTTGCGTCGGACGCGACGACCACCTCGGTTCCCGACTCGGTGATCAACCGGGCTTCGAAGAACAGGGCGGCCGGGTTGGCCGCATCACCCGCGTTGGTGGCCACGACGACCACTTCGTTCTTGCCTTTTCGGAGCAGCGGATGGAGCGCGACGGATTCGGGCTGAGTCCAATCGTTGCCATCGATTACGTGCCGGCCGTTGACGAAGACCCGGAACGAGTTGTCACAGGTCACGACCGCCCCGCCCCGCGCGACCGGGCCGTCGAGTTCGAAGGTTTTGCGGAACGCGAGGGTTTCGCCCGCGGGCGGGATCTTGCCTCCAGCCGCCGAATCGCCCCAAATCCAGCTCGCCTGCAGCACCAGCCCAGCCGTCTGGGCTGGGTCGACCAAGGCTCGCAACACCGGCGCGTCCATGCGAGTCGGCGCCGAACCGGTAACCTGCCAGACGCCGTCCATGAACTGTTCGGCCGTGAGGCGGCGCGTGAGCGGGCCGCGAAAGACAAACTCCGCCACGGACGGTTCCTGCTCCTCGACCAAGGATCGGGATTGGTAGCTGCTGGAGTTCGCGATCAAACGCAGCACCGCCTTCAGGTCGTGTTCGTGATCGCTCAGCTGCACGGCGAGCAGGTCGAGCAGGTCGGCGTTCCAGGGTGCGGTTTGCATCGAGTCGAGCGGATGGACGATTCCGTGCCCCATCAGTTTGTACCACAGGCGATTCACGATCGTCCGTGTGAAACGCCCGTTGTCGGGGTGGGTCATCAGGTTGGCCAACTGCGTCAGCCGTTCGTCGCGAGCGGCGTTGGGATCGACTTGACCGATCTCGGGAAACAGCCACGCCGCGGTCGCCTTCCGGCCGATCGGCTTGTCGCAGCGGTGAACCTCCAGCGGTTCGTTGGCATAGATCGCCGCCAAGCCGAAGGCTTCGTCCAGTTTCCAGCGGTCGATGAAACTGTCGTGACACGAAGCGCACTTCATGTTGATCCCCAAGAACGATTGCGCGACGCTTTGGGCGAACTGGATCTCGACCGTCTGGCCGGCGCTGACCTCGCCGCGCCAGCGAATCCCGTCGATGTAGCCGCGGCTGGCGGCGGTCGTTGGCGCGATCAACTCTCGCGCCATCACGTCGAAGGGCTTGTTGTTGACGAGCGCTTCGTAGAGCCAGCCGCTGATCTGACTGCGGCCACCCGTGATGAAGCCCGTGCCGCTGTAATCGTTTCGCAGCAAGTCATTGAAGAACGACAGCCAATGATCAGCGTAGGCGACGTTGTCCTCCAGCAATCGATCGATGGCCTTGGCGCGTTTGTCCGGGGCAGCATCGGCCAGGAACTCTCGCAGCGTTGAGGGATCGGGCAACAGGCCGACGAGGTCGAGCGACACGCGGCGGAGGAACGCGGTATCGTCCAGTGGTTGCGGGCGTGTGACCCCCTGCACCGCCAAGTAGGCGTCGATGATCCGATCGACTGGGTTCTCGCGGCCATTCACGACCGGTGGCAATTCAGGCCGACGCGGTAACAGGGGCGGCTCGTAGGCCGCGGCCGCGAAACTGAAACCGTCCTCCCACGTCAGGCCTTCCTCGATCCAGCGGGCCAACTTTTCCCGGTCCGCCGCGCTGACTCGCGGCTTGTCCGGTGGTGGCATCTGCAGTTCCGGGTCTTCCGAACGGATCAAATCGATCAGATACGATGCGTCGGAATTGCCGACCTCGACATGCCCCGATTGCTCGACCAACTCACGGGTATTGATCGAAAAGCTCCCTTTCGCCTCACGGTCGCCATGGCAGCCGACGCAATGCTGACGCAGAATCGGCACGATGTCATGCGAAAAGTCGAGCTCTGCCGCGGAGACGCCAGGCCCGATTGCCGCTAGCAGCAACATCCAGAGAGTCGCCGACAGGCCGATGGCGAAGAGGCGGGATTTCATGCGAATCGACTTCCTAACGAGGATTAGGAAAGAGGAGTGAGGGAATCGGAGGTGGACTCTTCATTTTACCACACCCGGCCCATTTTCGAAGCCTAAACCGGCGGGGATGAGTCGCAAGGTACCCCTGAGCGTTCACTGCGTCTCGGCCACCGCTGGGCCGCGTGGCTGCGATTCGCGTTTGAGCATCGCGAACGAAAAAATCCCCGAGCCGTGCCCGTCGCTGAAGTTGATGTTGTAGGCATAGTTACCGACCGGACGCATCGACTCGATCCGTACCGGACGGGCTTCGGCAGCGCTGATCACCGGCAGCAGTTTCGGCTTGGAGGGTGCTGACGCGACTTCGCGTTTCTTTTCTCGGCAGGTCGCGCAGGGGCAGGCTTGCCGCAGTTCGAACGCTTTCCAGCGGGTCTGCGTCTCGTCGTCCCAGCGGATCACGATGTCGCCATCCTCCATTCGATCGATCTTGGTCGGTACGCTCATGTCGTCTTCAATTCCGTCTCGCGGACCCATCGTTTCGCCTTGGCCTCGAATCGCGGCAGGGTCGCGGGGGCAACCTCGATCACGTCGATTCGTAGCCCTAAATCTTCGCGAAATGCCGCCGCCAGTCGAGCGGTCAGACCGCTGTTCGAACTTCCCTCGGTATCATCCCCTTCAATCTCCACCCGCAACTGGGCCATCGCGTCCCGTTCGCCCAAGACTACCCGGTACTCCGCATCCCCGGCGACTCGTCGCACGATCGCTTCGATGCTGCTGGGAAAGACGTTGACGCCGCGAACCACGGCCATGTTATCGGCGCGGCCGATGACGCCCCCTTCGAGCAACAGAAATCGGTTCCGCGGGTCTGAACTCGCCACGGCTTTGACCAAGTCGCCGGTGCGATACCGAATCGCGGGTGAGCCGAAACGCCCCAAGCCCGTCAGGATCAGTTCGGCCAGTTCTCCCGACTGGGCAGGCCGGCCATACCGGTTGTCCTCATCGAAAACCAGGGTTTCGGCGATGAATTCGGATTCGATCACCTGTACCCCGCCACCGTCTCGGGTGCCGACACCCCACGCACCCAATTCGGTGGCCCCGCTGTGGTCGATCAGCCTCGCGCCCCAAGCGGTTTCGATCCGCTGTCGAACTTCGGGGATCGATCCGCCCGGTTCGCCCGCGACGATGATGCGCGTCACGGAGCAGCGGTCCAGAGCGATACCTTGACGTTCCGCAACGCTCGCCAGGTGCAGGGCGTAAGTCGGCGTGCAGCACAGCACCGTCGCCTGGCAATCGGTCAGCATCCGCAGGCGACTCGAACTGTCCAGGCCGCCGCCGGGAATCACCCTGGCCCCCCGGGCGACGATCGATTCATGGGCCGTCCAAAAGCCGATGAACGGGCCGTAGGAAAACGCCATGAACGCCGTGTCCTCGTCCGTGACCTCGGCCGCATCCAGCACATACTGCCAACAATCGAGCCACCACCGCCAATCGGCTGGGGTGTCCAACAATCGCAGCGGCTTGCCCGTCGTGCCACTGGTTTGGTGGACACGCACGTAGCGTTGTCGTGGCAAGCCGCAGATCGGTGCTACACCATCGACGGTCAATTCGCGTTTTTCCAGTAGCGGCAGACGAGCCAACTGGTCCAGCGATTTCAGTGGCAAGTCGACGTCGCGATACTTGTCACGATAAAATGGGATGTCGACAACGGTTTGCATCAGGAGTCGGTTTAGCCGAGTCAGTTGGTGGTTACGGATCGCGGACCGGTCGGCTCTTCGCCAGGATTCACGGCTGTCGTGGCTCATGGATGGCTTGCCCGGCGGTCGTAACACATCGAGGATTGGCTGACTGGGATTGTGGAGCGGATTGCCTGGACTCTCGCCCCACCGCCGCAGGCTCAATCCTAGCGATAAATCAATATTCGTGAGCAGCCGATTCATGCCGCTGCGCATTTTCTGTCCGCTCCGTCCCTACCCCGCCTGAGAAACCACCCATGCACGCTCTGCCCGCTCGTCGCATTGCCAGGCTCCTGACCGCTTTGGCCGCCAGCCGGATGTTCGCGGTGACGGGAACGCTCCTGCTGCTGGCCACTGCCGCGGCCGAGGATTGGCCCCAGTGGCGTGGCCAAGGACGCGACGGCGTCTGGAACGAGACCGGCTTGATCGAGAGTTTCTCGGGTGAGTCCGTGCAACGCAAATGGACCACCCCGATCGGTGCTGGCTATTCCGGCCCGACCGTGGCCGATGGGCGGGTCTTCGTGATGGATCGGTTGACCGAGCCCGTATCGACCGAACGCGTGCTCTGTCTCGATGCCCAAACGGGCCACGAGTTGTGGCGGCATGCCTACCCGTCCTCCTACGAGGGGATCAGCTACACCGCCGGCCCCCGCGCCGCGGTTACCGTCGATCGGGGACTGGCCTATGGGCTCGGCGCGACAGGTTACCTGAGCTGCCTGGACGTGGCGGAAGGGAAGGTGGCTTGGCAGCGTGATCTTCGCGAAGAGTTCAAAATCCGCATGCCCAACTGGGGCATCGCCGCCTCGCCACTGATCGAAGGGGAGCGGGTGTTTCTGCAGATCGGCGGCAGCGACGATTCCTGCGTTGTGGCGCTCGATCGCCTGACCGGGGAAACCGTCTGGAGGTCGCTCGCGGATGAGGCGTCGTATTCATCGCCGATCATGATCGATCAGGCCGGGCAGCGGGTGCTGGTGGTCTGGACCGGGCAGCGGATCGTCGGTCTGAACCCCACGGATGGCGCGCTGTTATGGGAGCACCCTTATCCTTGGGTCCACTGGCCGATCGGCATCGCCACGCCGGTGTTCGACGGCGATCAGTTGTTGATTTCCGACGTCCATCGCGGCTCGGTGTTGCTGAAGTTGGGCCAGCAATCGCCCACCGTCGAGCAGTTGTGGTACCGGACGAATGAAGACGGCGCGGCGCTGCATGCGCTCATGTCGACGCCCCTGATCATCGCGGATCACATTTATGGCGCGGACGAAAATGGTGTGCTGCGTTGTCTGAAGCGGGAAACCGGCGAGCAGGTTTGGGAAGACGATTCGGCCGTGCCGACGATCAAGTGGGCCACGATTCATCTGGTCCGCAATCGGGATCGCGTGTGGATGTTCAACGATCGTGGCGAAGTGATCATTGCCAAGTTGTCACCTCAGGGTTTCGAATCCCTCAGCCGCGCCAAGCTGATCGACCCAACGACCGAACAGTTACGCCGTCGCGACGGGGTCACCTGGTCGCACCCCGCCTTCGCCGACCGGCACGTCTTCGCCCGCAATGACCGCGAACTGGTCTGTGCCGACTTATCCGCGGGCATGAACTAGGGCTGCGGATGGGGCACCCAGGATAGTTGCCTCATCTCTGGAAGGTGGATCCACCCGCGGGCCACCGCAACGGTCACCCGGCGGCTTCATTCACCGGGAGCAGCTTCTTGGGGGGACCTTGCCGCGAGGGCGGCTTCGAACTCGGCGAGTTGTCGCAGCAATGCGGGTTCGTACGGTTCCAATTTGACCGCGCGACGCTGCATGCGGATCGCGTTTTCCAAGTCTCCGACCGCGAAGTAGCAGCGGCCGCAGGTGTCGAGCAAGGCCGATTGGTCGGGCGTCATTTCCAGTGACTTGAGGCTGTACTGCAACGCCTTTCGCTGGTCCCCTTCGGTATTGGCGATCAACCATGCGTATTGGTTGTAAAGGTCCGAGAGTTCGCCGCGGGGGTTCGGGAAGCGGGCTCGGGCCAACGCCTGCGATTGGCTCATTTCGATCAAATTTTCGAACATCACCGCGAAGGCTTGGATCTGACGGCGGACGTCATTTTTCCAAGTTTCGTCCCCCTCGATACGGTACATGGCGATCAGGATGTCGATGTTGCGAGGATCGAGTTCCAACGCTGACAACAACGACTGACGCGCGGCCGCTCGATCCTCGGGGGTTTCGCCCTGGGCTTCTGCTTGGCCTTGATGAAAGAGGATCGCCGACCGCATCGCGTTGAGATCGATCAACAGACGCGGCGCCTCGCGAGCGAATTGCTGGTCCTCTTCGGCTCGCCGGATCATCGGCTGCAGGACTTCGACAACCTCACGGTGACGCAGCAGATCGCCGAGCAATTCGGCCAGGTCGACCCGCGTGCTCGCGGCGGCGCGGGCGGTCAGTGGCAAGGACTCGATGACGTGGCGGTACTCGCGTTCGGCCCAGCGAAAGAGTCCGCGGGAGGCCAACTGATGTCCGGTTTCACGATGGCGGTAGGCGCGTTCTTCGATCACCTTGGGCGACAGCTCCGCCTCCGCTGATGTCGACGACAGCGGGTCGATGGCGGCCGCTCGCGCCGCCAGCAGTTCGGCGGCTTGCTCATCGTTCTGGACCGCCAAAATCGACTCCGCCGTTCCGTACAACAGGATCGGCAGGTTGGCGAACGGTTCGGGGTGCAGTTCGCGCAGTTTCAACACCAGGGTATGCAGACCGTTATCGATCGCCCAACTGCTGGCGTCGATCAGGTCGCTCGTTTCGGCGGGTATCAAATCCAAATGATCGTTCGCCAGTCGCAGCGCTTCGTCCTTTTGCCCGGCCTTCAGGGCGCGAGCGGCGCATACACGGACCAGTTCCAAGACCACGGGACGGGTTAAGTCGGGGTCGGTACCGCTATCCATCGCCTGACGCTGGCTGCGAACCAATTCGCCCCAGGCCGCCGCGGAATAGGCTCCCTCTCTCAAGTCTTGGACATAGACCCGCAGCCAGGCCGCCGCCTGGCGCTGGTTGGGGCCGAGCGTTTCGGCGATCAGATCCGCTTCGGCGGAGCGCAGGGCGGGGTCCTCGCTCATCGGTCCCCGCATGATCGCCAACGCCGCCTCACGGCTCAGACGGAGCGACGTTTCGAACCTCGCCAGCCGGGTTAACGCCGCCAAGCCTTGTCGCGCCGGGAGCTCCGCCAGGCGATCCATTCGGTTCTGGCGTTCCGATTCGCTCTGGGCACCGTATTCGTCCAACGTTTCGCGGACAGCCGGCGGGTCGGAATCAGTCGCCCAACTGACCAGCAAGCTGCTGACCAGATACCGAGCCGTCATCCTGATTTCGCCGTCCGGATGCGATTGCGCCGCGTGCAGGTAGTCGAACGCTTGCAGGCCGATTCGCTCGAGGCTCTCCCGCGCCCGCACGCGGGCGGCGTAACTCGGGTGTCCCAGTTGCTCGATCAACGCCTCGACATTCGCCTCCGTTTCGCTACCGCCATTCCCATTGCCGCTGCTCGTGGAGGGGACCATCACGAACGTCAGCCAGAGGCTTGCGATGCCGCGACATGCCAGCGTCGCGATGCCGCGGGCCGCCGTCAGCCGGTTGGTCCGGCAACTTGAACGCTGCCCCGCTGTGGAGGCGAATGCGACGTCACGGCTCGGCATGGCTTCTCCAATTCCGCGTTAAAACTCGGTGGCGGCTGCAAACGATCAATTTACCCGAGGGACCAGCCTACGTGTCACTTTTTGGCTAGCGACCAATCCTTGCGTTGGCGGCTGCTGGGGATCCCCATCTTCTTGCGATATTTGGTGACCGTGCGGCGGGCGACCGCCAGCCCATGTTTACGCATTTCGTCGACCAAGTGCTCGTCGCTGAGCGGGTCGCTCTTGTCTTCTTTGTCGATCACTTCCTGCAGCTTAATTCGGATCGTATCCCAGGCGATGTCTTCACCGTCTTCGGTCACGGTCCCCCCGACGAAGAACTTGCGAAGCGGCAAAATGCCTCGCGGGGTCTGCATCCACTTGTCGTCGACGGCTCGGCTGACGGTGGTCACATGCACGCCGACTCGCTCGGCGATCTGTTGCATCTTCAACGGCTCGATCGCTTCGGGACCCTCGTCCAAGAATCGCGTCTGATGCTCGACGATCGCCTGGGCAACTTTGGTCAAGGTCCCCCGTCGTTGCTCGATCGCATCGATCAGCCACTGCGCGCTATTGATTTTTTTCTTGATGAACTCGCGCTCTTCCGGCGTGCTGTCCGGGTCTCGCAGGCGTTTGCGGTAGTACTCGCTGATGTACAGGTTGGGGAGCCGATCGTCTTCGAGCCGGACCTGATAGTTCCCATTTTCGTCCTGGTCCAGAATCACGTCGGGGGTCACGTTGGGGACGTAGGTTTTAAGGAATGCCGAGCCGGGTTTAGGGTTCAGCTTGTGCATCTCCTCGCGAGCCGCTTGTATCGTCTCGATCGAGAAAGTCGTCTTTTTGTGGATCACCGGTAGGCGGTTTTCCGCTAGGTCTTCCAGGTGCGAGGCGATGAGTGTCCGCATCTCCTCGTAATACTTGACCTCTGGGCGGAGCTGGTTGATCAAGCACTCGCGGAGGTCGCGGGCGGCGATCCCCGGCGGATCCATCGCTTGCACGACCCGCAGCGCCTCGTCGGCGATTTCGAGGTCGTCGGGGGTGTGGGTCGGGGACAGCAGATCGGCTAGCGGCGTCCGCAGATAACCTCCGTCGCGGGCGTCGAGCGTGCTGATGATCCGTTCCGCAAATTGTTCGACGCGGTCGTCGATGTCGAGTTCGGAGAGCTGATGCAACAAGTAATCGTTGAGCGACTCGGGACGGCTCTCGGCATTGCTCATCAGGTCGTGGCGACGATCGGCGTCGTCCTGGACGCGATTCGAAGACTGACGGAACGAGTCATCGAACGTGCCAGGCAACTCGCTATCCATGTTGACCAGCCGCTCGAAGTCGTCGGCGTTGTCATGCTCGGTGTCGACGATCAGTTCCTTTTCCATTTCGGAAACGGGTTCGTTACTGACTCGCTCCTCGTCTTCCAACTCATCGGGGGCGTTCGGGTCGACTTCCGCCTGCTCCAACAGCGGGTTTTCGTTCATCTCCTGCTCGATCCGCTCCTGCAGCGCCTGCATCGGCAGTTGCAGAATCTCCATCGACTGGATCATCCGAGGCGCGAGCTTCTGAGTCTGCAATTGGCGGGCCTCTAGGCCCATCGACATCCGCATGAATCATCCCTTTGAGTTGCATCCAGTATGCTTTTTACCAGCACCGCTCGGCAATAGACGAACGGCGAATGGCGGCCGGCCGTGGCTAACCGCGCCGCAGGGCGACAGCCTCTACCATTGCTGCCGTCCGGTCAAAGCATCAGCCAGCACTTCCTTGTTGGCATATTCCAGCACGCTGCCGGCGGTGATCCCCCTGGCCAGCCGCGTCACCCGGACCGGAAATTCGCTGATCAGGTTCGAAATGTAGAGGGCGGTCCCGTCTCCCTCCACGGTAGGGTTGGTGGCCATGATGACTTCCTCGAAGCCGCCAGCGGCGACACGGTCGACCAAGGCATCGATGGTCAACTGGTCCGGTCCGATGCCGTCCAAGGGGGCGATCCGGCCCAACAGCACATGATACAGTCCGCGGTAGGCAGCCGACTGCTCCAGGCTCATCAGGTCCCGGGGCTGCTCGACGATGCAGAGTTGCGTCCGATCTCTTTTGGGGTCGGCACAGATCGGACACCGAGTTTGTTCTGCCAGGTTGAAGCAGTCGGCACAGTAATGCACGCTTTGTCTCACCCGGCGGATCGCATCCGCGAGCGCCAACGCGTCGCCGACGGGGACTCGTAGCAGATGAAACGCGAGCCGTTCCGCGGACTTACGTCCGATGCCGGGCAACCTGCCCAGTTGCTGAACCAAATCGTTGACGCTTCCCGCGGACTCGGACATCAACTACCGGGTCTCCCGGTGAGCGAACCGAGCAAGGAATCGAGCCCGGGCAGGTTAAGATTCAGATCGTTGGCAACTTGGGTGATCGCGGCGGCATACTTTTGCTTGGCGGAGGCTCCGGCGGTGTTGGTCGCTTCGATGATCCAGATCTCCAAATGCATGTGCTCCCGGGCTTCCGTGATCACTCGCAATTCCTGAACTTCGCCGATCCCGTTGATGGTCACCTCGACCGCACCGTCACCGGCGGAGGCCGTGATTCGCTCGCTCCGCATCTCCTCGGCAACCTGCTGCATCCGAGGTCCGACGTGGTGCAAATTGCCAAGAATCGAAGTCAGGTTTCCGAGGCCGCCGAGTGATTTGAACATTGGTATCGGTTGTGATGCGGATGAAACGATGGAATTGGCTTTGCCTGGTGACGTCGAGCCATCAGGGGCGTGGTGAAGACGGTTATCGGGGCGGATCGACCTTGACGATTTCCGCGCCGAAGATTTCGAGGCAATTCTGAACGTACGGGTTTTGCTCGACCTCTCTCATCAACTGTACACGCGACTTGGCTGCCGGGGGAGGTTTGCTTCCGGTGGATGCCTGGGCGATCGGTGAGGTCGAGCCGGACAGGACCGGTTGCGGGGCGATCGCGGGTGTCGCTGAGACCAGCGTCCGATTAACAGCCACGGGCTTGGTCGGCTCGATCCTCGGCACCGGGCTGGCCACCGCGACCGGCGGCGCCGCGGCGCGGGGCGGACCCGCCACGCGAGAGGGGGCTGTGACCGACGGCGAGGCCGCCGCACGAATCAGCGATTCAGCGTTTTTTTTTTCCTCGGCCGACGGATTCGTGCTGCCGCTGGAGGCCTCCGCACGGGGGCGAACGGCGACCGCCACCCCGGGATTCGGGCCACTAGCGGACAAGCCCGCGGCGATGTCCGCCACGGCCTGCAGGTCTGGCAGGTGCGTGATCTGGATCAAAGTCGATTCCAGGAGTACCCGTCCGTGTAGGCTGTGGCGGATCCGGACCAAAGTTTGGTCGAGCATGCCGATCATCGCTAGCACGGTTTGCAGGCCCCAGCGTTGGCCGAGCGATCGCAATTCGGCATGCAGCGATTCCCCGGCATGACGCTGCATTTCGGCCGGGCAGCCGACGGTGACGACGAGCAGGTCGCGGAAATAGCCGAGCAACTGCTCGACCAGTTGGCCCGCGGCAACCCCCTCGATGCTGGCGCGATCGATCAGCGCCAGCACCTGTCCCGCATCGCGGTCCGCGAGCGCCATCGCGAACGCGTGCAGGCGAGAGTCGTCCGCGGTTCCCAGCATCGTATGCACGGTGGCCGTGGTCAGTTTGCCATCGCTGAAGCTCATGACCTGTTCCAGCAGCGATTGGCTGTCGCGCATCGAACCCTCGGCTCGACGGGCGATCAAACGCAGGGCGTCCTCATCCGCCTCGACCCCTTCCGCATCGACAATTTCCCTCAGCCGACCGTGAATCGAATCGACGGCGACCGGGGAAAAATCGAATCGCTGGCAGCGGCTCAAGACCGTGATCGGGATTTTCTCGGGGTCGGTTGTGCAGAAGATGAACTTAACGTGGGCGGGCGGTTCCTCGAGGGTTTTGAGCAGGGCGTTGAACGCCGCCCCGGTCAACATGTGGACTTCATCAATGATGTAGATTTTATAGCGAGAACGGCTGGGACGGACGCCAACTCCCGCCCGGAGCGAGCGAATCTCGTCGATCCCACGATTGCTCGCGCCGTCGATTTCCAGCACGTCGACGTCTTCCCCAGAGTCGATCGCTTGTGCGATATCGCTTTGCCCATCGGGGTGGGATGTCGGGCCGCCAGGGTCATTGAGCGCCTTGGCAAAGATTCTCGCCGTGCTCGTCTTGCCCACCCCACGCGCGCCGGTAAACAGGTAGGCGTGTCCGACCCGGCCGGTTTCGATCGCGTTGCAAAGCGCGCGGCCGACATGTTGTTGGCCGATCAATTGGTCGAAACTGCGGGGGCGATATCGGCGGGCTACGACCACATAGCGATCATCCCTGGGCGACTCGGGTGCGATCGCATCAGCGGTTGCAGCCTGGCGATCGTCGGGGGATGAAGTTGACTTTGCCATGGCTTAATAAAACCGAACAGCCAAATCATGAGGATGTCACCGCCAGCGAAGACCGCTCGCCGCGCGACGACAGAAAGTCGAAACCAAGACTACCCGGTGGAGGCGGCCCTCACACAAAGGTACCCCGCTTATGGCTGCTCCAGTTAAGGCCTGACCAGGTTCACGGCTCCCCCTCGCAAGAGCCGCCACCATCGGATAGTCCGGTTGTCGTGGCCCGCCTCGACACGGGGCACGTGTTGTCCACTCATTATTGACAGCAGCGGGCTGGAAAGCCACGCCGCGATCGATCGCACGAGAGGATAGCCTAGGCTAATCGAGGCCTCAGCGGAAGGCGGTCGCCGCGACGGCCTAGCGACGTCGCTCGCGTCCCCCGCCCTGCCCTCGGGAACCGCCGCCATTCCCGCCCGTGGAGCGGCGGTTGATGTTGGCGTTGACCAGCAGGCTTACGGTATCGATCCAGGTCGGAATATCCCGATCTGGGCGATCTGCCGCTGGGCGACTGGGGCGTCTCGGCTCGACCGTTGCTTCTGGGCGGCCCGCATCAGGACGGGTCCCTGCCGCACGACCGCCCTCGGGTCGACTGCCGCGCGAGCGGTGTCGAATCCGCTCTGCCTCATCGTCGTCCTCCAAGTCATCGTCGAACTCGGGAGCGAGGAAGGCGTCGGCGACCGGGGCCTCTGGGTCGGCGGTCGTCGCCTCTTCGGATCGTCCACCCCGGCCACGCCCGCGGCGTCCGCGGCGGCGGCGAGGTCGGGCAGCCCGATCCTCATCACCGGGGGCGGCCACATCCGCGACCTCGTCGAGCAATCCTTCACCGAAGCCGAGCAGCAGGTCGTCGTCCGGCGTGTCTCCGGTGACCTCGAGAAACTCTTCGCCCCGGGGTTCTTCTTGTCTGGGAGGTCGCCGAGTCGATCGCGCGGCAACGCGTTCCCCACTCTCGATCGGCTGGGGGCGTCCCGACGATTCCCGTCCGGAAAATGGCTCACGTCCCGAAACTTCTCGCCCTGAGGTTTCCCGAGCGGGGCGTTCGCGACGTTCCCTTGTCGGTGAAACCTCTCGTCGAGGGCCACGTTCCTCGGTGGAATCTCGCCGTGGGGCACGACGCTCCGAAGGTTCCCTGACGGGTGCGTCCGCGGTGCTGCCAATTTCACCACTTTCAGCGACCGGTTCGAGATTCTCGCCAGAAATCAGCTGGCGTTGGCCACGACGCCGCGAACGCCGTCGGCCGGGCATTTCCTCGTCGTCCGCCGGTTCGCGAAAGCCCGCTCCTGCGTTAGTCTCGGGTTCGGTCTCACGCGAATTGATGGGCGGCACGAAATCGCGATCCTCAAGTTCCGCTACCGGTTCACGGGTCGGTTCGGGGCGACCGCCACGAGGGGCGTCAAAGCTCCTGCGTTCGGCCGCGGGCTCCCTGACGTCCGTTGGACCGCCACGGCGTTGACGCGGACGGGACGATGACTCGGACCGTTCGTCGGCGTCGACCAAGCCCGCGCCAAACCCACCCGACCTGGGTGCGATCGACTCGCGTGGCGGTCGTTCGTCCGCGGCCGCTCTCTCGGATCGTCCCGTGGACGGCTGCCTTTCGCGGGATGGCGTTTCGCTGGGTAGGGTTTCCGCCGCCGCGGCAGGTCGCGATTTCCAAGGCGGGGCTGCCGCCGCGGGTTCCGGCTCCGGCGGGTTGGTGGTTTTGATCCCCAGGCTACCGATCAAGGTATCCCAGGCCGAGCGTTTGACCGGGGCCTTGGGAGGCTCGGGAGAACTCGATTGCGGGACATCGAAACCGGGAACCGTCGGGTCGGTCCTTCGGACCTCAGCCATCTCTCGCAGCGGGTCAGCCGCCGGGGCTGCCACTTGTCGAATGACTGGCGGCGTCACCGGGGCTGAAGGCTCCTCTTCGCTTTCATCACCCCACATGCTCGAGCGTCGCCGTGGTGCCTCGGCCGCTGCTGGCGGAGCCGACCGCGAGAAACTCGCGGGTGGTTTGGGCTGGGCCGGTGTCTCCCTTGCGATGCTCGACTCGGCCTTGGGCAAGCTCGGCATTTCCTTGGCAACGCTCGGCACTTCTTTCGCAAAGCCCGGGGTGACTGCTTTGGGCTCCGCGGGCTCGGGAGCTGCCTCTTCGGATGCGGGGGGCTCAGCTGGCCCGGGAATACCGAATTGGTTGAGCAGCATTTTCCAATTGTCAGACATCTTGCTCTTAATGAGATGATTCTCGGGGTGGGGATTCGGCCGTGAGGCGTGTTCAAACCTTTGGTTATATCCCGCGGACCGCAAGTTCTAAAGCCCGAACCGAGGTTTTCGCTCTTTCGCGGCGGACGGCCGATTCGCCAGCCAAGGACCCGAGGCGGCCACCAAGCAAATCGCGAGCGCGACCGGCAGGGGGGCGAAAGGTAGGGCGGTCAGACCGAGGAGAAAGAGCCAGAACGCGGGCTGGGCCAGCGAAATCGCCAGCTGAGCGCGATAGAACCAGATCAGCCAACCGCCCAAAACCAAGGCCGCGGCTAGCGGTAGCAAGCGGCTGGCAAGGGCGTTCACCGTCGTCCGGTTGTCGGTCTCCAGGATCGGCAGCTGGGTGACGGCACCCGCGTGTCGCGCGATCAGATCAGCTGACCATTCCGTCCGCGGGGTGCTGGCCGAGGCGTTTTTCGGGACATCCCATTCCTCGCCGGTGATCCGGGTCATGTACTGCCGCCAACGCTCTCGGAACTCGCTCCAGGAGGATTCGGGAGTTTCCGCTACGGCGTTCGCCACCGATTCTTGCTCTTGGGCCGCGGTGTCGGCCCGCTGAGAGCCATTATCGACTTCCTCAGGCGGTCGCCGCCCGTTAGTCGACCCGGCAGCCGAATCCCCGACGACCTGCGACCGGTGCAAGAGTTGGTTCACCCGCGCGTCCCAAGGGGTCAGCCAGGCGACCAATTCGCCCGTCGTCCGATCGGTCGCGCCGTCCACCGACGCTTGGGTAACCTTGGCGACCGACTCCGCCAGCGCGGCCAACCTCGCCACGGAGTCCGATAACTCCCAACCCGATCGATCGCCGGCCAATCCGAGGCGCGACCGCTCCATCCCATCGACCGGTTGATAAACCGTCAGCCAGGATTCATCGACCCCGATGTCGACCAGGCTCGGCAACGCGGCGTCCTGCCCCGGTTGGAAACCGACGAGCTCACAGACGACGACGAGTGACTGTGCAAGTCCGGTCAGGGCGAACGGAACCTCCACGATCGCCTTGCCACGGTCCGCGGACGGGACCCCGGGGGACTCTGCAAGTTCCGCAAAGGAGACCTGCCTGCCACCCACCCAGATCGCCACGGGGCGAGTGCCCCGCGGAAACCGGACTGCTGTTCCGGCCGCATCTCCAGGCTCGATGTCCCAACGCACGATCACGAGATCGCGGGTCGACTTGCGAGGGAAAAACTGGATATCGGCAACCGTCGCGCGGGGAATGGAAATCTCCGATCGCGAAGGTTGCAGCCGGACATTCGCGCCCGCGTCGAGGGCGCGAAAAATCAGTCGTTCGGCCGCTGCCGTCGGGTCGGGGGTGTCGGCGGCGCCTGGTGGTGGCGGTTCCTGCAGTTCCGGTGGCAATTCGTCAGCGATCGTCGACAGGTTCATCCAGACGAGCGGCCGTCCGCCGGCCGAGGTCGGGACGGAGAGGTAGGTGCGAACCGCATGAGCGCCGAGCACTTCGGGACGAGGGATTTCGGGCATCGAGTCCGTTTCACCTGCCCGATAGCCTCGGATCCGGATGGTTGCCGTTCCGCCCGCACGGGCGGCCGCGTCGGGCCGAATGCGAATGATCTTCATGGTGGGATCGATCGCGGGTTGGCTGGACCAAGCCTCCGCGGGTTCCACCGACAACTGCTCCGCCCAGGCGGCCGGCCATTTGACGTTCACGTCATCGAGCAGCGGCTGGGCTTCCCCAGCGGGTCCGACCAAGCGAACTCGGATCACCGTGTCGGCCATCCAACGCGACTGGTTCCAGTCGACGCCAGCGCGTTGGAGCACCTCGATGCGAGTCGCTAGCGGTTCGGCGCGAAATGTTCCCCCGATCGACACCGGTCGATCGGATTGCGGGGCTGGCATCGCTTCCGTGAATTGCCCTTCTTCGATCTGCCAGGTCCAGCAGGGGATCCAGCCGCCGAGCAATTGGTCGCCGATCTTCAGGGGCGTCTGACTGATTTCGGGGGCTTCGCTGCCGCGAATTTGCTCGATCCGCAACAACCGGTCTCGGGTCAGGCTGTAGGTGCCCGAGACCTGCATGATCGGTTCGATTCGCACCCGCGGCGGTTCGAACGGTTCGGTAAGCAACAGCGACTGGCGGGCATTCAGTTGGACTTGCATCCGCTCCGCGCCAGCCGTGTCGGCCAGCAGCACTTCGGTGACCCCCCCCACCGACCGCGGGGCCGTCGGGACGTCGACGCCGTTGACCGTGAGACGCCGGATCTCGTAGCGTGCCGGAAGCGTCAGGCGAAGGGGGCCGATCGAACGCTCGCCTCGGGTGATCGTGCCGTCGTAGGTCAGCAGCATTTCCCCTTGGCGGACATGCAGGTGGTGTTGTTCCTCACATCGCCAGTCGCGTCGCGGGCGTTGCACCAACAATAACCGACCGAGCGGGCCGGCCGAGCGAATGACCTGCTGGGCCGAGCCGCGATAGCCCTTCCAAGCGGCGATGAAACTGTCGATGGAATCACTGGCTTCGCTCGCCTGATCAGCCGCGCCCAGCGAGATCAAGCGGTAGCCTTCACCAGCCCAAGTCGCGATCAGCGCGCTGGGTGTGGAGGCCGAACCGGCGGAGATGACGTCCGGGATCGTGATCGCGACCGCCTCATCCGCTTCGCCCATCCCGGCGGTGATCGGATCGATCGGCCACAGCAACCGAATCGGTTCCGGCTGATCGCGGCGGGCCCGGAAAGTCAGCAGTTGACGCTGCGAGGAGATCGTCTCGGACCGTTGCAAGGCCCAGTCGGTCGTGGTCAACGTCGGTGGCGTCCCGCCGAGAACCACGATCGGCATGTCGGTGCCAACCTGAATCGACGATTCGGCTGGTTCGATCTCGCATTCGACCTGACCGCGTCCGGGGGACCCGTGAACCCAATACCGCCGATCGCCGATCGCCGGAATACCCCGCGCGCCCTGCCGCAGCAACACTCCCAATTCGATGGCCCTAACCGCTCCCAGGTCGGCCGATAATCGACCGGAATCGGGAAGCGATTCGGTCTGGCCGATCGCGCCGGTCAGTTCGAATCGCTGCACGGCCACATTGCTGTCGACCATCAGCGACGCCGAGGCCACCGCCGGGATAACCAACCGGACCCGACGCAGCCGGCGCTCGGGCGACTCGACTTCGGTGACCAACCGGAGTAGCAGTGCCGCCGAGGATATGGGAGGCAAGGAAATCTTGACCTGGCCGTCTCCCATCGCCGTCCAACGCAACGGCTTGGCTTCCCCCCCCGGCAACCACTGCACGCTCCGCAGGTCGGTCGATCGGATCGGGAGCAGGATTTCGGAACGCTCGGCTAAGTTGGATAACGAATAGCGAATCTCCCATTCGGCTGACGGCATCGCCGTATCGGTCATCCCATCCAAGCGGAGCCGATAGATGGCCGAGGTAATGGTCGGAGGGGCGACGGGCATCGTTTTTTCACGAAACAATTCCTGATATAGCCGCTGCGGCACGTAGACCTTGTCGCCCAACGGTTGCCCATCGGGGCCGGTCGGAATCAAGACCGTCGGGCGCCTGCCCAGGGGCAGCAGTTCGTTCACACCCGCCGGCAGGGGAACGCCCGCGGCGGCATTCCGGGGCACAGGTAATGCACCGCTAGCCGGCGAATTCCCATTCGGCTGCGACGGGGCGGCTTGCCCCCAAACGTCCCCGGCACCCAAGAACCAGGTTGCGCCGATCGCCAATCCGAGCCAGCAGGTGAGCCGGGCCGTTTCCGTAATCTTGACCGGAATGATGAGGTTCGCCCGCCCTTGACCCCTGGGTAGCAGCAACGTCGTGCCGAGCAGGCTGCCGGCCGCGATCGGCAAGCAGGTCACGAGCATCCAACCCCAGCCGAGCGAAAGCGTCGGGAGTAAAATGGCCGATAGCCCGAATCCGAGACCGACCAAAATCGGGTGCTGGCGAGCCAATTTCCAGGAGGCCGCGAAGAGTAGCAAGCTGATCACGACCGCCAAGCTTAGCCAACTCGAACGGTCGACGATCCAGACCGGGTAGTCATCAACCGCGTTGAGCTCCCAAGCCGTGGAGTCGGCGGTCAACAGGCTGTCCGCGGCGTCCAACTTGACGGGTCGATCCTTTGCGGAATCGGTTACGCCGGTCCAGCGGCCGAGCGGTGCTGGCAGACGGCTGATCAACTGCTGGGGGATCAGCGAGTCCGTCGCGGCATGCAGTCGCCAACGGCTGCGCAGAACCGATCCCGAGACGGCCAATCGGGGCGGCTGCCAGGCCTTCAGCCAGGCATTACCGATGGACGGGCGCGACCATCGGACGATCACCCGAGTCGCATCGCCGAGCGGCGTGATGTCTCGCTCCGATCGGCCCTGGGCTGAACGGTCCGGTGATCGAATCACGAGCCTTCCCGGCACCCAGTCATGCACCAATCCGCGCCCCTCGCTATCGGTTACCCCGGCCAGCCGGAGATCAGAATCGCAATCGATGGTTAGGGATTCGCCTGGCCCCAGTTCGTATCTGGCCGTGATCCAATCTCCGCCCCGTAGCGAACTGACGATGTCGATCGCTTCGGACCAGGTGACCGATCGCGGCGGGGCGTCCGTGGCCGGGATGACCTCAATCCAACTGGTGCCGGACGGGTCGTACCTCAGCATCGTTCCTGCCGTGCCACCGTTCGGATCGGCCTGTGGCGTCAGCCCACCTTCGACGGAGTGGGGCACGCGGAGGACCCCGGTTGAGGAGCGAACCAGGCGTAACGAATCGGGTATCAGCACCCGCGCCACGCGACCGCTCGCACCCATCACGCTGGGCAGTTCGACCCGCAGCGGCTCGCGAGCTTGCTGGGCGCCGCCAGCCCAAGCCGACACGATCCGCTCGCGGCGGCCGATCAGCACGGCACTTTGCGCTCCCGAGCGTTCCAATTCCAAATCCCAAATCTCCCGCTGTTCCGCCGCATCGGCCGCGGTCGGCGTGAGCCGGCGAGCGCGGAGCAAACGCCGTAGCGGCGAGGTGGACGGGTCGACCGACCAGGCCATGTCCGGCTGGCTCCCGACCCCGAACTCGACCCGCACCTGATCGAGCTGGCCGACAGCCGAAACGCAAGAAACGGTAAGCGTTTCCAGCAGACGTTGGTTCTCGACGACCAGCTTGAACAGCGTGTTCGCATTGAAGTCAACGATGGGACTGCGGCTGGACAGCGACTCGATCCGCTCCCGCGAGATGTCCAGCAGCATCGCCTCCGGCGGGACCTCTCCGAGCAGTTGGCGCTGGATCGCCGTCAGCGATTCAGGGCTCGTGCGGTTGGCAACGAGCGACGCTTCGGACGTCCAGCGAAATCCCTGCGGGGGCGAGACGACAGCCACCAGCCGATTGCGAGAATTCGTCAAACTCGCGAAGGAACTGGCGGGGTAGATGGCAACATCCCCATTGAGCCGCAGTGGTTGATAGCCGATCACCCGCAGCTTCAGACCGCCGTTTTCCATTTCGTCCGCCGTCGGCCAAAGGGAGATCAGACGCTCTTTGGCAAACTCCGGCGGCAACTCGATGACACGCCCGCTTTGCGGCAAGACCACGCTCTCGACCGTCCAGCCCGGTTCGATCCGCAACCGAATCGGACGTGGCCCGCCGCTTCCCAACTCGATCGAACTTTCCAAAACGGCGCGAAATCGCGCCTCGGTCGCCGACAGCCTGATCACGGAATTGGCGAAGATCTGGGTTTCGAAAGCGGCGATGCGGACGCTCGGCGGCTCGGAACCCCAGGGACCGCCCAGGCGATAGGTCGTTCCATTTTGGTTCGCCTCGACCGGCGACAAGTAATCCCAACCGGCGGGTAAGCCCAGCCGCATCAGGTCGAGTCGCGAATCGACCATCACCTTCGCCGGGAGCTGGTTGCCAATCAATTCCGGGACGCAATCACGGAATTCGACCCAAGGCAATTCCTGCAGTCCTGGCACGTCCGACCAGGAGGCTTCGCCGTCGACGGCGATGTTGATCGCCGTCCGCAAGGAGACGTCGGTCGCTTCGGCCCGGAGCTGAATCCACTTCCCCTCTTCACTCAGCGTTTCGTTCCAGCGGACCGCCGTTCCGCCCACGGTGACCGCAGTCACCCGGCCCCCGTCCAGTCGCAGCGGCGGCAACACACCATCCGCCGGAGGGTCGACCACCCAGCGGGATGCGAATCGGATCGAGGACGGCAGCAATTCGTAAACCATCGATGCCTGGCGGACTACGAGCGGCGAGTTGGTCTGGCCGCCAGCGACCTTGAGCACTCGGAGCCGCAATCGTGACAAGCCCCCCCCCTCGATCGCATACCAGGCCAGACTCCTTCCGGAATCCCGCGCGGCCGCTTCCGGCGGCGGGCTGGGCAAGGCCTGGATCACCCCGTCCAACGTGTCCAGTTTCATTTCCGTCGGGACCGCGATCAGCCACCGCGCCTGACTGGCCCGAGGGATTGCCAAATCGAAGCTGATTTCGCGATCGGTCTCCCGCCCGGCCGCGGTCCAGGAAATCGCCAACCGGGTGTCGCCTTCTACCGTCAACGACACGTTGCCATCACCGTCGGTGTCCAGCGGTGGAGAATCGGTTTGCAGCCCCCCGCCCCCCGGGGCCAAGCTGGCGGAACGGATCGCCAAGCCGATCGAACCCAACGACAGCCGTTCGGGGGCCTGCCCGTGGTGCGCGACTTCCCAGGTCGTCTGCGTCGAAACCAACGAAGCCCCCGCCAGCCTTGCGACATAGACGGCCCGGACCAATTGCGGCCGCTCCACGCCCGAGATGACCGAATCGGCGAGCGGTCGCAGTTGTCGGTCGAGTTGCTCGATCGCGATCGGGCGAAAAAAATCGGGGACGATGCCGGAAGCTTGGCCGCCAAAGAAATAGATCGGACGCAGCAATTCGAATGACCGCGGCAACGGCGACCTCGTCGGCGGAGCGTCCTGGGTGACGGCCGACTCCGCTGGCTCGGCCGGCGCTACCACAGTGGGAATCTCGGCCGCCGCCGCATCGGGTTGGTCCGTCTGGGCCGGCGGTTCAGTCGGTTCGTCAGCGCGGCAGGCGGTCGCGCCGAGCATCGCATCGATTCGGCCAGCAACGCTGCCCGGATGCTGTCCAGGCGACAAAGCACCCAGCCCGAGCCAGACCAAGCCGACCAGGAGCAGCGAACGCCCGCATTCACCCGCGGCTCTGCGGAGGGGCCAAATCGTCAACATCAGCGCGCCTCCGCGGTCGAACCCCGCCCCGGCACGGCAGCGGTAAGCGGCGGTGTGCCCGGCGCCGCGGCCAAAGCCGCGCCGGCACCTGACGCCTGCGGCATCCGTCCGCGCAGCGATGAACGGTCACCGCCGGGGACCAATACCCGACCCGGCCGCCGCGGCACCAGCAGGTGTCCGACACCAGCGATCACGCCGACCATCAACATCGCGACGAGCATCACCTGGGCCACGAGTACCGATGCGTCTGGCAGCAACCAAGTCAAGCCGCCCAAGAAAACGGCAGCGAACATCGCCAACAGCGGATGTCGCAAAGTCGGGTAGTACGTCAACAGGCAACTGACCCCCAGGACGATCGTGCCGACGAGCATCCAGATCGCCAGACGGGACATCGTGACCACACGCAGACCGGACGCTTCGACGCCGACGAACAGATAACGATTCCCCTGGGGCAGCCGCGAGTCGCCAGGCTGGCCCCCTGCCCACACCGCGAGTTCCGCCGCGGTTTGCAACGGTTGCCGATGCAGGTGCCAGCGATCAAATTGCCACTTCATCGCCTGACCTAAGATCGGCGTGTACCAAATCAGGTGATCGTCCTTCGGGGTGATTACTTCCCAGAACACTCGCTCGGCGCTGATCGGCAACTTCAGAACCGGCTGAATCTGTTCGGAAAAAACCGCCGCCGTTCGCGGCTGATAAAGCTGCACCACCACCGAGTGCGAGCCAGGCTCACCCAGACGCACCAGGCAGGAGTCGGCGGATTCTCGCAAGGGTTCGACCGTCTGTCCGTCAACGGATGCGCGCAGCCGCGCCGCTTGAGACCCCGGTGCGAGTCGCAGCCGCAATAGGCCACCACCCTGAACCGACGCGACCAGTTGGTCGTATTGCAACTCTCGACTGACCGCCGTTTGCAGCCAGGCTCGACGGATCGTGATGTCGTCCCGATCGCCGTCAACCCGGCGTAGCCTCAACGGCAATCCCACCGCCGGTAGGCTGGCAAGTTTGAGATCGTCCGACCAGCGGGACTGACTGTCGCGTGACGTCAGCTCCAGGCCGCGATCCGACCGCAGACGAATCGCGATCGGCCCTAGTAAACTGAGGTCGGATACCTCTGGCCGTGGCAAAACCAAGCCGGCCAGGCGTTGTCCCGCCTCGCTCGCCTCCATGGCCAACAGTTCCGGCGGCAGTTCGCGGCTCCGCCGAAGGCGGATGCGGTGCGGACCGCTGGCGAGCGCTTCGCTCAGGATCGCGTGATCGCCACCCACGCCGCTTCGCAACACGGCTGGTGAGTCGTCCACCGTGACACTCCAGAGCGGGGCCGACGCGAGGCGATGGACCTTTCCGTCTCCCGCCTTCACCGTCGGATCGTCCCCCTTGATCGGGTCCCCACTCGGCTCGATCGGCTGCTCCTCTTCCCAGATGATCGGCAGCCGGCCCCGAAGGCGGCTACGAGGGTAGAGCGTCCAGTGAATGACCTCGATCAACTGGTTCCCTTCGATCGACAGCTCGACCTCCGCCTGAAAGGAAATCCCGGGACGTTCGGTTACCAAAAAGCCGACCAACCGGCCGGGTTGGGAAATGTCGGGCAACGCGTATCGGTTCTCATACGCCGGGTCCGCTAGTCGCGGGACGGGTGCCGGTTTCGGGGAGACGCCGAGGCCACCGAGCAGATCCGTGCCGAGCCGCGCGCCGTCGGCAACATCCGGCCCGATCGTCGGATCGGATGCTGGCAACGGGCCATAGACCCGCAACACCTCACCGATCCCACGCGACGCGGTCAGGTCCGCCACGAAACGATAATCCGCTTCCGTCACGACGCTGAGCGAGGAGGCGATCGTCCCGATCAGGGACGGGTCGCCCGTGACCCGAGGCAAAGCCAAATCGATGCGATCCTGGTCCTCCGCGATCGGCTGGGCCAGGGTGACTTCGATCCGATCACTTTCGCCGCCGGTGGGCAGCGAGGACAGGTCGATCTCGAGCAGTTCATCGATTTGTTCCGTGTCGACGGGCGTGCTGGTGCCGCCGATGAAGACGGTCTGCACTTTCCAATCACCGACGTCGAGAGGCAGAATCCGAGAGTCGGGGACGCCACCGGTCGTTCGCAGTTGCAGCTTCAACAACGCCAGCGAATCATAAAATGTCAGCCTGAAATCGCCTTCGACCCGTAGCCTTTCGGTTCGTGCCGAAAGCCAAACCGGCAATTCGAACGGTATGCGGTCGAAGCGGAATCGGTAGGTTCGGGTCGCTAAGGACTCCGCGTCCGCGCGGTCCCACAGGCTAGTCACCCAGGGACGAGATTCCCAACGCAAGCGAAATTCGCGCGGCACGCGAATCTCAATCTCGCCGGTCTGCTCGATCGCGTCCGTCACTTCAACCCCGCGAATCATCACCTTCGCCCCCGGGCGTTCGCCCAGCGTCCGCAACTGGGTCGCCAAACTGACTTCGACCCGTGAATCGCCTTGGCCTTCCAGCGGCGAGACCAGCACGACCGCCCCTCGGGAGGCCGGTCCCGGGTCATCTGCCTCCAAGCCGCCCGTCACAGCCTCCGGCTCGATCGGTTCTCCGATTTCGAACGGCCCGCCGCCCCGAATTGTCGGCTGCTGGAGCAGCGATACGCCGGCCGGAAGGATCAGCTCGGAGGCGGGTAGATCACCCTGCAAACTGCGGACAGAAAGTTCGTGCGAAACCAAGGGCGTGCTATCGGCCTGTTGCCAGTCGACGATGATGCGAGATTCGCTCTCCAACAATGGCCGCGTATCCGCTTGCGGGATCTGAGACCCGAATCGCAGGCCGAAATTTCCCCCCCGACCGCTGAGCGTCACTTCGGTCTCGCTCGCACTCGATTGCGTCGACAGCACCTCGTCTCCCTGCCCGATGACATTCGCCGAAACCCCGGACGAAGGGATCTCGAGCACCACCAAACTGGGGGCGTCGGGTAGCTGAAACTCGATCGCCGAGGTCGGGGCGGCAGAGACTCGCGTCACCACTCGCATCGCGACCACAACGGAACGGTTCGTGGCACTTTCCAGGTGCAAGACGTGTCCCCCGCCGTCCTCGGCCAAGTCCATGCGATAGCGTTCGATCCCGGAGATGTCGGCTGGCCCGGTACGATGAAAGTTCCCCATGTTCAACGGTACGGAGACCCACTTTCCACCTGTCGATTCGAGCTCGATTCGGACCGTCACGGTCAACTCGGCGGATGTCGCTAGCACCCGCCCACGGATCTCAAGCGATTCGATCGAAAAGGGCTGGACGCTCTGCAACCATCCCTCTTTCATTCGCAACAGGTCATCGAGCTTTTCGAATGTCATTCCCGGTACCGCGACCGGGTTACCCGCTTCGTCCAACACCAAGAACATCTTGGGAACGATCGCAGGGGCGTCTTCCGTGACCGGCGGACTGGCCGGCGCAAGCGTGCCGATCGCTTGAGGGGATGGCAACGTACCCGGAGGCTGGCCATTCACCGAATCGACGAGCATCCAGCCAATAACCATAGCCATCGCAACGCCCAACGGTGGCCGTAACGATATCCGTCGGGGACGATTGGACGAACGCTGGGCCACTGCCAAGGGGCGCCTTTGGGAATGGGAAGATGAGATGGGGAACCCGAATGATTATTCTACGCCATTTGCCTAGGCGTAAAAGCAAATAGCGGACGGTTGCCTGCAAGCCGCGATATCGCAGTCGCTTCGGCTGGCCTGATCGCCACAATCGTCAAGATCCCCAAAGCCGTGCTGTGCTCGCGAAAAATCTCGCTGACACGTCGCCGAATCACTCACCCCCGCGGCAGGGATTACGAACTTTCGCCCGTTCAAGCCGCTGACCGACCGCCCCGGTCAACCGCCTAACGGCAGCGGTCGGGCCTCAAGCTGTGCGGCCACGCGATCACCGGTGGCCCGTGGGAGTATCCCGTTGGACCAGACCCACCACGGCGAAATCCTTCGAATCACGCCCTTCTCCAAGAAGTCTCCGAAGAACCGCAATCGGCGGGAATCTAAAGGCAAACTGGGGTCGAGCGAACCGAGGTCCCTCGCCTCACAGGCCAAATGCGTCGCCACGCTCGCCCCCAGACCCGATTGTCGCGGCTGCGCGTACCACCAGCGGACGGAATCGGATTCATCCAACACGATCAGTGGCACCTCGCCCCAACGCGGTTGGCCAGGATGCCCTGTCCCGATCCGCAATTCGAGTTGCGGCCAACTGTCCAACAGCAGCGTGTTGATCGAGATCACCGACTCAAAGACCAACTGATCTTCGTCGGCTTCGATCCCTAGCAGGACGAGTTCCAGACCGATCGGATGCTCGGGCCGCTCCGCGAACGACAGGTGGAACGCATCGCCGCGGATGAACGAATCACTGACCGCCGGCAGCTCGATTCCCGGCAGGCAAATTTGGGCGGAGGCACCGACCAACCCGTCGCGGCAAACCATCATCCGGATCGCCGAGTTTCGCGAACCGTCCGCGTTCGCGGCCTCGGCCGTTACAGCCAACTTCCAACCGTTCGCCCGGAACTCCGCCATCCCCGGTTCGGGACACAACCACATCGGCTCAATACTCAAGACGGGTTCTGAAACATGGCGCCGATTGTCGCCTTCCTTTGGCATCGTATCCGAAATGTCGATGCGGCTAAACCCACGAGCCTGCGGCGGACGGGGCGGTAGCGCTGCACCGCTGGCCAACCCGGCGGTCATCCCCCGGTTCAGCAGCGACCGACGATCGCCGGTAGCAACCGTTCCGGAGGCCATTTCGCCAAAAGTTGAGGCACGTTGCCAGCTCAACAACGGCCACCGAGCCAGTTTCAGACTCGGTGGGTACTAAGCGGCAGCCGCGACTCGAACTCAACTCCAAACGTTGGCGACGTCATCGGCCAGCAATGCCAACCAGGAGCCGTCGCGTTCTTCGTCATCTCCGGCGGCACCGATCGGAGGAGCCACAAAACCACGCAGCGGGATCCGGTCAACCGAACCGAAGTCGGTCGCCTGCGAACCGCCGGTCGACGGGACCGTCGCGGCGAAAGCCTCGCTCGCATCGAAACCTTCGCCCTCGCCCTCGCCGCCAGCAGCGGTTCCGCCTCCGCCGAGATTGGTCTGGCTCATGTAGTTGATCACGAGCAATGCGTCCAACGCGGTGATCTGGCCGTCGTTGTTGACGTCCGGGAACCGCAGGGGACGATTTGCAGCCGTTTCTCCTTCGCTCATCTGACCGGCGGTGCCGATCTGATTGAGCACCAATAGGGCGTCGATCGGGGTGACCAGGTTGTCGCCGTTGACGTCGAAGGGCAGGAAGGCGTTGTGGCGTTCGCCCTCGCCACTGCCGCCCGAGACGATCGTGGCCTGAGCGACGTTGAACCGAATGCGGGGCACGGGAACCGGTTGCGGCGGTTCGAACAACAGCGTGTCACGGAAGGGGCTGGCGTCCGCGGGGCTGGTGGCGAACCGCAGGTTCCCCGTTCCCCGGGCTTCAAAGTACAAGGTCGCCAACAAGACCGGATTGCCGGACAACGCCGGATTGTTCAGGTCCGTGCTGGTGAGGAATGCCCCGAACTCGTCGATGATGCCCAAACGACTGCCGTCGCCGAAGGCGGCGGAGGCGTTGAACCGAGGCCCGAACACGACGTCAAAGCCGAACGCGTCGTCGAGAATCGTATTGCTCGGGACCGCCAAGCCGGCGTCATACAACAGATCGGTGTAGGCCGCATACACGCCTTGCGGATTCACGGCCAGCGCGGAACGGAGATCCTGCACGATCACCTGGACGCCGAACCGCGAGTTGCGGACGATCTGGCTGGTAGGGTTCCCGTTGGCATCGACGATCTGCAGCCTGATATCGACGTCGAAAGCGTTGGTGGCCTGAGCCGGATCGCCGACGAACAGCGTGACTTCCGCGGTGCTGCGGACCCCGTCGGCGGTTACGATCCCGTAAGTGAAGCTGTCGAATCGATTGACAACCCCTCCGTCCGGCGTGTAGGTCGCCAACCCGTTGCTCACCGACGCCGTACCGAAGTTCGGCTGTGCGACGATGAAGAACTCGGAGACTTGGCCGGTCGTGCCGAGCAGGTCATTCCTGAGCACATCCAACCGCGCCGGTACGCCCGCAGTGATCCGGTTACCGAACGAATCCAAGCCGTCGGGGTAGGCATCATCGATCGCCGAGGTGAACGCTTCGCCCGACGGGTTGATGATCAACTCCGAAATCCCCAATCGCAACTCACGGATCGCCATCGCCGTGTTGCGATTGAAGACCGTGGTTTCGTTGATCGGGTCGTCCGCTGGGTCGGCGGCGAAGACGGCGATCCCGGGCGCGACCGCTTGGAATCGCATCGTGAACAGTTCGATCTGGCCCTCATCGGTCGGTGGCGCTTGCAGGCTGATCCGCTGCGACCCGACTTCGTTCACCAACCCCGGCGTATTGGCATCACCGCTCTGAACTCCTGAAATCCCGCCATAGAACAAGCTGCCGAAATCGACATCGAACCCGAGCGGATTGGTCTGATCCGAAACGATCGATACCAGTTCTTGCGTATAAAGCAAATCCAGGAATGCCGAATAGACCCCCGTGCGGTTCAGCGCGGCGCGGACATCCTGGACCGTCACGCGGGCCAGGAAATCGGCACCTGCTTGGATATTGCTGATCGGGGTCAAGTTGTTGACGTCCAAGAACTGGATATCGAACTCGACCACATCGTCCTGCCGCGAACCCGGCATCAGATTGACCGTGACGGTCGCGGAGCTGATGTTTCCCGCCGGGTCGCTGATGGTATAGGTGAACTGTTCGGTTCCGGCAAAGCCGCCACGCGGCGTGTAGCGGACCGACTGATTGCCACCAGCCAGCGACGTCACGCCGCCCTGGGTTCCTGGGGTCACCGACACGATCGTGATCCCCCCAGCGGTGCTGGAGAGGTCGTTGTCGAGGACATTGAGCGCCACGTTGCTGGAGCCTTGCGCTACTTCGAAAGAGTCGTCGACCGCGACCGGCACATTGTTCTGATAAGTGACGTTGATCGTCACCGTCGCCGTGGCGGGTGGGCCGAAGTCAGGAGTCACGGTGTAGGTGAACCGATCCTGGCCGACGAACCCATTGGGCGGGGTATAGAAGACCGACCGTCCGTCCGGAGCGATGGTGACTTGACCGCGGGTGCCGAGCGAGAAGCGATCGATCCCGGTAATCCGCAACCGGTTGTCGACGGTTTCAAAATCGTTCGCCAGCACGTTGATCGGGTTGGCGGCGCTGTTCCGCGAGACGCTCACAAGGTCGTCATTGGCCACCCTCGGCTGCGCTTGGACCGTAAACAGGTGGTCTTCGACTTCACCATTATTGGCCGAGCCGCCCACGCCCAAATCGGGCGTGGTGCTCAATCGCCAGCGGGTGAACAGGTTGCCGGTCTGCACACCGGCCGGGATCGCGATCTCGCGGAGGTTCGACCCGGCAGGCAGCACGACATTCTTCAACACCTGTTCGCCGGCGTCCGTGAACCGCCCGTTCTGATTGAAGTCGAACCAAGCCTGCAGAAAGGCCGTCTGGCCGGTCGTGTTGGTGATGTTGATCTCGAAGGTCGCCACCGAACCCGGTGAAAGCGGGGTCAGCAACCGGATGCCGTCTTCATCGTCGACCACGGTGCCGCCAGCACCGACGACGCCGTTCAAGTCGTCGGCGTCGGCTCGTGGAGAGGGTTGCCCGTCCAAGTCGCGATCGACCGACGAACCGAGGCTGAGCCCAGCGACGATCCCGTGGCTCGGCCCGTTGGAGGCGATGGTCGTCTGATAGCTGTCCGGGGCATCACCAAAGTCACGCGACGGCCGGTTACCAAAATCCAAGCCGACCGGCGGATTCAATCCATCGTAAACGACCCGATGAAACCCACCCGCTGGGGACGTCGCCTCGAATCCGGGACTAACCACTTCGCGAACGAAGTAGGTTCCTGCCGCCAGACCGGCGAAGCTGAGTCGATAATTTCCGTTGGCGTCCGTGGTCGCCCGCGGTTCGCCGATGTCGATGCGGGCGTCGTTGTCCAGGTCGATATAAATCGTAGCCCCTTCGATCCCCGGTTCGCCCGAATCGAGAAAGCCGTTGCCGTTGATGTCGGCGAACTTGCGTCCGGAAAACTCGGTCGAGGGCTTGAACAGGCCGAAGTTGACGTTCGTCGCGGCACCGGTGGCCGTCCGCGACGCGGCCGTCGTGAACACGAAACCGCTCGGCGCGACGAGCGAAATCAGGTTGTTGCCGGTCCCGACGGGGAGCGAGTAGCTGCCGTTGGAAGTCGTCACGGTGCGGATTTCGCCCGCATCCAATTGGCCGTTGCCGTTGGCGTCGGCAAACACGGTGATGCCGCTGATCCCGGGTTCGCTGCTGCTGCCACCCGTCTGCACGCCGTCGCGGTTGAAATCGTTGAACACGGTCCCGGTCAGCGAACCGCCCTGCTTGCCGGTCGACAGCGCCCAAGCGAGGCTGGACGCAACCCATTGATTACCAAAAAAGCCTTCGAGCGGCTCGAATCGGTCGAACTGCGGGAACACGATCGGCGTGTCATCGATTGATCCGAAGACTCCGTCGGGACCAGCGCCGACGCCGTTCAATTGAACCTGGGCCGTTCCGCCCGTGTCGATGATCGAAGCCTTCGCGTTCAAAGGGTCGGTATGACGGAGACCAAACTTATGACCTAACTCATGAGCCACGGTCGTCGCCAAGCGAACCGACAAAATGTCGAGCAAGCTGGCCGAGCTGACCCGCGGAATGCCGATGACCGCGGCTTCGAAGAACTCGACGGGCAAGAAGACGTTGGCAGCCGGTTGGAAGTTGCCGATATCGATGTATTGGGCAATCCCTAAGATCGGCAGCCCCAGAAAGTCGGCGCTCGAACCACCGATCACGGCGCGCGTCGTAAAGGGGTCATTTCCCGGATCGGCATGGTCCCGACTGTTGAAGATCTGAATGCCGAACTGTCCGGGAACTCCCGTCTCTAGGAAACTCCCGTTCGAGCCGAACGTGACCACGCTTTGAAACCGCTTGTTGACCTCAATCAGAACACGATTGATCAACAAATCCTCTTCTTCGGGGGTCAGGTTGATCAGCGTCAACGAGTCCGCTAGCGACGGGATTCGCAAGTTACCCGGGAAACCTAAGACCGAACCGGATACGACCGCACCGTCGAAATCCAAAAAGACCTTCTGCTGCGTGCCGACCGGCTGCTGCTCCATAACCGGTCGGTAGACCCGCAATCCCAACGTGTAGTTGTCGATGCCGCCGATCGGATTGGTGACGATGTTCGCCCGGCCGAGTCGGACGTAATAGGTCCCATCCGAAGGCGCAACCTGCGCCCCAACCGCATTGCCGATCGTCATCAATGGCGAACCGGGCGGATAGAAAATCGCCTGGTTTTGCTCCGTTCCGAACCAATAAGCGCCGTTGCCGAAGTACACGTCGATACTGCCGATCGCTCCCGAGCCGGCGATATCGAGAATGTCGCCCGCCTTCAGATTGAACGAATAAAAATCGACGTCCTCGGCCAGCGTCCCCGTCAGGGGCGAGCCTTGCTGAAACGGCGGCAGATTGCCGCGAATATCGACCGTGTGCTGCTGGCCGGCGCCCGTCCCCAGCGGAACCGCCTGAGCCCTTTGGAAGACATCGTTGACCCCCCGCTGATTAGCCGTCTCGACTTCGACGACTTGGAACGCCTGGACCGTTCCGACGTTTCGTGGTGCCACGAACGTCCCCGCCCCGATCGCGGCCGCCAACAATTGACGACTTTCGAGGTTTTCCACCGACAATTGGCGGTGGCGGGAACCTGCGGCAGGCCGGCGCGTACGCCGTAACTGAGTTTGCTGGGTGCCTCGATTCACGATCAATGTTCCGAAAGGGCCAAGCGGTCTGGTGCGGAAAGATAAGCGAATTCGCCAGGTCGCCACCTCGCAACGCCATCCCCATTCTAAAGGAATAACGTCAACTCAGACGGCAACCTCAAACTATCGATCTCGGTTCCGCGTTAATTTGGGATGTCTGGGAGTTTTGTGGCGACTGGAAAAGTGACGTTGTCGATTCTAGTTGGACTGTCACCTGTGTCAACGAAACGCCTTGGGTAGGACGCAGGCCACGCCAAGAAGTTCCGCCATTCGGACGAATTACCCGGTACAACCCGGCCAAGCGCACCGGTGGCCAAGTTCCTCGCCCTGTTCCAGCTTCCCATCGCTCCCCCAGCTTCCGAGCCTATCAAAACGAAAAAAGCCAGGTCATAAACCCGGCTTCGTTCGATCCGATCGGCTGCGGAACCGCCTGGCAGCTCAGTTACCAGACATATTCAGCACCGATCGAGATACCGCTGATCGTCAAGGAACGAGTCCGAATCGGCTCAACCCTTGCCTGATCCACCAAGACGAACGCCGCCGTGGTGTCGAATCCGTATGCCACTTCATCGACATTCAGAAGGTAGTACTGCGTCTTTAATGTCCAAGAGTGGCTAAGACGGTAAAGCAAGGTCGCTTCAATCTCACCCATCCATACCGACTCACTCCGATGGTCCGAGATCGTCACCAGGCCAGGGTTTCCGCCAGGGCCGAGAGAGTTGGCGTAAGCAGACGAGGCACGAACCATCCGGTTCCCCATCGGACCGCCTTTCAAGCCGATCCCGGCATTGATCCCCGGAATCACGTTCCACCACAGATCTCCGCCGATCTGGGCGCCGACCATTTCGTTTTCCATGGTGCTGCGGAGGTCAAAGAACCGCAGGCTCTGATTCGTCGAATTGTCCAACGCCCCGCGGGTAAAGTATTCGAAATCGTTGTCAAACCGCAGGTAGCGAATCCCGCCCAACCACGATCCCTGGAATCGTCCGTAGGGTCCAACCGTCCGGCGGCGGTAGTTGACTTCCCCGCTGTGGAAGGTCGAGTCGGTCGAGACCGACTGCAGCTCCGACCGATCGGTGTCGTCGAAGCCGTTGTCGGGGTCGCTGCCGAAGTCCGACAGGAACGAGTACAACTCAAAATTCGGGTCGGTGACGGACGCATCCCCTTCCCAGCGATTGCCGCCCAAGTAGGTGACTTCGAGATTGCCGCCCGGGCCGGCGACGAACGCACCCGAGATGCGTCCCCCGGCGGTCATGCCGTCGTCATCACCGCTGTTGGCTCGCAGCACGGTCGGGCCGTCGATCCCCTGCGAGGTAAGGGCAGCGCCGGTCGTACCATTCGAAACGTTGAGAAACATCACGTCGGCGGACAAGTCATACCACCGCTGTGCCGCGATTCCCGCTTCGCCGTAAGGACGCAGCAGGCCAATGGCGCCGACCAAGTGACGCAACGGCGTCGCCGTGCAGACCCCGCAGCCAGCGCCACGGCAGAACAAACAGGCGCCGCGAAGCCGCTGCAGCGGACCGCCACAGCCGAAGCAACCGCCGCAGCCGAGGAGCCCGCCGCCACCCCCGCAGCCGCAGCCTTCCGGACCACAAGCACCCATCGCGGGGTCGTAACCCTGCCCCGGGCCACCGAACATGCCTGGTCCACCATGCATCCCGGGGCCACCGAACATGCCGGGGTGATGTCCCATCGGGCCGGGGCCGTAACCGCCGTCATAATCGTCGCAGTAACCCATGGGTGCCACCGGGCCGTGGCCACCGGCACCGAGTTGCGAGGCGATCGGACCGTTGCCGAAGAAGCCTGCTTGCTGCACCCCGGCGTAGTAAACCTCTGGCGAAGGCATGCCGGCCGGGGAAATGAAGCCGCTCGCCTCATAGTCGGGCTCGAAATGGGCGTGCTGAACGGGCCCAGCACCCGACGCGACGGTGGGGCTATGCACCGCGGAACTGACCGGTGCCAGCGCGACGAGGCATCCCCAAATCAACCGTGTTAATTTCATATTTATGGTCATGGCGTCGTCCAGGAACAGTTTTCGCGTCGGCGTTTTGGTTTTCGTGTTCGCGTTCGCCGTCTGGCAGGGGGCAATGATGATCCCGACGGTCCC
>DITY01000158.1:40866-48811 GCA_002422955.1 Planctomycetaceae bacterium UBA6172
GCATCCGCTCCGGCCCCGCTCACCCGCGAACCCGAGCGACCTTTTCGGCAACGATTCCGCGACATTTTCCGGGGCTCTCGGGATGCCCCTGCAGGTGGCACCGTGGTCAAGATCACGCCCGACACGCTTGAACGATTGTTGCAGCAGATCGCCTGCGGCCAACTCGATGCCGATGCCGCCGCGCGCACCGTCCTGGGCATCGACGGCGGCGAGCCGCCGCCGGCAGAGACGATCGGCGGCCTGATCCGCGGCTTTGGCCCACCGCCCGAGGAGATCCAGCGCGATTGGCAGCGTCAATTCGAAGCTTTTTCCGCGGCCTGGCGGCAATCGCATGGCGAACCTGTCCCGCCGTTCGAGCCCGATGATTGGTTCGTCGCCGCCGACAACCGGATCTCGCCGCGGTGGTTGGCCGTCGAACCCGACGCGCCCTGGGACTCGAAACCGACGGCTCGGTCCGCTGCCCATCTACCGGACGTTGTGGTCTCCGCCGGCCCGCGAGCGGTCGACAACCCTTCCGGCAAGAAGGAGAACGCCTCCGGAAAAAAAAGGAAAAAGTCCGGCCCCCGATGCGGCGGACGTCGAAAGCCGCTGGTCCTGGCGACCGTCTTCGCCCTGGCCGGCTGCGGTTACTTGGCGGTTCGCCAGCTCTCGCCCACAGCGAGCTCTCAGGCGAGCCGTTCCATCGCACCGTCCAACCCTCAGGCGAAGCCTTCGCCCAAAGCGTCGCCGTCCAACGCTAAGACTCGCCCTAAGGTTGCGTCCGACCAGCCTGACCAAGATCCCCCGGTCTCAATCGCCGCGGCCTCCCTCGCCACCGCTACGGTCGAGGGCGAGCCAGCGCTCCAACTGCTGGAGACCGCCTCGGTGGCGCAGCCTGGCGATCCACGGGAGCTCGGCCAGACCGCTCCGACCGACGACCTCGCCAGCCTGCTCGACCCGTTGCCTTCGCAGCCCGCGGCGATGGCAGCCCAATCGGAGTCAGCGGGTGAGGCGGCCGGCGAACCGAACCTGCCACCCGATCAACACCGCGTCGCGCTGCCGGCCTCGGGGCAGGAATCGATCACCCTGCCCCCGTTCCCTACCGCAGGCCAGCCCGCGGCACCGTTGCTCCTGACCGCCCGTCCGATCCGCCAGATCGCCTGGGAATTACCAGCCGGTTCCGCGACCCCGATCGCGCTGCGGACCGAAAGCGAGCAGACTTGGTCGCTAGTGGACAGTGAGGAGCAACGGGAATTGGCGACGCTGCGGTCATCCGATGGGGGCTTGTTGTTCGCTTGGGCGGAGGATGCGTCTCGCCATGCGACTGCCGACCAGGTCGCCGCCGGCCGCTTGCGATTGACCGCTGCCGACCAGGGCCGATTCGATCTGCTGCTCCGCCCTTCGCTCCGCTGCGAGCCGATGAGTTTGGACCTATCACAGCCGGATGCGAGGTTCTCGTGGCAGCTAGACGGACCTCCGATCTACGCGTCGCCGCTGTGGTCGCTCGAGTTCGATGAATCGGAGGCCGTCGAGTTGGATTGGCTGGAATCTCCCGACCCGAGCCAGGTCCGGCGCGGTCAGGCCCGGGTCCGCTGGAAACTGCCCGAAGACGATTTCCCGTTGATCGGCTGCCACCTCGAATCTCGCGTGACTTCACGCTGGACGCTGCGACTCCGGTATGCCGTGCAGCTGAGCGAAACCTCACCTTGGCAGCCCTTTTCGACACGGCAACTCACCCAAGCCCTCGAGAAGATGACCGTGCTGCTGAATCAATCGCTGTCGCAGCAGTCCGAACTGGCGCGCCAATACTCGTTGGCCACATCGACAATCCGTCGCCAGCTAAAACCTGCCAAGGAGACGCTCGACCAGCAAGTGCTCGGGTTGCAGGACACGATGACGCGGCTGCGCAAATTGAACGACCTGGCCAACGCCTTGACGGGGATCCGAATCAAGCTCGGGCTGACCACCGCTTGGCCTGACCGCAGGCAGGTTATCTTCGAAATGGTCGATGCGCCTTGAATCGCCATCCACGGCAGCCTCCCGACCTCATCCCTCGGCGCTCAACCCCAATCCGTCGCCTGTGGACGTCTCAAGGCCAGCGGATCTCGACGCCCTGGCGAGTGAGCTCTCGTTGGAAGTCGGCCAAATGTTCGCCGCTTTCTCGAATCGCGCGCGGGCCGCGGCCGTGGGCGATCGCGTGTCCGACCAAGCAGCCAGCCGCTTCACCGATTCCCCACTCGACCGGATGCAGCCGGTAACAACCGCCCGTGACATGAGTCACGCCGATGTTCTTGTTCGCCGCGATCAGGTTGGTCATCCGCCGCGGCAGCAGCGCCCCCAAGGGCACCTCAAAGGGCAACGTCGCGAAATCGATGTAGTTGTCGCCGCCGCTGCTGGGGTGCAGGTCGATCGCATAGCTACCCACCCCGACCGAATCCGCAAAGCTGGCGGCCCGTAGGTTCTCCCCCTCCAATCCCGTCACCATCGCCCGTTGCTCCCGGCCGACATGCTCTTCCAGCACCGTGAACAGGGCCAGGATCCGCCGCGACTCGCGCACGTAGGGGTACTTGGCGACGCCAGTCGTCGTCCCCAGCAGGTCATCGCGCAATCGCAGGCCTGGAAAGCCTTGCCCCCCGTCGGGACGCGGCGCTGCGGTCTGCAGCCAGTACATCAGCGACAGGCTCAATTGCGTCGCGCGGCGGATGTGCTCCGCTCGCCGCTCGTCGCTGACGCCGATCAGATTCCCGAGCAGATAGTCGTTCTGCGGCCAGTTCACCAAGCTGATGTCTCCGGCATACTGCTCCGCGCGAAACTGCTTGGCGTCGATCAACCGTCGATAGGTCCAGAGGTTGACCACGCCGCTCGTGGGTCCTCCGGCCGGGTCGAAGCCGAGCTGCTTGGGAAGCCCGCTGTTCGGATGGGTGTAGGTGAAATCGAGCAGCTTGCCCGGCCAGGGCGGCGTCAGCGCCGGGACGAAGGAACGCCAAAAGTCATATTCGTCTGGCCGCTCGATGGTGTGGTCCTGACCCGCGACATGGTCGATCGCGAAGCACATGGTGAAGGCTTGCTGATTGTTCGGATCGGCCATCTCAGCCGCATGCAATTCACCCGTCTCGGCTCGGGATTCCGCCCCCGTCACAAACTCGGTTTCGGTCAGTGGCAACAGATCGCCCAGTTCACTCGCATCGACAAAATAGGGGGCGATCAATGTCCGCCGCGGGCCGCCGCGAAGCGGCTCGACCGTAACCGCACGCACCGCATCCCCGTCGATGTCCGCGGCCACCGGGCGATGTTCGAGCAGCAGTCGCAAGTGCCCACTGCTCAGCCACGGGGCGAGCCAATCGCCCAACACCGCCAGCGCCACCCGGGGCTCATGACACAGCCGCGAGACGCTACCGTTGCCCGGGTTCAACTCGGGCTTTTGTCGCGCCGCTTCGGTGAGCGGGTAATGGGCGCGATAATAATCGCGGATCCGCGTCCGCAATTCCCGATACGACGCATTCGCCCCATGGCTCTCGATCCAACGATGTTCGTCCGGTGGGACGGCCTGCGATGTCAATTGCCCGCCGATCCAATCGGTCTCTTCGGTCATCACCACCCGCAAGCCGGCGCGGAGCGCGGCGATGGCCGCAGCGCAGCCCCCCAGCCCACCCCCGATGATCACCACGTCAGCCTGCCATTCGGTGCCGGGTGATGCTGCCGCCCGCTCGGCCGCGGCGGCATAACGGCCCCAACGGATCGTGGCACCGGCGACCAGGCCACCCGAGGAAATCAAAAAATCACGACGGCGAACGCTCATGCGAATCTCCCGATTGCCCATTCGCTGGGCCACCCAGCTCGGGCGTTGTGGACATGGTTTCGGCTCGGCGCCGGTTGCTGGTTTGTCGCTGCCCAACCTGATAGGCTGCGGCCTAGGCACCAACTCCTTATTCTCTCCTCCCACCTGACGAGATTCACACGGCCATGTTTCGATCCCGTTCCCTTCCCCTCGCCGCGGCGTTCCTGACCGCCCTGTTCATGATGATCCCCACCGCCCAGGCCGACCAGCCTGACCAACGCGTCTTCGAGATGCGAATTTACTACGCAGCCGAAGGCAAACTCGATGCCCTCAATTCGAGGTTTCGCGATCACACCTTAAAGCTGTTCGAGAAGCACGGGATCACCAACATCGGCTATTGGTCTCCGATTGAAAATCCGGAGCGGATGCTAATCTACTTCCTCGCCTATCCGGACCGCGAGGCCCGCGAAAAATCATGGAAATCGTTCGTCGCTGACCCCGACTGGCAAGCCGCCTACAAGGCGAGCGAAGTCGATGGAAAATTGGTCGCGAAGGCGGTCTCCCAATTCTACCAGGCGACCGATTACTCGCCCGCTATCAAGGCCGACGCGGCGGGCAAACGCGTGTTCGAACTTCGCACCTACACCGCGACCCCCGGTAACCTCGGCGGTCTCAACGCTCGCTTCCGCGACCACACCGTCGAACTGTTTGCGAAGCACGGCATGACCAATGTCGCCTATTGGAACTTGATGCCCGACCAGCCCGATGCCGACAAGATGCTGGTTTATATCTTGGCCCACGATAGCCAGGACGCGGCCAAGGCCTCGTTCAACGCCTTCCGTCAAGATCCCGCCTGGGTCGCCGCGCGCGCCGCTTCCGAGCAACAGGCAGGCGGTTCCCTGACCGCGGCGGATGGGGGTGTGCAATCGCTGTTCATGCAGGCGACCGACTACTCGCCGATCCGCTGATCGATCGGGGAAATCGTTTTTTGGGGTCGCCCGCGAGGGTGACTCGAGGAAACCCGGCCAGGGTTGGCTCGCATCCGTGAATTCGGAGGCCGTTGCTTCCCGCGACAGCCTACCGACCACCGCTCGCCGCCCTAGCCAACGATCGACCGTTTCGCCTGGTGCAGAAACTGAAGGGCGTCGATCGGTGACATCGCGTCGATGTCCAGTTGCTTCAGCTCATCGATCACGGGGTGATCGGCAAAGCCGAATAGCGTCAATTGCACCGCGCCGCCCGACTTCCGCCCCTGGGGCGGCTGGATCGTCGGCTGGTCCAGCGAATTGCGATGATCCGATTCGAGTTGCGCCAGGATATCCTTGGCCCGCTCGTTGACCGCTGACGGGATCCCCGCCAAACGCGCCACGTGAATCCCGTAACTCTTATCCGCCCCGCCCGGGATGATTCGGTGCAGGAACACGACCGAATCGTTCCATTCGCGAACCGCCACATTCAGGTTGCTGACCCGTGGCAAGAGCTCCTGCAGCTGAGTCAATTCGTGGTAGTGGGTCGCGAACAGCGTCCGGCAACCGATCCGTTCGTGCAGATGCTCCGTGATCGCCCAAGCCAGGGCCAGTCCGTCGTAGGTACTGGTGCCCCGGCCGATCTCGTCCAGGATCACCAGCGACCGCGGCGTTGCGGTATTGAGGATCCTCGCGGTTTCGACCATCTCGACCATGAACGTGCTCTGGCCGCGGCCCAACTCGTCGCTCGCCCCGACCCGTGCGAAAATCCGGTCGGCGACGCCGATCGTCGCCTTGGTCGCCGGGATGAACGATCCGGTCTGGGCCAGCAACGTCAACAGGGCGACCTGGCGAATGTAGGTGCTCTTCCCCGCCATGTTCGGCCCGGTAATCAGCAGCACCATGCCCGCCTCGGGCGACTGAAAACAGTCGTTGGGAACGAACTCGCCTTGAGCCATCTTGATATCGAGCACCGGATGCCGCCCTGCCTCGATCCGCAAAATTGGCTCGTCGGTCAATTTCGGCCGGATCCAACCCCGCTGCGCCGCCAACTCGGCCAACGACGCCAACACATCCAGTTCGGCGAGCGCCGTCGCGATCCGCCGCAGCGGTCGTAACGCCCGATGCGCCTCGGAACGGAGTTGCAAGAACAACTCCTGCTCCCGCGTCGCCGCGTCGTCGTCAGCGGCTAGGACCTTTTCTTCGTAGGTCTTCAACTCCGGGGTGATGTATCGCTCGCAATTCTTGAGCGTCTGCTTGCGGATGAAATCGGCCGGTACCTTGTCCATCTGCGACTGGTTGATCTCCAGGTAATACCCAAAAACCCGGTTGAAACCGACCTTCAAGTTGGCGATTCCGGTCTCCTGCGTCATTCGCTGTTGGTAACTGGCGATCCACTGCTTACCGCCCCGCGCCAGTTCCCGCAGCGAATCGAGAGGGGCATCGAAGCCCGGTCGGATGAAGTGACCGTCGGCGGCTGATAACGGGCAGGTTTCGGCGAGCGCCGATTCGAGCCGTTGCCGAAGTTCCGGTAGCGGTTCCAGTTCGGCTTCGATCCCGCGGAGAGACGCCGAAGACGCCGCGGCCAGACGCCGTTTCAGATCCGGCAGGATCGCCAGCGTTCGAGAAATCTGTTGTAAATCCCGCGGCCCGCAGCGCTGGGTTGCAACCCGGCCGATCAGCCGTGTCAGGTCGAAGATGTCGCCCAGGGTTTTGCGAATCTCGCCGCGGGGCGTCGCGTCGCGGCAGAGCTCCCCGATCGCTTCCTGACGGTGGGCGATCTCCGCCAGGTTAGTCAACGGCGCGGCCAACCAGTCCGCCAGCAGCCGCGCCCCCATCGCGGTTTCGGTCAAGTCGAGCACTTCCAGCAGCGAACCCTCTCGTGACCCGGTCCGCATCGTCCGCGTGATTTCTAGGCTCCGCCGCGTGGCCGCATCGATCTGCAACGCGGCGGCGCCATCGTGGGGGATCAGCCCTTCGAAATGATCGAGGGCAACGCGCTGCGTGTCCTGCAGGTAGGCCAATACCGCGCCGGCGGCCTGAATCGCTGGGGTATGGGAGCTGTCAAACCCGAAACCCTCGAGGCTCTTGGTCCCAAACTGCTTGCAGAGCGACTCCAATGCCTGATCGAGGCCGAACGTCCAGGCCGGGCGTTTGGTCCAGGCCCAAGGGGTCCCGGTAGTGGGCCGAACGCGGGCATCATCCTCGCGGTAAATCAACTCCGCCGGCCCGATCCGTTCCAACTCGTCTTCCAAACGCGATGCCGGAAAAACGCCGGCTTCGAATCGTCCGCTCGACAACTCCGCCCAGGCGATGCCGACGCATTCGTCGCTCGCGGGGCCGTCCTTCACGCTGCCGCTACCCGGGCCGCGAGCGGCGGCACCGTCACGATTGGGCGACCCGTCCCCCGGGGTTCCGCTCCTCGCCCCCTTGCCTGACGCGGGACGGAAAATCGCCGCCAAAAAGTTCGCTTCACGCGGATTCAGCAAACTGTCATCGGTCAAAGTCCCGGCCGAGACGAGTCGCGTGACCTCCCGTCGCACCAACCCCTTGGCCTGCTTCGGGTCCTCGACCTGCTCGCACACGGCGGCGCGGTAACCGGCCCGGATCAGCTTTTGTAGGTATCCGTCGAGTTGGTGGTGCGGAAATCCCGCCATCGCTGTCGGATTGTCACTGTCCTTGTCGCGACTGGTTAGCGTCAGCCCCAGGACACGGGAGGCGACCTTGGCGTCGTCCAAAAACAGCTCGTAAAAATCGCCCATGCGAAAGAACAGCAGGGCATCACCGCAGGCCGCTTTCGCTTCGTGGTACTGTCGCATCATCGGAGTGGTCATGCGCACCATCCTACCGCCGCATCCCGCGGCGATCGACGCCACCCTGAGCGTCTTGGGGGGCGACTACCGCGACTTGAGCAAAAACCGCAATTCGCCTCAAAAAACGCAAAGCTGACGCGCGCATTTCCGATTCCGGAAAAATGTCGGGCGTTGCCATTGACGACCGCCAGCGATCCGATACATTTCCCCCGACGCAAGTGACAACGAACTCAGGCCGACGCCGAAAGCTGAGTCCGATGGAGCGAGAAATCAAATCAAAAAAATCAAGTCAGCAGTGCTTGACGCCGATCTGATTAGCTCGCTACGTTCTTGAGCCCGTCGCGGCCCAGGATTGGGACGAACGAGAGCAAGTCGTTGGTCCCAGGGCCTTGCCTAGCCGTGAAGGCTGC
>DITY01000158.1:48830-49053 GCA_002422955.1 Planctomycetaceae bacterium UBA6172
GCATCTTAAAAGAGCACAACGCTCGGATGGTTGTCGGTAGCCAGTCTGTTATTCAGGGAGTCGTTCCTGGGTGTTTCAGTCTGGTCGATCGGTATCCAACCGGCGGGGTGAAGTTCTTTAAGAGCGTCTTGTGGTTCGAGGTGCAGCGGGTGTAAGTCCGCTGGGCTGAGGGCCGCAAAAAATTAGATTTGCTTTAGGATTCTTTGTGGTGTTGATTCATGAT
>DITY01000158.1:49163-49291 GCA_002422955.1 Planctomycetaceae bacterium UBA6172
TGAAGGGCGTGGAAGTCTGCGATAAGCCTGGGGAAGCTGACAAACAAGCGATGATCCCGGGGTACCCGAATTGCGATTAGCTGAATACATAGGCTCTTCGCGATAACCTGCTGAACTGAAACATCTAA